>NZ_JWMC01000095.1:0-34216 GCF_000812405.1 Pseudomonas sp. PI1
GAGCCTTGGCGATACCCATGCGGTCATGGCGATGGGTATCGCTTCGCTCAACGCCATCCTACGAAAAGCCATGCTCGCTCCTACGCCATCCCACGCACTGCGCTCCTTGTAGGAGCGCGCCCTGCGCGCGAAATCGCGGGCAGGGCCCGCTACAGTTGAGGCCCTGCTCTCCTCGCTGCCGCGCCCGCGTGAGGAAGAAGCGCTGAGCGGTTCCGAGCAGGTGGGCTGAACGGCCGGGCGCTTTTCGTAGGATGGGTTGAGCCTTGGCGATACCCATGCGGTCATGGCGATGGATATCGCTTCGCTCAACGCCATCCTACGAAAAGCCATGCTCGCTCATACGCCACCCCACGCACCGTGCTCCTTGTAGGAGCGCGCCCTGCGCGCGAAATCGCGGGCAGGGCCCGCTCCTACAGTTGGGCTCGGAGTCGGAGGCATCGTAGGAGCGAGCTTGCTCGCGAACGGACTCTTCGCTCCTACGCGCATCCTGCCAAGGAAACCGCTGCGACCAGACGACGCGCTGTCCCCGCGCTTTTGCTTTAAGATGTGCGCCTTTTCCGTTTCACCCTGGATGCCTTGCCCATGTCCCTGTCGCCGACCCTGGCCCTCGCCTGCGAGCTGATCCGCCGGCCCTCCGTCACCCCCGTCGATGCCGACTGCCAGCAGCTGATGATGCAGCGCCTGGCCGCCTGCGGCTTCGACCTGGAGCCGATGCGCATCGAAGAAGTGGACAACTTCTGGGCCCGCCGCGCCGGCCGTGATGGCGGCGCAGGCCCGGTGCTGTGCTTCGCCGGGCACACCGACGTGGTCCCCACCGGCCCCGCGCAGGCCTGGCAGCACCAGCCGTTCGACGCCCTGATCGACGCCGACGGCATGCTCTGCGGGCGCGGCGCGGCGGACATGAAGGGCAGCCTGGCGGCCATGATCATCGCCACCGAGCGCTTCGTCGCCGGGCACCCGGACCACCGCGGCAGCATCGCCTACCTGATCACCAGCGACGAGGAAGGCCCGGCGCAGCACGGCACCAAGGCCGTGGTCGAGCGCCTGCGCGCACGCAACGAGCGCCTGGACTGGTGCATCGTCGGCGAGCCGTCGAGCACCGCTCTGGTCGGCGACGTGGTCAAGAACGGCCGCCGCGGCTCCCTCGGCGCCACCCTCAAGGTGCGCGGCGTGCAGGGCCACGTGGCCTACCCGCACCTGGCGAAGAACCCCATCCACCTGGCCGCCCCGGCCCTGGCCGAGCTGGCCGCCGAGCACTGGGACGATGGCAACGCCTTCTTCCCGCCGACCAGCTTCCAGATCTCCAACATCAACGGCGGCACCGGCGCCACCAACGTCATCCCCGGCGAGCTGGTGGTGGTGTTCAACTTCCGCTTCTCCACCGAATCCACCCCGGAGGGGTTGCAGCAGCGCGTCGCCGCCATCCTCGACAAGCACGGCCTGGACTGGCACATCGACTGGGCGCTGTCCGGCCTGCCGTTCCTCACCGAGCCGGGCGAACTGCTCGACGCCGTGGCCGCCAGCATCCAGGCGGTGACCGGCCGGCAGACCACTCCCTCGACCTCCGGCGGCACCTCGGACGGGCGCTTCATCGCCACCCTGGGCACCCAGGTGGTCGAGCTGGGCCCGGTCAACGCCACCATCCACCAGGTCAACGAGCGGGTGCTGGCCAGCGACCTCGACCTGCTGAGCGAAATCTACTACCAGACCCTGGTGCGGCTGCTGGCATGAAAGACGTGAAGAAAGGCTTCTGCCTGGCTGCCACCCAACCCGACATCCCACCGCCGGCCCCGGCCGCCGAACGGCGCTACGCCCTGCGCAGCTACCAGCTCAACCTGCGCCAGCGCAGCCTGCCGCTGCTCACCGTGCTGAGCCCGCTGCGCACGGAGCGCAAGGACTGATGCTCACCTGCCCGATCTGCCAGGCGAGCCTGGAACGCTACGACAACGGCGTGAAGTGCCCCGCCGGGCACAGTTTCGACCGCGCGCGCCAGGGCTACCTGAACCTGCTGCCGGTGCAGCACAAGAAAAGCCGTGACCCGGGCGACAACGCCGCCATGGTCGAGGCTCGCCGCCAGTTCCTAGGCGCCGGCCACTATGCCCCGCTGGCCCGGCGCCTGGCGGAGCTTGCCGCCGAACGCGCACCGGCGCGCTGGCTCGACATCGGCTGCGGCGAGGGCTACTACACTGCCCAGCTCGCCGAGGCCCTGCCCGCCAGCGACGGCTACGCCCTGGACATCTCCCGCGAGGCGGTGAAAGCCGCCTGCCGCCGCGCCCCGCAGCTGACCTGGATGGTCGCCAGCATGGCCCGGGTGCCGCTGGCCGACGCCAGTTGCCAGTTGCTGGCCAGCGTGTTCAGCCCCATCGACTGGAACGAGGCGGCGCGCCTGCTGGCCCCCGGCGGCGGCGTGCTGCGCCTGGGCCCGGGCCGCGACCACCTGCTGGAACTGCGCCAGCGCCTGTACGACGAGGTGCGCGAGTACGTCGACGACAAGCACCTGGCCGACCTGCCGCCGAGCCTGGCCCTGGCCCATACGGAAAGCCTGAGTTTCCGCCTGGCCCTGGACAGCCGCGAAGCCCGCGAAACCCTGCTGGCGATGACGCCCCACGGCTGGCGGGTCAACCCGCAGCGCCGCGAGCGCATCCTCGCCGAGCCCTTCGAGGTCACTGTGGCGGTGCGCTACGATTGGCTGGAACGCCAAAAACCCTGACGAGGACGCCCATGCGCCAACCGGATATCGAGATCTACCTGAAGGACGCCGACCAGGCCGCCGTCGGCGCCTGGCTGGCCGAGGCGCTGGGCCCCTGCAGCGAATGGCGGCGCCAGGGCGAGACCTTCAAGTGCCTGGCCGACAGCCCCAGCGGGATGATCCCGCTGACCTGGCTGCCGCAGGCGGTGGGCAAGTGGCACAGCCTGTTCATCGACAGCGACGCCACGCCCTGGGACGACGACCTGGCCTGCGCCCGGGCGGCCAACGCCGCGCTGGGCGTGGAGGTGCGCTGCGCGCCGGGCGGCTGGAGCGAAGAACAGGGCGAGGAGGACGCCGACCGCTGGCTGAAGGTGACCGCCGAGGGCGTCGCCGAGATCACCTGGCGAACCGGCTGAAGCACGAAAACGACGCTGGCGCGATGCGCGGCGTCGTTGCTGAAGAGCCGGGCGCCGGGCGCCGGCTGGAAAACGAAGGCCCGTCTCGCGACGGGCCTTTGTCTTCGGGGGCTCAGACCTTGGAGACGTCTTCCGCCTGCAGGCCTTTCTGACCCTGGATCACCGAGAACTCCACTTTCTGGCCTTCGACCAGGGAGCGGTGACCTTCGCCACGAATGGCGCGGTAGTGGACGAAAACGTCCGGACCGCTGTCGCGTTGAATGAATCCATAACCCTTGGCGTCATTGAACCACTTGACGGTTCCGACCTCACGATCAGCCATTACCACACTCTCCAACTCGCTATTATTTTTGGGTGGCCCCCGGGAATGAGGACTGCAACGGCTCGACAAGCGGAAGGTTGTCCGCGTTGACCGTCCAGGGCCTTAGCCGCTGGATGGGCAATTCGAATAACGCCCCAATGACGACCGCGCTCCCGAGTATATAAATCAAAAGTTACAGCTGGAAAGCACTTTTTCGCCTGAGTGCCAGCACCGTGACCGATGTGGCCAAAGTGCCATTTTACGGGGCTTCCAAGGCCATTCTGGTGCACTTGGACGATGTAACGGAGTTGTAAGTTTTGTCATTGTCGGCGTGCTGTAGCGCACATTTCCGCACGCCCATGGTGAAAGTTGCCGACCGGAACTTCGCCCGGCCGGCCTTTGAAATACCTCAAGGTTTCTTCGCGGTGAAATCCGCCAGGTGCCGGGCAAGCGCCTCGTACTGGTTGGCTTCGATGCGGTAGGCCCAGCCCTTGCGCGCCTGGATCTGCCCGTCGGCGAACCCCTCGACGCGGTCCAGCAGCAGCCAGTTCTGCCCGCCCTGCTCCAGCACGCGCCCGCTCAGGCTGGCGCCATCGAGGGTCTTGAGCGTCAGGCTCAGGCGCGCCGGCCCCTTGAACTGCACCTGGTCCAGCGGCGCCGTTTCGCTGAAGGTCAGGGCGCCGAAGGGCGTGGCCATGCCGTTGGCGATGGACTCGTAGGCCAGCTTGGCGTCCCCGGGCAGCTGGCGTACCTGCAGGTTGGGCTCGCCGGCCTTGTCGCGGAACACCGTCAGGGTTTCCCCGCCGGGGTAGCTCACCGACACCTCGGCGACCTTCTCGAAGGGAATGCTGGTGATGCGCCGGTCCAGCCAGTCCAGCTCGTCGGGCGGCAGGCGCAGGTCCTTGTCGATCAGCCAGACCTGCTCGTCGCCGGGCTGGCGCACCAGGCGCCCGCCCTGCTGCGCGGCCTTGCCCACCAGCAGCTCCAGCGGCGCTCCGCCGCTGCGCTCCAGGCTCAGGCGCACGGCGGCGCCCTCGCCCTGGTCGGCGACGCCGAGCTGGGCGAAGTTGCCCGGCTCGCGGGTCTTGGCCTCGACCTTGCGCGCCTGCGCCAGGTCGTGCAGCAAGTCGCCGACCAGGCGCCCGGCCGCCGGGTAGCCGGCCTTGGCCGGCATCACCCAGCGCCCGTCCTGGCGCGCCACGCGGATGTCCGGCTGGCCGGGGCGGCGCACCGTCACCGCGCTCACCTGCTGCGCGTCCAGGCCCGGGAAATAGCGCACCTCCGCCGGCGGCGCCAGGCGGGCCGGCTCGCGCTGCAGCCAGGCGAAGAGGCCGCCGAGCGCCACCACCAGGACCACCAGCAGGATCAGACTCTTGCGTTGCATGGCCGCCTCCTCAGGCCTGGCGCCGGCGGCGCCACCACCACAGGGCGAGCACGCCCAGGGTCAGCAGCAGCGGCACGGCGGCGATGTTGACGATCTTCAGGGTGCGGCCGAGGGACTCGATATCCGCGTTGAGCTGGAACTGCACGTCGCGCAGCTCCTTGCGGATGCGCACGCGCTCCTGGATGAACTGCTGCATCGCGCTCTGCTGCTCCGGCGTCAGCTCCAGGGCCTTGCCCGGGTCGGGATTCTGCAGCGCGGCGAGCTTCTGCTCGGTGTCGGCCAGGCGCTGCTTGAGCGCGTCGGCCTTCTCGCGGAAGCGCGTCTCGGCCTGGCGCTGCAGCTCGTCCACCACTGTGAACGGGCGGCTGAAGCGGCCGCGCGAGCGCACGCTGATCAGCGCGTCGGAGCCGGCCAGGTTGTCCAGCGCGTTGATCACGAAGCTGGCGTTGTCGGCCCAGGGCTGCGGCACGCGCTGGCCGAAGAAGTCCTGCACCTGCACCCACATGCGGTCGGTGAGCAGGTCAGTGTCGGCCACGGCGATGACGTTGATGCTGTCGGCGCTCTTCAGGCCATCCTTGCGGCCTTCGATGCCATTGGGGAAGGCGCTCTGCGCCGGGCCCTGGATGCGCGCGGCCATGACGTAGCGCTGGCCGGTGGGCTTGAGCTGGGCCATCAGCTCGCCGGGGTCGCGCAGGGTGGCGAAGCGCTGGGCGTCGAAGGGCATCGCCTGCGCCGAACTCTGGATCAGCGGCGTGAAGTGCGTCTTCGCGTCCTTGAGCGGCTCGAGGATGCCGGCGGTGGCCAGGGTCAGATTCTCCAGCCCGGCGGTGGCCACGTCGTTGGCGTCCAGCGCCTTGGCGCCGAGGTTCAGCCAGGCCGGGTGGTGCGCCGCGCGCTGGCCCTGACCCATGCTCACCGACATGGCGTAGCTGGCGTCGCCGAGCACCTTGCCCGGCAGCAGTTGCACGCCCCAGGCCTTGAACAGCGGTTCGAGGTCGGAGGCCTGGTCACCGGGGCCATCCAGCGCGGCCATGGGCGAGGACTTGTCGGCCTCGCTGAAGGGATCGACGAAGGCCAGCAGCTTGCCGCCGCGCAGCACGAACTGATCGATGGCGTAGAGCGTCTGCTGCGGCAGGTGCTTGGGATGCACCAGCAGCAGCACGCTGACGTCGTCCGGGATGGCGTCGACGTCGGGCTTGAGGCTCTTCAGGTCGAACTGCTGGCGCACTTCGTCGAGCAGCATCCAGGGCGAGCTGGGCTGCTGCGTCTGCATGTCGAAGCCGCCGGTCATCTGCAGGGTGCTGAGCACGCCCACCACCGGCCGCCTGGGGTGCGCCAGGGCATTGACCAGGCGGCTGAGGTCGTACTCCAGGAACGCCTCGTGGTCCGGCTGGAAGAACGGGATCACCTGGATGTTGTCCAGCGCGTCGGTGCCGGCCAGGCCGAAGTACAGGGTGTCGCCGCCCTGGTTCAGCGGCACCGCCTGCAGGCCGAACTCGGCGGCCTTGTCCTCCTCCTCGGAGAACGGCTGCGGGTCGATGACGTGCAGGCGGATCTTGCCGTCGGCCTCGCGCTCGTAGGCCTTGAGCAGCTCCTCCACGCGCTTGGCGTAGTTGCGCAGCGGGACCAGGTCCTTGCTGCCCTTGTCGGAGAAGAAGAAGTACAGGTTGATCGGCTCGCCGATGGAGCCCAGCACCTTCTTGGTGCCGTCGGAGATGGTGTAGAGCTTCTGCTGCGTCAGGTCCAGGCGCGCGCCGGTGAAGGCCAGCCCGGACACCAGGTTGAAAGCCAGGAACAGCAAGGCGATGACCAGCAGCCCGGCGGCGGAATACATCAATTTCTTCATGCGGGCTTCCTCAATCGGCTTTCTTCAGGTCGACCACCACCGCCGTGGCGGCGAGCCAGGCGACGATCAGGCTGGCGAAGAACAGCAGGTCGCGCAGGTCGATGACGCCCTTGCTGATCGCATCGAAGCGCGTCAGGAAGCTCATCGAGGCCACCGCGTCCAGCAGCCACTGCGGCGCCCAGGCGTTGAAGGCGTCGAGCACCAGGGGGAAGCCGCTGACGATGAACACGAAGCACATCACCACGGCGAGGATGAAGGCGATCACCTGGTTCTTCGCCAGCGCCGACATGCACGAGCCGATGGCCAGGTAGCCGCCGGCCAGCAGCCAGCTGCCGAGGTAGCCGGCGAGGATGGCGCCGTTGTCCGGCTCGCCCAGGTAGTTGACCGTGAGCACCATGGGGAAGGTCAGCAGCAACGCGATGCCGGCGAACACCCAGGCGGCGAGGAACTTGCCGGTGACCGCCTCGAAGCGGGTGATCGGCAGGGTCATCAGCAGCTCGATGGAGCCGGACTTGCGCTCCTCGGCCCACAGGCGCATGGCCAGTGCCGGGATGAGGAACAGGTAGAGCCAGGGGTGGAAGTTGAAGAAGGCCGTCAGGTCCGCCTGGTTACGCTCGTAGAAATTGCCCAGGTAGAAGGTGAAGACCCCGGACAGCACCAGGAAGATGACGATGAACACGTAGGCCAGCGGGGTGGCGAAGTAGCTCGCCAGCTCGCGCTTGAAGACCACCGGCAACTGCTTCATGCCGCTTCCCCCCTGGTCAGGCTGCGGAACACCTCGTCGAGGCGGCCGCGCTCCACGTCCAGCTCGCGGATGCGCCAGCCGCGCTCGGCGATCAGCGCATTCACCTGCGGGAAGATCACCTCGCCGGGCCTGGCCAACAGCGTCAGGCTGTGCTCCAGCGGGTTCTCTTCCAGCGCCGCCACGCCCGGCAATGCGGCCAGGGCCGCGCGGTCCAGCTCGCCATCGGCGACCAGGGTCACCGCCTGGTGGTAGCGCGAGCGGCTTTCCAGCTCGAAGGGCGTGCCGTCGGCCAGCAGGCGGCCGTTGGCGATCACCACGGCGCGGGTGCAGACCGCGGTGACCTCTTCGAGGATGTGGGTGGAGATGATGACGATGCGCTCGCGGGCCAGGCCGCGGATCAGCTCGCGGACCTGATGCTTCTGGTTCGGGTCCAGGCCGTCGGTGGGCTCGTCGAGGATCAGCACCCGCGGGTCGTGGAGGATCGCCTGGGCCACGCCGACGCGGCGCTTGAAGCCCTTGGAGAGGGTTTCGATGGACTGCTCGCGGACAGGCTCCAGCTCCAGCTGCTCGACCACCCGCGCCACCCGCTCGCGCTTCTGCGCGCCGCGGTAGCCGCGGACCTCGGCGATGAATTCGAGGAAGCCGCGCACGCGCATGTCGCCGTAGCAGGGCGCGCCCTCGGGCAGGTAGCCGATCAGGCGCTGGGCCTGCAGGGTCTGCGTCTGGATGTCGAAACCGTGGATGCTCGCGGTGCCCGAGGTGGGCGCGAGGAACCCGGTGAGCATCTTCATGGTGGTGGACTTGCCGGCGCCGTTGGGGCCGAGAAAGCCCAGGACTTCCCCCGGTTGCACACTGAACGACAGGTCGTCCACCGCGGTGTGCTGCGCGAATCGCTTCGTGAGTCTGCTTATTTCGATCATTTCTCTCACCGTTGCGCCAAGAGCCCGCCGCGAACTCGGAACACACGGGGCAGACGAGCTCCCACAAAATGCCGCCGGGAATATATGAACCGACGGACGGCAGTGCAAGGTGGAGACTGTGACGAAAAAGTACACTGCCGTGCATGAAAATTTATTTAGGAATGCGGTCCTATTCCTACATCGAAAGCAGCCGAGCGGAGGTCATAGCATGCTTCCAGGCTGCCGTCCCACCCTTTTGCCTGCCGTAGCGTTGCGGCACACTAGCGTCCGCTTGGTCGCCACCGAGCCCCGTTCAACTGCCTGCGAGCCCGTATGCCCCGTTACCCGTTCCGCCGCTTCGGCTTTGGCGTCCTGCGCCGCCTGCTCTACCTCTGGGTGCGCTCGGAAACCATCAACCAGTCGTCCCTGAGCCTGAAGATCGACCGCAGCAAGCCGGTGCTCTACGTGCTGCAGCAGCCTTCGGTGAGCGACCTGGCGGTAGTCGACACGGAGTGCCGCAAGGCCGGCCTGCCGCGCCCGGTGATGCCGGTGGCGGTGGGCAGCAGCGTCGAGCCGGCGGCCTTCTTCTACCTGACGCCGGAGCCCGACTGGCTCGGCCGCCAGGACAAGCGCGGCGCGCCGCCGGCGCTGATGCGCATGCTCGCGGCCATCGGCCAGAACGGCGTGGACGACGCGCAGATCGTCCCGGTCAGCGTGTTCTGGGGCCAGTCGCCGGACAGCGAGAAGAGCGCCTGGAAGCTGCTGTTCGCCGACAACTGGGCGGTGACCGGGCGCCTGCGCAAGCTGGCGCGCATCCTCATCCTCGGGCGCAAGACCCGCGTGCAGTTCTCCGCGCCCATCCACCTGCGCGAGCTGGTCGACCAGGGCAAGGGCCAGGAGCGCACCCAGCGCATGGTCCAGCGCATCCTGCGGGTGCACTTCCGCAACCAGAAGACCGCGGTCATCGGCCCGGACCTCTCGCACCGCCGCACCCTGGTCAAGGGCCTGCTGCGCGCGCCCCTGGTGCGCCAGGCCATCCAGGAAGAAGTCGAAACGCAGCACCTCTCCACGGAAAAGGCCGAGGCCCTGGCCCTGCGCTACGCCAACGAGATCGCCGCGGACGTGTCCTACCCGGTGATCCGCTTCCTCGAAGTCACCCTCACCTGGTTCTGGAACAAGCTCTACGAAGGCGTGCGGGTCAACCACATCGAGCGCGTGCAGGACGTCGCCCAGGGCCACGAGATCGTCTACGTGCCCTGCCACCGCAGCCACATCGACTACCTGCTGCTGTCCTACCTGCTGTTCCGCAACGGCCTGACGCCGCCGCACATCGCCGCCGGCATCAACCTCAACATGCCGGTGGTCGGCTCCATCCTGCGCCGCGGCGGGGCCTTCTTCATGCGCCGCAGCTTCAAGGGCAACCAGCTGTACACCGCGGTGTTCAACGAATACCTGCACACCCTGTTCAGCCGCGGCTTCTCCACCGAATACTTCGTCGAGGGCGGCCGCTCGCGCACCGGGCGCATGCTCCACCCGCGCACCGGCATGCTCGCCATCACGCTGCGCAGCTTCCTGCGCGACTCGCGCCGGCCGATCGTCTTCGTGCCGGTGTACATCGGCTACGAGCGCGTTCTGGAAGGCCGCACCTACCTGGGCGAGCTGCGCGGCGCGGCGAAGAAGAAGGAATCCATCTTCGACCTGTTCAAGGTGGTGGGCGCGCTGCGCCAGCGCTTCGGCCAGGTGTGGGTGAACTTCGGCGAGCCGATCCACCTGGACAGCTTCCTCGAACAGCACGAACCCGGCTGGCGCAAGCAGGAACTCGGCCCGGAATACCGCCCGGCCTGGCTGCCGGACGCCACCAACCAACTGGCCCGCGAAGTGGCCCGCCACCTCAACGACGCGGCGGCGATCAACCCGGTCAACCTGGTGGCCCTGGCGCTGCTCTCCACCAGCCGCCTGGCCCTGGACGAACGCGCCCTGGAACGCGTGCTGGACCTGTACCTGGCGCTGCTGCGCAAGGTGCCCTACTCGCCCAGCGCCACCCTGCCCGACGGCGACGGCAAGGCGCTGATCGAATACGTGAAGAGCATGAACCTGCTCGCCGAACAGAAGGACGCCCTGGGCCGCATCCTCTACCTGGACGAGCAGAACGCCGTCCTCATGACCTACTACCGCAACAACGTCCTGCACGTATTCGCCCTGCCAGCGCTGATCGCCAGCTTCTTCCAGAGCAACGCGCGGATCAGCCGCGAACAGCTGCTCAACTACACCCGCGCGCTCTACCCCTTCCTGCAACAGGAACTGTTCATCCGCTGGGACCTGGACCAGCTCGACGCCGTGGTCGACCAATGGCTGGCCGCGCTGGTGGAACAGAACCTGCTGAAACAGGACGGCGACGCCTACGTGCGCCTGGCGCCTAGCTCACGCGAATACGTGCTGCTGACCCTGCTCGCCCGCGCCATCACCCAGACCCTGCAGCGCTTCTACATGGCCATCGCCCTGCTGCTCAACGCCGGGCAACGCCAGCTCAGCGCCGAGGAACTGGAGAACCTGTGCACCGTCATGGCCCAGCGCCTGTCCATCCTCCACGGCCTGAACGCCCCGGAATTCTTCGACAAGACACTGTTCCGCAACTTCATCCAGGCCCTGCTCGACCAGCGCGTGCTGCGCAAGGATGAAGAAGGCAAGCTGAGCTACCACGAGAAACTGGGCGACCTCGTCGAAGGCGCGGCCAAGCGCGTGTTGCCGGCGGAGATCCGGTTGTCGATTCGGCAGGTGGCGCTCGAACGTCCGTCCCAGGAAGAAACCCCAGCCCCCGCCCCCTGATCTTCCAATCCCCCGGGGGCCGCCAGACGACAAGCGGTCGGCCCCGTCAAACCCGCGCACCCATGGCAATTCGCCATTTTCAAAAGTTCGAAGCCCGTCACAGAAGGGCTGTGAGCCTTGACTCAGGGTGCCGTGGCTCTTACATTTCCCCGCTTTCATACATACACATCTGTAGGATCAAGGAACGTCCCCGTGTTCAAAAGGATATTGGTCGTCTGCGTCGGTAACATTTGCCGTAGTCCTACCGCAGAACATCTGCTGCGCCAGCGCCTGGCCGGCAGCGATATCCAGGTGAGCTCCGCCGGCCTCGGCGCCCTGGTCGACAAGCCCATCGAAAGCCACGCTCTCGCCATCCTCCAGCAACACGGCGAGCAGCCGCACGAACACCGTGCCCGCCAACTGACATCCAGCCTGCTGCGCGAATCCGACCTCGTCCTGGTCATGGAAAAGCGCCACCTGCAAGGCGTCAGCCAGATCGCCCCGGAAGCCCGCGGCAAGACCTTCCTGCTCGGCAAGTGGCAGGACGATCGCGAAATCCCCGACCCCTACCGCCAGAGCACAGCCGTGTTCGAACACGCCTACGCGCTGATCGAACAAGGCGTCGACGCCTGGGCCAAACGCATTCGCCCGACCCGCTAAGCCTCACTGACGAAGAAGTAAAAGAAGCACACCCATGCAGCAGCAAGCCCCGGTAGCCATCCACGACAAAGACGATGACGAGATCGACCTGCTAGGTCTGCTCGGCACCCTGATCGACCATAAATGGCTGATCGCCGGTATCACCGCGGGCTTCATGGCCGTGGGTGTTGCTTATGCGCTGCTGGCGACGCCGATCTACCGATCGGATGCGATCGTGCAGGTGGAGCAGAAGAAGCCCAGCATCCCGGGTCTGTCGGATATGGGGGATCTACTGGGGGCGCAGTCGGAAGCTATTACCGAGATTCAACTGCTGACTTCGCGTGCAGTCATCGGCAAGGCGGTGGATAACCTCAAGCTGAATATCGTGGTGCAGCCGTCGCGGTTTCCGTTGATTGGTGGCTTCATCGCACGGCATTTCGATCCAGAGACCCCGGATGAAATCGCAGCGCCGGTGTTTGGCCTTAGCCGTTTTGGCTGGGGTGGCGAGGAGCTGAAGGTCTTCCAGCTCGATGTGCCGACTGCATTGCTGGAAAAGGACCTCACGCTGATCGCAGGAGAGAACGGTTCCTACACCCTGCTGGACGATGATGACAATGTTCTGGTCGAAGGCAAGGTGGGTGAAGCCTATGACCAGCACGGCGTGAAAATCCAGGTCGCATCCCTGCACGCCAATCCGCGCACCCATTTCGACGTAGTGCGTGAGCGCCGTCTGACCACCATCCTGCGCTACCAGGACAACCTGAACGTCGCCGAGACCGGCAAGGAGTCCGGCATCATCAGCCTGTCGCTGGAAAACGACGAGCCGGCTCGCGCCCTGCAGGTACTGGACGAGATCAGCAAGCTCTATGTTCGGCAGAACGTTGAGCGCGCCTCCGCCGAGGCAGCGTCCAGCCTGGAATTCCTGCGCGGCCAATTGCCCGATGTGCGCCGCGAATTGGAAAAGGCCGAGGACGCCCTGAGCGCGTACCAGACCAAGTCCAAATCCGCAGACATCAGCCTGGAAACCAAGGCCCTGCTCGACCAGATCGTCGCCCTGGATACCAGCATTTCCGAGCTCAAGCTGCAACAGGCGGAAATGGATCGCAAGTTCACCCGCCAGCATCCGGCCTACCAAGCCCTGCAGACGCAGATCGGTGAATTGACTTCAAAGCAGAACGGCCTTACCCACAAGGTGGAAGGCCTGCCGGAAACCCAGCAGGAACTACTGCGTCTGACTCGCGACGTTGAAGTCAGCACCGCCATTTACACCCAGTTGCTGAACAAGGCCCAAGAACTGGACGTGATGCGAGCAGGTGCAGTGGGTAACGTCCGTATCATTGACTCCGCGGATGTGGATATCACCAAACCGGTCAAGCCCAAGAAAGCTCTCATTGTCCTGGTAGCCACGCTGCTAGGCCTGTTCTTTGCCGTTGGCTTGGTCCTGCTGCGCAAAGCACTGAATCGCGGCATCGAAACACCGGACGCCATCGAGCAACTCGGCCTGCCGGTATACGCCTCGATTCCCTACAGCGTTCTGCAGAAGGCAGAGGAAGATAAACGAGGCAAGGGTCGTGGTCGTTCTGCCAAAGCTGCACCGCTGCTTGCCATCAGTCACCCCACGGACCTGGCCATCGAGTCTCTGCGCAGCCTGCGCACCAGCCTGCATTTCGCCATGCTGGAAGCCGGCAACAATCGCCTGATGATTTCCGGTCCCAGCCCGGCAGTGGGCAAGACCTTCGTTTCCTCCAACCTGGCAGCCGTCATCGCGCAAACCGGCCAGCGTGTACTGCTGGTAGACGTGGACATGCGCAAGGGCTATCTGCACAAGGTGCTCAATAGCGGGGAAGAGAATGGCCTGTCCGACATTCTGGTCAAGCGTTGCGACTTCAACACAGCCGTACGCGCCACCGAGATCGAAGGTTTCCACTTCATTCCGCGTGGCCAGATCCCGCCGAACCCGTCCGAACTGCTGATGCACCCCAACTTCACAGCCTTCCTCGAGGAAGCCAGCCAGCAGTTCGACCTGATAATCCTGGATACCCCACCGCTGCTGGCAGTAACCGACGCCGCCATCGTTGGCCGCCAGTCCGGCACCAGTCTGATCGTCACCCGCTTCGGCCTGAACCCGGCGCGGGAGATCGAATTGACCATCCGCCGCTTCGCGCAGAACGGCATCGAACTCAAAGGCGCCATATTCAACGGTGTTGAGAAGCGTGCCTCGGCCTATTACGGCTACGGTGGCTACGGCTACTACCACTACGAGTACAAATCGGACAAAGCCTGATCGAGGAGAGGCCAGGGAAGGCCTTATCCATATATCCGTCCGTATAGCGGACATCGGAACGCCGCAGGAGCAATCAGTCCTGCAACGAGGGAATCATGCCGGACGCAACCGGAAAACAATGGTATTTGGTCCAGTGTAAGCCACGCCAAGCCACGCGAGCGCTGAAACACCTTGAGAACCAAGGTTACGAGTGCCTTCTTCCATTGCTCTCGATAGAGCGTCTGCATAAAGGGCAACTGCAAAAGCTCGATGAGCCGATGTTTCCCGGTTACCTATTCATTCAGTTGGACAAAGTCGAAGACAATTGGTTGCCAATCAGGTCTACGCGCGGAGTCAGTCAGATCGTTAGTTTCGGCGGCCAGCCAACACCAGTCCCAAACTCTGCAATAACAATGTTAATGCAACCTCCTGCAGCGACGCCTCCTGCGCTGTCGAGCGGTGATCGTGTATTAATTAATACACCGGGATTACAGCGAATAGAAGCAATTTTCATGGCGAGAGATGGAGAAGAGCGAGTGTCATTGCTACTTACTCTACTTCAGCGGGAAGTAACCATCCGACTACCGATAAACAGAATAATAAAATATGAATCCTGAACATATACACAAGCATCAAAGCAAACTAAAAAATCATTCTTACAACTCAAAAAAATCGAGATACAACAAAAGAACTTCATCATTCTCGCTGCATAGTTTTGTACGAAAGGACCTAGGACTTACGCGACAGGGTTAGGGATACCACACTGTCCATTGAACACCGGCATGATCATCGATCATTCCTAATAGTCACCCATTTCGCGTCCTCAGGAAAATGACCAAAAATCCTGGGGCGGTAGCGTGCCAAAAGCCCAATTATAACGAAGCAATTGCCTAGCCCTCCGCTTAGGCACGACGCAGCAATCCGATCTATTAAGAGTTAAGGGAAACCATATGAAGGTCACTGTCTACGGCATCGGTTATGTAGGGCTTGTGCAAGGAGCCGTGCTGGCCGAGGTGGGCCATGACGTTATATGTGTCGACATAGACCCACAAAAGGTGGAACGCCTCAAGCAGGGGCAGATCCCCATCTACGAACCGGGTCTGAATAGACTAGTAAAGGACAACCACAACGCCGGTCGACTGAACTTCACAACTGACGCCTCGCTGGGTGTCCAGCATGGTGACGTGCAGTTCATTGCCGTGGGCACGCCTCCAGACGAAGATGGCTCCGCCGACTTACAATATGTACTTGCGGTAGCAGAAACTATCGCTATCTACATGCAACACCCAAAGATCATTGTTAATAAATCAACTGTTCCCGTAGGGACTGCCGATAAAGTTAACGCCAAAGTTCTAGAGATACTGACGCGGGAAGGAAAATCAAATATAGACTTTGAAGTCGTATCGAATCCAGAGTTTCTTAAGGAAGGCTCTGCCGTTACCGATTGCATGCGTCCGGATAGGATAGTAATAGGCACCAATAATCGCGAAACCGAAGAGGCAATGCGCGAACTCTATGCCCCCTTCAATCGTAACCATGAAAAAATTATAGTAATGGATGTACGAAGTGCAGAGCTAACAAAGTATGCAGCCAACTGTATGCTGGCTACGAAAATCAGTTTCATGAACGAAATGGCAAATTTAGCAGAGCGACTGGGTGCAGATATCGAAATGGTCCGTCATGGTATCGGGTCTGACCCTCGTATCGGCTACCAATTCATTTATGCCGGAGCGGGTTACGGTGGTTCCTGCTTCCCCAAAGATGTTCAGGCGTTAATCCGTACGGCCGAAGACATTGATTTTGAACCAAAAATTTTGAAAGCGATAGAGAAGCGCAATGCAGAACAAAAAACTGTTCTTTTCCATAAAATCAATAAGCACTTTAATGGCCAATTAAAGGGAAAAACATTTGCACTGTGGGGGCTAGCATTTAAACCTAATACTGATGATATGCGCGCAGCACCGAGCAGGGTCTTAATGGAGAGTCTTTGGAACGCAGGCGCGAAGGTACAGGCATTCGATCCAGAAGCAATGGAAGAGGCTCAGCGAATTTATGGGAACCGAGAAGATCTAACTCTGTGTGGTACAAAAGAGGCTGCTTTAAAAAACGCTGACGCATTGATGATCATCACTGAATGGTCAACATTTAAATCCCCAGACTTCGATTTCATTAAAGAGCAACTGAAAAGCCCGCTTATCTTTGATGGAAGAAATCTATTCGAGCCTGCTCGAATGCATCGAAAGGGTATTCAATATCACTCCATAGGCAGAACTCCAAGCCAAACCCAAATATCATAGACTGAGACTCCAGTGATAGATTTTTTAGAAAAGGTATTGCGGAATAAATTTTTCCACAATGTCGCGATAGTTGTCTCAGGTACGGCAGGTGCCCAGGCCATTACCATGGCCTTCACACCTGCTCTTACTCGCTTATACGGACCAGAAATTTTTGGAGCCGTAGGTGCTTTCGTTGCCATATTAGAGGTCCTAATTCCTCTTACCGCGCTTAGCTTCCCCCTGGCTATCGTACTTCCGAAAAACGAAGCAGACGCGCATGGACTGGCAAAACTCTCTCTTATTATATCCTTCGCTATATCTTCGCTTGCCAGCATCATATTGGTCTTTTTCGGAAGAGCTATTGCTGTGGCATTTAATCTAGATGAAATATACAAATTACTATGGCTACTGCCACCATCTATGCTTTTTGCATCATTGATGGCGACAACTAATCAATTTGCCATTCGAAAAAAATTATTCCCGCTAAGATCAAGAGCTTCAATAGCGCAAGCGCTAATCACAAACATCTCAAAATGCATAGCAGGTGTTATTAGTCCCTCGGCCACGGCTTTAACCGCGACCACATCTCTGGGTTACCTCTTAAATTCAGCCCTTATATGGCCAAGTATTCGAGCTACACCAGACCAAAAACAGGAAAAATCAAGCACTTGGTTACTATTCATTAAATACTATGATTTTGCAGTATTCAGAACGCCGCAGGTTCTAATTAACAGCATAGGCCAAAATTTACCTATCCTGATGCTGTCAATACTTTCCGGCCCTGCCTCCGTCGGCCACTTCATTTTAGCCAGAACTGTATTATTTGTCCCTTCCACCTTGATTGGCCAATCGATAGCTGATGTATTTTATCCAAAATTTGTAGAGTCTATACGCGCAGGCGAAGACGCAAAATCGCTACTTCTTAAAACCTGCCTTTCTCTCTCTGTACTTGGATTTGCCCTTTATGCCATACCAATAACCATAGGTCCTTGGATATTCTCACTTATATTTGGTAGCGAATGGCGGGAAGCAGGTGAACTGTCGCAATGGATGTCCCTTTGGCTATTTTCAATCCTAATCTCTAGACCCGTAATTTCCGCGATCCCGGCTCTATCCTTACAGAAATCCTTCCTTATCTTTGAGCTAGGCTCGCTTTTTACCAAGATACTACTAGTATTTGCCGGCTATAAAGCGACCAACAACGCTATCGGCGCAATAGCATACTTCAGCATAGGGAATTTTGTCATATATATACTCCTCACAATCTACACAATAAGTAAATCACCAAATGGCGCAAAAAACTCTCTCCTGGCATTAATTGAAGAACCAAGAGTAAGTTCACAAAAGCGAAACCCTTACTAATTGCTAAAAGATCCTCCATTGAAAAGCCAAAAACCCGAAGCCGACATCAGTGTCGTCGTCCCATTCTTTAACAGATCAAGATTTCTTAAGCGACTACTTAGAAGTATTGAAGAGCAGTCGCTCATGCCCTCTGCGATATATATTGTTGACAATGGCTCTAGCTTCGAAGAAATAAAAATAGCATCTAGCATAATCTCAAAAATTTCGCACATTGGAGATAAGATTACTCTTATTTCAACGACCTCCCGAGGAAATGCAAACTATGCAAGAAATCTCGGCATGTTACTCTCAACAACAAAATATATAGCATTTCTCGATTCTGATGATTGGTGGACCCCCCTACATATCGAAAGATCAATAAAGGAACTCCAAGCTTCATCAAAAGCAGCTGTGTACTCCGGCGCCAATATCCACAAAGAAACCATGACTCCCTGTCAATCCGTAGATGTTTATAAGCTAGCATCTCCATTTGAACTTCTTTTTTCCTCCAAGTATATTGCTCAGACCTCATCATATGTAATAGATAGAATCAAACTGCATAACAGCGAGATAGAATGGGATAACAACTTAAAAAGACATCAAGACTATGATTTCTACCTAAATATTTATTACAAAACTCAAGGTTGGGCGTATTCCCCTGAAATAACAACAAACATCGACTGGAACGCTGGTGGAGCAAAAAACAAAGTTGACTACAAATCAATGATAAAATTTTTGAAAAAGTGGCAGGATAAAATCCCCCAAAAAAACTTAACTCATTATCTATCAAATCAAATTCATAACTGCTACAGAACGAGTTCACCAATTCGCTATAAAAAATACTACAAATTATTACTTAATCAATCTCAATCAAGTAGAAAATTTAATTGTCATATCCTCTCCAATATAAAGATTAGCATATACGAAGGCTTGATAGACTGGGTCGAAATTCTTGGATTGAAGGGAGTGGTGAAGAAAATCGCCCACAGACTCCGCTCGACCTCGCACTAAAAATTCAAAGCAAGAGTCCATCATCTAATATGAGCCCCATATATATACTGGCTGTCTATGTGCTTACAAGCTGGACTTTTTGCATCCTTCTCCACCAAGGAAATTATATTGGCCAAAAAAACAGCTCTTTAATCCCGATAAAATTTATATTCTACACTTTACCCGCATTTACAATTGGATTTTATTTCATTGCTCTGAAACCCTTTGACGCCGGTGGAGATACAAGCCACTACCTCGAATCTTTTTCGTATATTAAAAACCCTTTCACCGCAACTAGTGATGCTGACTTCGGTACGGAAGTCCTATTCTGGCCAATACAAGCATTATTAAAACTAGTATTTGATGCTCGTGGCTGGCTGATTGCTCACTTCCTTATTATTTCAGCCTTAAACTTCATTGCGTATAAGAAACTACTAGAAAACACTAAAATAACCTCGCTCTTATTTTCACTACCATTTCTGAGCTACTTTATCGTCTATGACGCTAACGCTATGCGCCAAGCTTATGCGATCCCCCTTAGTATGTTGGCATTTTATTATTCGTACCGTCGGGAAAGTTTAAAATTCTTAGCTTTTTCACTAATTTCTATATCATTTCACTGGTCATCAATTGTCATATTGATAGCTCCAATTGCTAATAAGATCCCCCACAAACCAAAATATTACATAACCTTACCTCTACTGGCACTAGCTCTATCGTCACTGATATCTCCAATGGTAGATGGAATTGCAAACCTCTTTGGATTCCAATGGTTATTAACAAAAAGCAATGCGTATATAGATGGAAATTATAAATCCCATCTCGACAACATTTTACTATCGCTGAACTTCTGGCTGTGTATCTGCACCTACATGCTAACCATTACGCTCGGAACAGCAAAACGTCAAGAATACGAAAAGATAACAAAATTGCTTCTAATATTTATCTGCATTATATTATTCTCTATAAAGCATGTGGATATTGCTGATAGATACTTGGTCAACATACTGTTTCTAATACCTATCGCCATCACGATATCATTATTAAATATAAAGCTCTCGAACCTAATACGAAACCTAATAGTTAGTTTAACTATGCTAGCAATGGGTGGCTTAGTCTATACTAGCCCACCATTAATGAGTGCATTAGGCATACGATATTAAATTACAGGCGATGCATAAAATGGAATTTAGTTTAATTCTAGCCACCTGCAACAGGCTAGACGAAATCGATAAGCTATTTGAATCTCTTATAAACCAAGATATTGGCGCAGAAAAATTCGAAATAATAATTGTAGATCAAAATACAGAATTAGATATATCCTCCGTAATTGAAAAATACCAAGCCTCACTAAAAATACTCCATATAAAATCGAACACAAAAGGACTATCTTTTAATAGAAACATCGGCCTAAGACATGCCAGCGGACGATATATTTGCTTTCCAGATGATGATTGTGAATATTACTCTGACACACTTAGTAAAGCCTATAGTCATTTACAGCAAACGGAAGCCTTTGCTGTCGCCGGCGCAATAAGAGATCGAAGCACTGGAAATAACATCATTCGTAACTGGCCAAGAATTGACACGCTAATAACTAGTGATAATTTTTTCCACCTATCGAGCTCCATTACGATTTTTACGTCTCGAAACTCAATTAATTTCAATGAAAACTTAGGCGCTGGCTGCTACTTTGGCTCATGTGAAGATTGTGATTATGTATATAGAATAATAAAAGGATTCGGCAGCATCCCTTATTTCAGCGACTTAGAAGTTTGGCACCCGCCAGGGGATATAAAAAAGACAACAGTAGGAAAAAACATCTCATACGCTCTAGGTCATGGGGCATTTTTTGCCATACATAGAAAGGATCTTAGAATCATTAAATTATTTTCTATGGCATTGGTCTATCACACAGCAATGGCCATTCTTTCCATATTAAAATTCGATAGACTCTCCATAAAGAAACGGGCTGATAGCGTCAAGTATCGAATTATTGGTTTTTCCCAGTATAAAAAGCAGCTGAGCGCAAAATATCTACAGACCGAGGAAAATAGCCAGCCGAAAGACGAGAGGATATCCACTCATCATGATTGACAAGTCAGCTAGCACCTCTGTCCTGCCAAGAACTGCATGCATTATTCCCACTTATAATGGACGAAATGATCTCAAACGTTTGCTAGATTCTTTAAAACCACAAAACTACCCCTTTGATATACTCATCGTAGATTCGAGCTCCACCGATGGAACCTATCAAGAAGCTCAAATCGGTACAAAGAAAGCTCTGCAAATACCAAGCTGCCAGTTCAATCATGGTGGGACGCGGCAATACTTAGTTGATACAAGCCCTGAGTATGATTTTTATATTTTTATGACTCAAGACGCTTATCTTGAGGACTCTAAAGCAATTGAAAATATCATGGCCCCCTTCTCGGACCCTCACGTTGGGGCTGTTTGTGGACGCCAATTGCCCCATCACGATGCAAACATTCTGGCAAGACATGCAAGAGTGTATAATTATCCCGAACACTCTCAGATCAAAGCGCTGAAAGATGCCAAGTCCCTCGGTTTAAAAGTCGCGTTTATGTCAAACTCCTTTGCAGCCTACCGGAGAAGTGCGCTACTGGATGCTGGAGGCTTTCCAAAGCATGTAATTTTTGCTGAGGACATGTACATAGCAGCAAAAATGCTTTTGGGTGGTTGGAAAATATCCTACTCAGGAGAGGCAACTTGCCGACATTCTCATAACTACTCTATCGCAGATGAGTTTCGGCGTTACTTCGACATGGGTGTATTTCACTCAAGAGAGACGTGGATTCGCAATAGCTTTGGAGGAGCAGGCGGGGAAGGTTTACGCTATGTTCTTTCTGAAATTAATTTTCTCGTACCGTCTAACATCCATCTAATTCCAGCATCTATAACTCGAAACGCGATAAAGCTACTGGCATATAAAATTGGCCAATTTGAAAGAAAGCTTCCAGTATGGTTAAAAGAAAAACTGGGAATGTATAAGCGCTACTGGAAGGGTCCTTACGCCAACTCTCATTTTCACCTTAAAGACTCTTACAAAGAATAAATTTTATATGAATATGAAAGAAAAGGATTGTGCCGTAATATTTGGCGGATCAGGTTTTATAGGTGTGTTTTTTGCTCACCATCTACTTACGACGGGAAAATTTCATAAAGTCTATTTATTCGATAAAGAACAGGTAGCCGAAAAACCTTTCCCCTACAGAACTCGTTTAGTAAACGAAACACCAAATATTATCGAAATTCGCGGTGATGTTCGACAGCCTATCAATTGGAAACCACAAGAGCCAATTAGACTTATTGCGAATTTTGCAGCAATTCACCGTGAACCAGGCCATAAGCCTCTCGAGTATTATGAGACCAACATATTAGGGGCAGAAAATGTCTGCGCTTGGGCTGAGCAGGTGTCTTGTAGTGATCTAATTTTCACAAGCTCAATCTCTCCCTATGGACCAAGTGAAGAGCAGAAAGATGAATTCTCGATCCCAGTCCCCGAGACAGCTTATGGGGGCTCGAAGCTTACTGCAGAAAAGATTCACCTCGCGTGGCTTGCTGCAAAAAAAGAACATCGCCACCTGGTTATTGTAAGGCCAGGAGTGGTGTTCGGCCCCGGAGAAGGAGGCAATGTATCACGCTTGATCAAGGCAGTGATCCGCCGTTATTTCTTCTATATGGGGAATCGCAATACTCGGAAGGCCGGCACTTATGTAAAGGAGTTGTGCTTAGCCATGTGGTGGATACTACAACGGCAGAAGTCCGAGGGAGAACACATCTCTCTATTCAACATGTCGATGAATCCTGGCCCCTCGATCCAAAACTATGTCGATACCGTTTGCCAAGTCGCAGGCATAGACCGCAAGGTGCCGGCAATACCTTATCCGTTGCTTCTTTGTGCAGCTTATGGCATTGACCTGATCGCTCGCCCTCTCGGTATCTCCCACCCTTTCAGCCCTGTTCGCATTCGCAAGCTGGTTCGCTCCAACAACATCCATCCTGGCCAGTTAATCAAGCTGGGTTATCCCTATCAATACGACCTCAAGTCTGCCTTCAGCGACTGGAAATCCGCCGCTCCCGAAGAGTGGCGCTGATCTAGTACTAGCGCGTCGAGTTTCAGAGGGAATCCTAAAGATGAACGGCATGGACCGCGGAATTCTCCGCCCTCATCAAGCCACTATGTCTGTACTACAGAAGTTGCTTGATCTGTTGGTGATCTGCATTGGCATGGGCGGTGTCATCGTTACCACCGGAGCACCATCGGACACGGCGCCCATCATTGCGACTCTGCTCGCGCTAGTTATTTTCTACCTACTCGGCGATTTTGGGCAGTTATATACCTCTTGGCGCGGAGAACGAGTTCGCGAAGAATTGCGCAAGGTCGGTGGCATCTGGGCCGTGAGTTTTGTCGGTGTATTCGTCGCCGACTATTTCGTAGCAGGCGATCCTCTACTCAGTGATTCAGCTCTGCTACAGTGGTTTTCATTAGTATTGGTCTGTCTATGCGGTTACCGCATATTATTACGCATCGGATTGCATACTCTACGCCGCCGAGGGTTTAATACCCGTTCAGTCGCCATTGCAGGCGCAGGCCCACTGGGTCAGCGCCTGGCTACTAATATTGCAGGCGCTCCTTGGATGGGCCTGGACCTGCTTGGATTCTTCGACGACAAGCACCGCGAGCCAGTTCGCCTAGGCAAAAGCAAAGTTAGATTGCCCGTTTCGGGCGATCTGGAAAAACTGGTGGAACAGGCGCGTGCCGGCGAGATTGACCGTGTCTACATCACACTTCCCATGCGTAGTGAAGCACGAATCAAATGGCTGGTGGAACAGCTCAGCGATACCACAGCATCGGTTTATATAGTGCCGGATGTGTTCGTTTTCGAACTCCTGCATGCTCGCAGCCAGAACATCAATGGCGTGCCCACCATCAGCATTTTTGATAGCCCCATGACGGGCGCGAATTCTGTGATCAAACGCTTGGAAGACATCATTTTGTCGGCGACAATCCTCTCGCTAATCGCTATTCCTATGCTGCTTATCTCGGTCGCCGTAAAACTCAGCTCCCCTGGCCCGGTATTCTTCCGCCAGAAGCGATATGGCATAGACGGCCGCCCCATCGAGGTATGGAAGTTCCGTAGCATGCGGGTCATGGAGAACGGCTCTGACGTAGTGCAGGCCACGCGGGGCGATAACCGCATCACCTCTGTTGGCGCCTTCCTTCGCCGGACTTCGCTCGACGAACTGCCACAATTCATCAATGTGCTCTTGGGTGATATGTCCATCGTCGGTCCACGCCCTCATGCCGTAGCGCACAACGAGCAATATCGCGGTCAGATCAGCAGTTACATGCTACGTCACAAGGTCAAGCCGGGGATCACCGGCTGGGCGCAGATCAATGGCTGGCGCGGCGAGACAGATACGCTGGATAAGATGCAGAAGCGCGTCGAGCACGACCTCGCCTATATCCACAACTGGTCCCTCTGGTGGGATCTAAAAATTGTTTTTCTCACAGTGTTTAAGGGATTCATCCACAAAAACGCCTATTGAGAGCACTGAAGGCCGAGGAGCTCTGGAAATTCGCTATTAGCCAAACAGAGCATCTAGTCAAGCCGAAGGCTTGGCTAGATTGAATGTCTGTAATAGCGCTGGGGCTTTTCCGCTTGCGCTGGCCTCATGCCAGCCTTAACCTTCCTTCTTTCTGAAGGAACGACCCCACAAGGAGTCTTAACGTGAAAAAACTGCTGACGTTCGCCGCCCTGGCGACCCTGAGCACTTCGTTGCTGGCGGCCGAAGCCCCCAAGGCTGAAGCTCAGCCGGCTTCTGCTTCCGAGCCGCTGTCCCTGTCCACCCCGGTAGCCGGCGGTGTCACCGTGGCTGGCGCCGTCGGTATCGGTGCTGCCGTAGTGGCCGCCGGCGTTGCCGCTTCTAACAGCGGTGGCGGCGGTGGTAGCGACGGTACTCCGGGCTCCACCGGCGGTACTGGCACCACCGGTACTACCGGCACTAACTGATATCAGTCTGTAGCCGCTGAACCCTACCGCCGCGTCATCACGGCGGTAGGGTTCATCTCATTCCGTTTCCCATCCATTCCGTTCACGGCTCCCAATCTTCCGGGTGTTGCCGTATCGGCTTGCTGCGTAGCTCCTTCCCATGATTCGCTCTTTATCCGTTGCCGTTGTCGCCGCTCTTTCGCTCCAGGGCTGCATGTTCGCCCCTGGCCAGAATATGGATACCAGCCGCATCGTTCGCGATGACTCCGCCGAGAGCAGCCGCGTCGAGCTGGTGCAGATCACCCCCAAGCTGCTGGCGGTGAACGCCGCGACGGAGACTGGGAGCCAGGTGCCGGCCGAGTTGTTGGCCTACCACCCGCAGGACTACCGCATCGGGCCCACCGACGTTCTCTACATCACCGTCTGGGACCACCCCGAACTGACTGCCCCCTCCGGCCAGCAGCAACAGATCGATGCCAACGGTCGTCTGGTTCGTCCTGACGGCACCCTGTTCTATCCCTATATCGGTACCGTCAAGGTCGCAGGCCGGACCATCGAGGAGGTGCGCTCGGAGATTTCCAGCCGCCTGGCCCAGTACGTGGAAAGTCCGCAAATCGACCTGGCGATCATGCGCTTCTCCAGCCAGAAGGTGATCCTCAGCGGCGCCTTTGGCAAAACCGGCCCACAGGCCATTACCGCGACCCCGCTCAGCCTGATGGAAGCGGTCAGCACCGCAGGTGTGAACACTGGCTCCGCCGACCTCTCCGGCATGGTGCTCAAGCGCGATGGCCGCGACTACAAGCTCAACCTCGACGCGCTCAACGACCAGCAGCAGAGCCAGCTCTACAGCGTCTACCTGAAGGATGGCGACCAGATCTACCTGCCCTACAACGACCGCAAGAAGGTCTACCTGATGGGCGAGGTGAACAGCCCGCGCGCCATTACCTACAAGACCAAGTACCTGAATCTGGCCGATGCCCTGGGCAGCGTTGGCGGCCTGAACCAGGCCAGCTCCAACGGCAAGGCCGTCTATGTAATTCGCGGCGTTGAGGACCTGGAGCGCGAACCCGCCAAGGTCTTCCAACTGGACGCCCAATCGCCCACCGCCTTCATCCTGGCCCAGCGTTTCAACCTGGAGCCGCAGGATGTGGTCTATGTCGGGCCGGCTGGTGTCACGCGCTGGAACCGCTTCATCAGCCAGTTGGTGCCGTCCACCACCATTCTGGGTACTGGTGCCAACATCAAGAACGACCTGAACGACGAATAACCCACCGAGCTCAGGTCAACCGACGTGAAACTCCTCCAATTCGCCGCCCTGGCCGGGGCGGCCTTGTCGCTATCCGCCTGCAACCCTCTGATGCAGGCGTCGTGGGACACCTTGCGCGCCGCCACCCAGGGCCCGAAGCCGCTTGAGCTGACCCAGGCCCAGGTGGATGCGGTGCCCTATTACCAGATCAAGCTGCAAACCCAAGGTGGCGAAGCCGTAATGGCGCTGGTACGCCAGCAGGGCGACCTGCAGTTCTGGCTCGCCTCTACCCGTCAGGTACTGATGATGCGGGATGGCCTGGTGGTGCGCACCACCGGCTTCGGTGACAACCTCGCCGGCACGCGCCTTGGGGCCGACTCGCCCTTCCACACCGGCCTGCACAAGTTGGCGGATGGGCAGCGCAGCGAGCGCTGGATCGACCTGGCGAGCTGGTATCGCCTGGGGATTCCCGTGCAGAGCAGTTTCCACAAGGTCGGCCTGGAGCGCGTGAGCATCCTCGAGCGCGACTACGACCTGCTGCGCGTCGATGAAGACATCCGCGCGCCCCTGCTGGGCTTCAGCGCCACGAACAAATACTGGGTCGACCCCAAGGACGGCTTCGTGATGCAGAGCCTGCAACAGGTCACGCCCGACCTGCAGGTTGCGATCACCCAGTTGCGTCCGTATCGGGGGGCAGGCAAGTGAGCATTCGCCTTCTCGTCCTGGCCGCACTGCTGCTGGCCGGCCCGGCCATGGCCGGCGATTCCGTCGAAGTTCGCGGCGACGCGGCCAAGCCCGGCCCCGTGGGCATCACTGCAACTACTCGCCTTGGCGACGTCTTCCGTACCGCCCAGGTCGATGCCGAGAGTTATTGGCTGGGCGCCGCGTGGCTGCAATCGAAGCTTGTGCCGGAGCAGAAACGCCTGAAGGCCGGCATCCTGTTCGATCTGTCCATGCTGCAACAGAAAGCCCTGCTGGACGATCAGCCCGCGCTTTCCACCCTTGCCAAGCGCCTCTATGACCAGGTGGCCAGCCTGCCGGTCAGCGGCCGACGCCTGCACCTGCTGGACCCTGTCGAGGTTGAAGTTACCCCGGCGCAGAACAGCCTGGTGTCGCCTGGCGACATTTTCATTTTCCCGGCCCGGCCGAGTGCGGTACGTGTGCTGGGTGCCGTGGCGGCCGACTGCTATTTCGCCCATGTACCGATGCAGCAGGCACGCGACTATTCCGCTGCGTGCCCGTCGCTGCCGGAAGCCGATCCCGATTATGTCTATCTGATCCAGCCGGACGGCCAGGTCACTCGCCTCGGCATCGCCCTGTGGAACCTCCAGGAAGGCCAGCCCGCTGCACCGGGTGCGACCATCCTGGTGCCGATCAAGGCGGCCGGACCGGATAGCGCCGTCCCGCAGCTAAATGAAGAAATGGCCAGGTTCATCGCCACCCAACCGTTGTCCGAGGTGGCGCAATGAAGCTCCGCTATTCCCTCTGCCTGCTGCTGCCATGGACCATGGCCCATGCGGAGCCTTACCACAGCCGCAACGACTTCGGCGTGATGGGCTTGTTGCAGACACCGACCGCACGCATGGCCAAAGCTGGTGAGGTCGCCATCACGGCCAACCGCGTCGATCCGTATTCGCGCTACAGCTTCTCGCTGCAGCCTTTCGACTGGCTGGAAACCTCGTTCCGCTATACCTCCATCAGCAACCGCGACTACGGCCCGGAAAGCCTCAGCGGCGACCAGAGCTACAAGGATAAGGCGGTCGACGCCAAGCTCCGCCTGCTCCAGGAAAGCCGCTGGTTGCCGGAAGTGGCCCTGGGTGCGCAGGACATCGGTGGTACCGGCCTGTTCTCCAGCGAATACTTCGTTGGCAACAAACGCTTCGGCAACTTCGACCTCAGCCTGGGCGTAGCCTGGGGCTACCTGGGCAACCGGGGCGACTTCGACAACCCGCTGGGCTGGATCGACGACAAGTACGACACCCGCCCGGAAGCCACCGGCACCGGTGACTTCAGTACCAGCTCCTACTTCCGCGGTTCTCCGTCGCTGTTCGGTGGCGTGCTCTGGCAAACGCCCTGGGATCGCCTGTCGGTGAAACTGGAATACGACGGCAACGACTACAAGAGCGAGCCCCAGGACAACAACCAGGACCAAAGCTCCCCGATCAACCTCAGCTTCGTCTTCAAAGCCAGCGATTCGGTAGACCTGACCGCCGGCTGGGAACGTGGCAACACAGCCATGTTCGGCATCACCCTGCACACCAACTTCGCCACCCGCTCGGCGCCGGCCAAGACCTTCGACCCGCCGGCCGAACCGCTGCCGACCAAGGCGCCGGACCTGCATCCGGACCAGGTGGATTGGGCGAACGTGTCCAGGCGCCTGCAGAACAACGCCGGCTACAAAGTCGAGCGCATCGCCCAGCGCGACAAGGAAATCGTCGTCTACGGCGAGCAGACCCGCTACCTCTACCCGCCCAAGGCGGTAGGGCGCGCGGCGCGCATCCTCGACAACAGCGTGGATGACGACATCAAGTACTTCACCGTGGTGGACAAGCGCTACGATCTGCCGGTCATCGAGACCAGCGTGCCGCGCGAGACCTTCCGCGAGGTGGTGAACAACGACCGCCCGCTGGACGACCTGCGCCGTGGCACCGAGAGCAACTGGCCGCTGCCGCACCAGGAGAAGGTGCTTTACACACAGAAGCCGGACCCGTTCAGCTACGGCCTCGGCCTGGGCTACAAGCAGAACGTCGGCGGCCCCGACGGCTTCCTGCTCTACCAGTTCACCGCGGACCTGAACGGCGAATACCGCTTCACCCCGGACACCTGGTGGAGCGGCTCGCTCAGCGCCAACCTGCTGAACAATTTCGACAAGTTCAAGTACGACGCGCCGTCCAACCTGCCGCGCGTGCGCACCTACCTGCGCGAGTACTGGACCACCTCCGACGTGACCATGCCGACCTTCCAGTTGAACAAGGTCAAGCGCCTGGACGAAGACATGTACGGCATGGTCTACGGCGGCTACCTGGAGTCGATGTTCGCCGGCGTCGGCGGCGAGTTGCTGTATCGCCCGCTGGGCGAACGCTGGGCCATCGGTGGCGACCTCAACTACGTGCGCCAGCGCGATTTCGAGCAGGACTTCGGCCTGCGCGACTACAAGGTGCTCACCGGCCATGTCACCGGTTACCTGAAAACCGACTTCCAGGACGTGCTGGCCGCAGTCAGCGTGGGCCGCTACCTGGCCCGCGACTGGGGCACCACCATCGACCTGTCCCGCGAGTTCAGCAACGGCGTGCGCTTCGGTGGCTGGGTGACGCTCACCACCGCCTCCAAGGAAGAGTACGGCGAAGGTAGCTTCGACAAGGGCATCTACGTGTCCATTCCGTTCGACGAGATCATGAGCAGCTCGACCATGCGCCGCGCCAACCTGGCCTGGGCCCCGCTGACCCGTGACGGTGGCGCCCGCCTGGGCCGCAGCTACTCGCTGTATACCCTCACCGACGGGCGCAACGTCGATATGTTCGACGGCAGCTTCAGCAAGATCACCGAATAATGTCCAAAGCACCTGCATGCTAAGTATGCACTCAGCCCCAAAAGCGAAACCAATGAACTTCAGAACCGATATTAATGGGCTCCGTGCCTGGGCAGTAGCCACAGTCGTTCTCTATCATTTTGGAGTAACAGGTTTTTCCGGCGGGTTTATTGGTGTCGATATATTTTTCGTCATCTCCGGCTTCCTGATGAGCCAAATCATAATCACTGGAATTGAGCGACAAGACGCTCAATTCTCGATCATGACTTTCTACTTGGCCAGAGCTCGTCGCATCATTCCTGCCCTATTGACCCTATGCGCAACACTGTTAGTTCTTGGCTGGTTTTTTCTTCTTCCACTGGACTACCGTAGACTTAGCACCCACATTTTAACCAGCGCACTATTCCTATCTAACTTTAAATATTGGAAAGAGGCCGGGTATTTTGATTCTGCCTCCCATGAAAAGTGGCTCTTGCATACATGGTCACTCTCAGTGGAATGGCAGTTCTATCTCCTACTACCGATTGTACTGATCACAGCATGGAGAATCTTTAGAAGCAGAAATGCTCTTACCTATCTATTCATTCTCGGCTTCCTAATTTCTCTCGGATGCTCTATTTTTCTTACCAATACCCAATCCAGCACTGCCTTCTATCTACTACCCACTCGAGCGTGGGAGATGCTAGCGGGAGGATTGGTATTCTTAGCGCCAAAAACTCTCTCTGAAAAACTCAAAATCCATTTAGAGTCAGCGGGAATAGTCTTGATAGTCACCGCACTGACTTTTTTTGACACCTCAACCCAATGGCCCGGCTGGAAAGCCCTCGTTCCGGTACTAGGCACCATGCTGGTCCTGCTGGCACAGCGAGGCCAATCGGCTTGGACCGGACTCGGCATTGCCCAGTGGCTGGGAACGCGCTCCTATTCGCTTTATCTTTGGCATTGGCCGATTGTTGTATTACTAACCTATCTTGGTCTAAAGGGTAATGCCGTCATGACTATGACAGGCTTATTCGCCACCCTCGCCCTAGGTCATCTTTCTTTCCTCTTCGTCGAAGAAAAAAGCCGCAGATATCTGTCCAGCACGAGCCAATTTCGTGGAGGAATAGCTATCACGGTATGCGTAATCTTTGTCAGTGCGAGCAGCTTGATACTTTTTATAAAAAGCGGCTTTCCGGGCCGGTTCCCTGCAGAAATAGAAAGCGTGGAAAGCGCGGTGCAGGACAAGAATCCTAGACGTGAGGAATGTCTTTTGCTCAGCGGCATTTCTTCTCCGTCCTGTATATTCGGGGGAAATAATCTAAGTGCCGTTGTGTTAGGTGACAGCCATGCGGATGCAATAGTTTCCGCAGTATCTATGGCAGCTTCGCAGGCATCCTCGCAGAACGGTGTAATGGAGCTAACTTATAGTGCATGCCCCATCATACTGGGGGTCAAGAGTTCAGAACGCAAACAATGTGGGGCATTCGTTGAATGGGCTATAAAGAAACTGGCCACGCTACCTAAAGACGTTCCAGTAATAATTGCCAATCGTCATGCGCAATTTGCCTTTGGTGGCAATGAAGATCAAGAAAACCCAAACACACCACAAGTTTACTTTTCCACTCCTCACCGTCATTCGGATGCAGATTTTCTCGAAGAGTATGCAAAAAATCTAACTAAAACTATCTGCGAGATTTCCAAGCTTCACCCGACATATATTGTTCGACCAATTCCGGAGATGGGAATTGATGTGCCAAGCACCATGGCCAGGAGTATGCTTCTTGGAAAGGTCAGTGATATCTATATAACTCGTGCAAACTATGATCGTCGCCAATCCTTTATCTGGGAGGCTCAAAACAAGGCTAGCGAACAGTGCGGGGCGAAGATTCTGGATCCCCTGCCCTATCTATGCACAGATGATCGCTGCTTCGGGGAAAGGAATAATCGCCCCATCTATCGCGACGATGACCATCTTAGTGAAACCGGCAACAAGCTCTTAACCCAAATGTTTGCTCCGGTTTTCACGGATGCTTCAAAAGACCAGCATGATAAAACAGCGAAGCGATAGATTATCGCCCTATAAAATAACAGCCACTCGTTTTATACCTTCACTAGTGGACGCAACGTAGATATCTTGAACAACAGCTTCAGCAAGATCACCGAATAACGCTCCCCGGCCGATACGAGCTGCAGAACTCAACCTCTGCAACTCGTATCGGCTGCCTGGACTCTTTCTGATAAGGATATTTCCCTTGACCATCCTCGTGACCGGCAGCGCCGGCTTCATCGGCGCCAACTTCGTTCTCGACTGGCTGGCAGGCAATGACGAAAAGGTCATCAGCCTCGACAAGCTGACCTACGCCGGCAACCGCCAGAACCTGGCCAGCCTGGACGGCGACGCGCGACACGTGTTCGTGCACGGCGACATCGGCGATGGCGAACTGGTGTCCCGCCTGCTGGCCGAGCACCAACCCCGCGCCATACTGAACTTCGCCGCTGAATCCCACGTCGACCGCTCCATCCACGGCCCGGAAGACTTCATCCAGACCAACATCGTCGGCACCTTCCGCCTGCTGGAAGCGGTGCGCGCCTACTGGAACAACCTTGGCGACGAGCCCAAAGCCGCCTTCCGCTTCCTCCATGTCTCCACCGACGAGGTCTACGGCTCGCTGGGCCCGAATGACCCGGCCTTCCGAGAAAGCAACAAGTACGAGCCGAACAGCCCCTACTCGGCCTCCAAGGCCGCATCCGACCACCTGGTCCGCGCCTACCACCACACCTACGGGCTGCCGGTGCTGACCACCAACTGCTCGAACAACTACGGCCCCTATCACTTCCCCGAGAAGCTGATCCCGCTGGTCATCCACAACGCCCTGGCCGGCAAGCCGTTGCCGATCTACGGCGATGGCCAGCAGGTCCGCGACTGGCTGTACGTGAAGGACCACTGCGCCGCCATCCGCCGCGTGCTGGAAGCCGGCCAACTGGGCGAGACCTATAACGTCGGCGGCTGGAACGAGAAGGCCAATATCGACGTGGTCCATACCCTGTGCGACATCCTCGACCAGGAGCAGCCGCGGGCCGACGGACGGAGCTACCGCGAGCAGATCACCTTCGTCAAAGATCGCCTCGGTCACGACCGCCGCTACGCCATCGACGCCACCCGCCTCGAACGCGAGCTGGGCTGGAAGCCGGCGGAAACCTTCGAGACCGGCATCCGCAAGACCGTGCGCTGGTACCTGGACAACCAGGCATGGGCGAACAACGTCACCAGCGGCGCATACCGTGAATGGGTGGGCAAGCAGTACGCATGAGTCACATCTCACTACTCGCCCGCATTAGAAACTGACGGATCAGATAGCGACATGAAACGCAAAGGCATCATCCTCGCCGGGGGTTCCGGCACCCGCCTGCATCCGGCGACCCTGGCCATCTCCAAGCAGTTGCTGCCGGTCTACGACAAGCCGATGATCTACTACCCGCTCAGCACCCTGATGCTGGCGGGCATCCGCGACATCCTGATCATCTCCACCCCGCAGGACACCCCGCGCTTCGAGCAGTTGCTCGGCGACGGCAGCCAGTGGGGCCTGAACCTGCAGTACGCCGTGCAACCGTCCCCGGACGGCCTGGCCCAGGCGTTCCTGATCGGCGAGCAGTTCATCGGCAACGACCTCTGCGCCCTGGTGCTGGGCGACAACATCTACCACGGCCACGACTTCCAGGAACTGCTGGTCAGCGCCATGCAGCGCACTTCCGGCGCCAGCGTGTTCGCCTACCACGTGCATGATCCGGAACGTTACGGCGTGGTCGAGTTCGACGCCGATGGCAAGGCCATCAGCCTCGAAGAGAAGCCGGCCAAGCCGAAATCCAGCTATGCGGTGACCGGCCTGTACTTCTACGACAACCAGGTGATCGACATCGCCAAGAGCATCAAGCCCTCCGCCCGCGGCGAGCTGGAGATCACCGACGTCAACAAGGCCTACCTGGAAGCCGGCAAGCTGTCCGTGGAGATCATGGGCCGCGGCTACGCCTGGCTGGACACCGGCACCCACGACTCGCTGCTGGAAGCCAGCCACTTCATCGCCACCCTGGAAAACCGCCAGGGCCTGAAGGTCGCCTGCCCGGAAGAGATCGCCTTCCGCCAGAAGTGGATCAGCGCCGAGCAGCTCGAAGCCCTCGCCGCCCCGCTGGCCAAGAATGGCTACGGCCAATACCTGAAACGCCTGCTGGTCGAGACCGTCTACTGATGAAAGCTACCCGTCTTGCAATCCCGGAAGTGGTCCTGATCGAACCCAAGGTCTTCGGCGACGACCGCGGCTTCTTCTTCGAAAGCTTCAACCAGCAGCAATTCGAAGAGGCCATCGGCCGCCCGGTGAAGTTCGTCCAGGACAACCACTCACGCTCCTCGAAGGGCGTGCTGCGCGGCCTGCACTACCAGCTGCAGAACCCCCAGGGGAAGCTGGTGCGCGTGGTCAACGGCGAAGTCCTCGACGTCGCCGTTGACATGCGCCGCTCCTCGCCGACCTTCGGCCAATGGGTCGGTGCGCTGCTGAGCGCGGAGAACAAGCACCAGCTGTGGGTACCGGAAGGTTTCGCCCATGGCTTCGTGGTGCTGTCGGAGTCGGCGGACTTCCTCTACAAGGCCACCGACTACTACGCGCCGCAGCATGAGCGCTGCCTGGCCTGGAACGATACCGAGGTGGGCGTGGACTGGATGCTCGAGCGTCTCGGCGGCGCCAGCCCGCAGCTTTCGGCCAAGGATCAGGTCGGCAAGGCGCTCTCCGAGGCCGAGTGCTACACCTGACCACCGCCCCCAGCCCCGCCGCAACGGCGGGGGTGCTTGCTGCTGGG
>NZ_JWMC01000096.1:0-7016 GCF_000812405.1 Pseudomonas sp. PI1
GCCTGGAAGTGGAGGTGGCCGGCCACCGCGTGGGCTACGAGAGCCCCTCGCAGTTCAGCCGCGAATACAGCCGCCTGTTCGGCGCCCCGCCGCTGCGCGACCTGGCCAGCCTGCGCAACGCCCTGGGCGATGCGGCGATGCCGGCCTGAATTGTCTATTGGATTCCCGCGAACGCGGGGAACCCGGAGACGTAGGGCGTATAACCGTTCGCGGTTATACGCCGCCTGACCTTGACCGCCCCCTCGCTCCATGGCGACCCGTCCGCGATTTTCCGCCATGGCGATGGGTATCGCTTCGCTCAACACCATCCTACGAGAAGCCGTGCCTGCCCGTACGGAGGCGATTCTCGGCTGCTGGCTGGTAGGTCTAAGAGCCCCTCTCCCCAGCCCTCTCCCTGAAGGGAGAGGGGGCTAGTCCGTGCCGAGAAGGGATCTGGTGTCAGCCGGATACTCGGTACAAGCCGGCTAACGCCGAAACGTCAGCGCACTCCGAACGGTCCCCTCTCCCTTCAGGGAGAGGGTTAGGGAGAGGGTGCTCTAAAGCACAACCCCAAAGTCCCAGGCAAGCACCATTCGGGAGTTAAGCCGTGCCTGCCCTTACGGTAGGAGCGGATTCATCCGCGATTCCGGCCGACAGGCCGGCGGGCATCTATCAACGCTCGTACAACTCCAATGGCAACCCGTCCGGATCGGCAAAGAAGGTAAAGCGCTTACCGGTCAACCCATCGCAACGAATAGCCTCGCAACGCACGTCCTGGCATTCCAGCTCGGCCACCGCCGCTTCCAGGTCCTCCACGGCGAAGGCCAGGTGACGCAGCCCCTGGGCCTCGGGATAGGACGGCCGCGGCGGCGCGGCGGGGAAGGAGAACAGCTCCAGCTGCACCTCGCCCAGGGCCAGGTCGAGCTTCCAGGAATCGCGTTCGGCGCGGTAGGTCTCGGCGATCACCCGCAGCCCCAGCACCTCGGTGTAGAAGCGTTTCGAACGCGGGTAGTCGGAGCAGATCAGGGCAACGTGATGGAGGCTGTGCAGGTTCATGGGCCGGGACCGCTGCGGAAAAACACCCGACCCATTATGCAGCCTGCCCGCCAGCACCCGTAGGATGGCGTTGAGCGTAGCGATACCCATCGCTGGATATCGCCTCGCTCGTCCACCCGGTCCTCAGCGCGCCTTGCGCACGCCCTCGGCCAGCTCGCGGCACAGGCCCAGCACGCCCTGCACGGCTTCGGCGGAGCTTCCCGCGTTGGCGATCTTGTCCACCAGCGCCGAGCCCACCACCACGCCGTCGGCCAGGCGCGCGACGCTGGCGGCGTGTTCCGGGGTGCGGATGCCGAAGCCGATGGCCACCGGCAGGTCGGTGTGGCGGCGCAGGCGCGCCACGGCCTGCTCGACGTGCTCCAGGGTCGCGGCTCCTGCGCCGGTCACGCCGGCCACCGAGACGTAGTAGACGAAGCCCGAGCTGCCCGCGAGCACCGTGGGCAGGCGCGCGTCGTCGGTGGTCGGGGTGGTCAGGCGGATGAAGTCCAGCCCGGCGGCCTGGGCCGGCTGGCACAGGTCCTCGTTATGCTCCGGCGGCAGGTCGACGATGATCAGGCCGTCGACGCCGGCTTCCTTGGCATCGGCGACGAAGCGCTCGACGCCGTAGTAGTGGATGGGGTTGAAGTAGCCCATCAGCACCAGCGGGGTGCTGTCGTTGCCGGCGCGGAATTCGCGGACCATCTTCAGCGTCCTGGCCAGGTTCTGGCCGTTGCCCAGGGCGCGGATGTTGGCCAGCTGGATCGCCGGGCCGTCGGCCATCGGGTCGGTGAACGGCATGCCCAGCTCGATCACGTCGGCGCCGGCCTCGGGCAGGCCCTTGAGGATGTCCAGCGAGGTGGAGTAGCCCGGGTCGCCGGCGGTGATGAAGGTCACCAGGGCGGCGCGGTTCTGCTGTTTCAGTTCGGCGAAGCGGGTCTGCAGGCGGCTCATGCTTGCTGCTCCTGTTGCATGTGGTGCATGACGGTCTGCATGTCCTTGTCGCCACGACCGGACAGGTTCACCACCATGATGTGGTCCTTGGGCAGGTTGGGCGCGCGCTTGAACACCTCGGCCAGGGCGTGGGAGGACTCCAGCGCCGGGATGATGCCTTCCAGGCGGCAGCAGGTGTGGAAGGCCTGCAGCGCTTCGTGGTCGGTGATCGAGGTGTACTCGACGCGGCCGATGTCGTGCAGCCACGCGTGTTCCGGGCCGATGCCGGGGTAGTCCAGGCCGGCGGAGATGGAGTGGGCATCGATGATCTGGCCGTCCTCGTCCTGCAGCAGGAAGGTGCGGTTGCCGTGCAGCACGCCGGGCACGCCGCCGTTCAGGCTGGCCGCGTGCTTGCCGGTCTCGATGCCGTGGCCTGCGGCTTCCACGCCGATGATCTTGACGCTGGCGTCATCCAGGAACGGGTGGAACAGGCCCATGGCGTTGGAGCCGCCGCCGATGCAGGCGACCAGGGAATCGGGCAGGCGCCCTTCCTTCTCGGCCAGCTGCTCGCGGGTCTCCTTGCCGATCACCGCCTGGAAGTCGCGGACCATCGCCGGGTAGGGGTGCGGGCCGGCCACGGTGCCGATCAGGTAGAAGGTGTCGTGGACGTTGGTCACCCAGTCGCGCAGGGCTTCGTTCATGGCGTCCTTGAGGGTGCCGGTGCCGGCGGTGACCGGGATCACCTCGGCGCCCAGCAGGCGCATGCGGAAGACGTTGGCCTGCTGGCGGTCGATGTCGGTGGTGCCCATGTAGACCACGCACTTCATGCCGAAGCGCGCCGCCACGGTGGCGGTGGCCACGCCGTGCATGCCGGCGCCGGTCTCGGCGATGATGCGCTGCTTGCCCATGCGCCTGGCCAGGAGGATCTGGCCGATGCAGTTGTTGATCTTGTGCGCGCCGGTGTGGTTCAGCTCTTCGCGCTTGAGGTAGATCTTCGCGCCGCCGCAGTGCTCGGTCAGGCGCTCGGCGAAGTACAGCGGGCTCGGGCGGCCGACGTAGTCGCGCTGGAAGTAGGCCAGTTCCTTGTGGAACTCCGGATCCTCCTTGGCCTTGTCGTACTCGCGGGCCAGGTCGTGGATCAGCGGCATCAGGGTCTCGGCGACGTACTGGCCGCCGAAGCTGCCGAACAGGCCCTTGGCGTCGGGACCGGTGCGCAATGTGGACATGGGAAGGCTCCTCTGGTGTCGGTAGGCAGGAGCGCTCCTGGGTGCGAAACACCTCCAGGGAAGCACGGCTTTTCGTAGGATGGCGTTGAGCGAAGCGATACCCATCAGCGCAACCGCATGGGTTTCGCAAGCTCAACCCATCCTACGAAGAGCACCTCGGCGCAAGGCCGTTGCTCCTACGGAATGTGCCGAGGATACGACTGCCGGCCGGGCGGGAAAAGCGATAAGATCGCCCGGACATGTCAGGAAAACTCACAGGTTGAACGCCATGAGCCGCGACCTTCCCCCGCTCAACGCCCTGCGCGCCTTCGATGCCGTCGCCCGCCTCGGCGGCGTGAGCCAGGCGGCGGCCGAGCTGCACGTCACCCACGGCGCGGTGAGCCGGCAGCTGCGGCAACTGGAGGAAGACCTCGGCGTGGCCCTGCTGGCCAAGGACGGGCGCGGCGTAAAACTCACCGATGCCGGGCGCCGCCTGGGCGAGGCCAGCGGCGACGCCTTCGAGCGCCTGCGCCGTGTCTGCGCCGAGCTGCGCCAGGCCGGCGGCGAGGCGCCCTTCGTGCTCGGTTGCCCGGGAAGCCTGCTGGCCCGCTGGTTCATCCCGCGCCTGGACCGCCTCAACCGCGAGCTGCCGGAACTGCGCCTGCAACTCTCGGCCAGCGAGGGCGAACTGGACCCACGCCGCGGCGGCGTCGACGCCACCCTGCTGTTCGCCGAGCCGCCGTGGCCGGCCGACATGCAGGTGTTCGAACTGGCCGCCGAGCGCATCGGCCCGGTGCTCAGCCCGCGCCACCCGCGCTTCGCCGAACTGCAGCGGGCCGAGCCCCGGGCGCTGCTGGGCGAGGCATTGCTGCACACCACCTCGCGGCCCCAGGCCTGGCCGCAATGGGCGCTCGCCCAGGGCCTGGATGCCAGCGCGTTGCACATGGGCCAGGGCTTCGAGCACCTGTACTACCTGCTGGAAGCGGCGGTGGCCGGCCTGGGCGTGGCCATCGCCCCCCAGGCGCTGGTGGCCGACGACCTCGCCGCCGGCCGCCTGGCCGCGCCCTGGGGCTTCGCCGAAACCGCCGCGCGCCTGGCGCTGTGGGTGCCGGCCCGGCGCGGCGACGCCCGCGCCGAACGCCTGGCCCGCTGGTTGCGAGCGGAACTGGCCGCGCGCTGAGGGTTGCCCCCTGGCGGCAATTTGCTGCACTTCCAGGGCTCGGCTAGTGTCCTACGAGGACATTCAGCACTGCGCGCCGCCGGGCGCGCCCAAGGAGAAGCCGATGTCGAACCATCACACCTACAAGAAGATCGAGCTGGTCGGGTCTTCGCGCACCAGCATCGAGGACGCCATCAACAACGCCCTGGCCGAGGCCTCGAAGTCGTTGAAGAACCTGGAATGGTTCGAGGTGGTGGACACCCGCGGGCATATCGAGAACGGTGCGGTGGGGCATTACCAGGTGACGCTGAAGGTCGGCTTCAAGATCGCCGACAGCTGACCGGCATTCGCCGCCGCGCGCCCGCGGGCCGGGGCGCCGGGGGCTTTCGGGGGCCGCCGCGGGGCGGCCGTTTCACGGGCCCAGCGGGGCCCTTCGTCCATTCGTTCAACGGAGAGCATCAGCCATGAAGAACCTGTTGTTGGCCGCCGGCCTGCTGGCCATGGCGGGTAGTGCCCTGGCCGCCGGCAAGCCGTGCGAGGAGCTCAAGGCCGAGATCGACGCGAAACTCCAGGCCAAGGGCGTCTCGGGCTATACCCTGGAGATCGTCGACAAGGGCGCGGGTGGCGCTCGTCAGGTGGTCGGCACCTGCGAGGGCGGCAGCAAGGAGATCGTCTATTCGCGGCACTGAAGCCGCCGCGGGACCGCGAAGGGGCGCCATTGGCGCCCCTTCGTCGTTGGGCACTCTGTCGCCGCCGCGCTGTCTCTCGTTAGGATAGGGCGCCCCGTGGTGGGGTTGACGAGGGAATGCCATGACCGTGAGCAAGTTCGCCGTGCTGATGCTGGCCCTGGCCTGCGCGGGCGCCGCCCAGGCGAAGACCAAGCCGTGCGAGGAACTCAAGGCGGAGATCGAGACCAAGATCCAGTCCGCCGGGGTGACCGCCTACACCCTGGAGATAGTCACCAACGCCGAGGTGAAGGACCCGAGCATGGTGGTCGGCAGCTGCGAGGGCGGCACGCGCAAGATCATCTACCAGAAGAACGACGACTGAGCCGCTCGCTGGGCGCGTCCAGTGTGCCGCGAGGTTGAGGGACGCCGCTCTGTGCTCGACGGAGCGGCAGTTACTGGCTGAGGTGAAATTTCAGGGGCGCCAATCCAAACCGCTGGGTGAGCGCTCTTCGAATTTCCCCTGGAGGATGACGCAGGCCAAACGGCGGAGAGGAACTGCCATTTCCCATTCAGAGCCGGACCTTTCTGATAGCCCGCTAGTGTGAGATCAACCCAAGGTCATTCCTCTCCCGCAGAAGAGGAATGACCCATGTTCGCCGAAACCGTCGTTACTGCCCGGCGCGCTGTCGGTAGGTACCGCGTTGGATTACCGGTCGCATGTTTACCGATCGACGATGAGCCTGCTCATCCTTCTGTCATGTCCCTTCCCCGCTGTTCATGCGGCCTTGCCGAAGAGGTCGCGTGATGGGCAAGCGCATGAATATCCACGGCAAGGGCGTGGGCCTGGCGGACGATATCACCTCCACCGGGGCGAAGTGCCTGGCCGGGCAGACCACCTTCACCAACCATGACCGAGCGGTGCTGCGGGTGGGCGACATGACTACGCCCTGCCCACGCTGCGGCGTGCCGGGCGTCATCCAGCAGGGCGACCTGACCACCGAACACCTCGGCATGCTGGTCGCCGTCGATGGCTGTACCGTCGCCTGCGGCTGCCCGCCGGGCAGCCACTACCTGATCGCCCCGCTCGACGGAGGCTCGGGGGCCGCCGCCTCTGGCGTGATGGGCCTTGGCGCCGCCCTTGCCGTACCGCTGGCGGGCTCCGGGCCAGAGCGTCCCGGCAACGAGCAGGGCGAGACGCTGGCCGAAGAAGAGGAGGAAGAGGAAGAACTCACCGGCATCGTCCTGCGCCTGGGCCTGTTCTTCGACGGCACCGGCAACAACCAGGCCAACAGCGAGGCTGCCGCCGAGTGCCGCGCCATCAACGTGGGGCTGTCGCAGGAGGCGGCAGAGGATATCCGCCAGCACTGTGCAGCTTATGGTTTCGACGGTAGCGGCGCCACGCCGGATAACAGCTATGGCAACGATGCGAGCAACATCGCTCACTTGTACAACCTTTATCCAGACCAGGCGGATGAGCGTCTGCCGGCCGAAGCTGATGAGGCCTATCTGGCAGTCTATCTGGAAGGCGTCGGCACCAGCGCCGGCCAGCAGGACTCGCCGTTCAGCCAGGGGACCGGTCGTGGCAGCACGGGAGTGCTTGCGCGGGTGAAGCAGATGCCGGCACTGGTGACGAGTCAAATTGAACGGCTCCGCAAGGCAAATCCCGACCTGAAGATCCGCCGCATCGAAATCGACCTGTTCGGCTTCAGTCGCGGGGCCGCCGCCGCGCGGCATTGTGCCAACGACCTGCTCAAGGGAGCAGACAGTCTGCTGGCCAAAGCGCTGCCCGCCGGATCGCCGGTGCTCGACGATGGCTTCGCCTGGCGCCACCGCACGGACTTCTCCCTGGGCTTCATCGGCCTGTTCGACACCGTGGCCGCGGTGGTGGCGCCCTGGCGTGGCGATTTCAGCCCGCACGATGGGCGCAATGCCGACCTGGAGTTGGGCCTGGCCCCCGGCTGCGCCCGCCAGGTGGTGCAACTGGTGGCCGCCAACGAGTACCGCCACAACTTCTCCCTGACCCGCACCGACCACGACATC
>NZ_JWMC01000097.1:0-63915 GCF_000812405.1 Pseudomonas sp. PI1
TCCACCCTCAGCGCCATGGAGTGGGTCAACCTCTACGCCCTGGCGGTCAACGAGGAGAACGCCGCCGGCGGGCGCATGGTCACCGCGCCCACCAACGGTGCGGCCGGCATCGTCCCGGCGGTGCTGCACTACTACATGCGCTTCAACCCCGATGCCAGCGAGCAGGACGTGGTGGATTTCTTCCTCGCCGCCGCCGCGGTGGGCATCCTGTGCAAGAAGAACGCCTCCATCTCCGGCGCCGAAGTCGGTTGCCAAGGCGAGGTCGGTTCGGCCTGCGCCATGGCCGCCGCCGGCCTGGCCGAAGTGCTCGGCGCCACGCCCGAACAGGTCGAGAACGCCGCCGAGATCGGCCTGGAGCACAACCTCGGGCTGACCTGCGACCCGGTCGGCGGCCTGGTCCAGGTGCCCTGCATCGAGCGCAACGCCATCGCCGCAGTGAAAGCCATCAACGCCGCACAGATGGCCCTGCGTGGCGACGGCCAGCACTTCATCAGCCTCGACCAGGCCATCCGCACCATGCGCGACACCGGCGCCGACATGCACGACAAGTACAAGGAAACCTCCCGCGGCGGCCTGGCCGTCAGCATCATCGAGTGCTGACCCTCTTTTGCTCACTCCGCGCGCCCGACGCCACCTTTTGGCGCAGCGTCGCGTCGTTATCGGACAGGTCTGACAAGCGTTACTTTCGGAAAATGCTGGCACTCGGCAGCCACGGGCCGAGTGCTACCAAATGCCCCAGAGGCCACGCCCCATAGGCGTTTGCGACATGTCAGGGGTCGCATCCAAGCTCCCAAAAGCGCCGTTCCCAGGCGCTTTTCTTTTTTATTGAACGCCCAATCAACATAGGCACGGCATTTGCCTTGCTCTTGGAAGCGACGGTGACCTGCGGGTCACCCAGGCAGAAAACAAGCATAAGAAAGCCCCTCAGGGGCAACCGTGACTAGCGTGAGGAGATCGAGCATCATGAATGCTTTCAACCCCGGAGTTCCCCCGCAAAACCGAGCTCCGCAGTCCATCGGCTTCCTGCTGCTGGACAACTTCACCCTGATCTCCCTGGCCTCGGCGGTGGAACCGCTGCGTATGGCCAACCAGCTCTCCGGCAGGGAGCTGTACCGCTGGCACACCCTCACCCTCGACGGCCGCCAGGTATGGGCCAGCGACGGCCTGCAGATCACCCCCGACGCCAGCACCGACGGCGCCCCGCCGATGGATTCGCTGATCGTGGTCGGCGGCGTGGGCATCCAGCGCAGCGTCACCCGCGAGCACGTGAGCTTCCTGCAGACCCAGGCGCGCCTGGGCCGCCGCCTCGGCGCGGTGTGCACCGGCAGCTGGGCGCTGGCCCGCGCCGGCCTGCTCGACGGTTACGACTGCAGCGTGCACTGGGAATGCCTGGCGGCGATGCAGGAAGCCTTCCCGCGGGTGGCCATGAGCACCCGCCTGTTCTCCATCGACCGCAACCGCTACACCTCCTCCGGCGGCACCGCGCCGATGGACATGATGCTGCACCTGATCGGCCGCGAGCACGGCCGCGAACTGTCGGCGGCGATCTCCGAGATGTTCATCTACGAGCGCATCCGCAACGAGCAGGACCACCAGCGCGTGCCGCTCAAGCACATGCTCGGCACCAACCAGCCGAAGCTGCAGGAAATAGTCGCGCTGATGGAAGCCAACCTGGAAGAGCCGATCGACCTCGACGAACTGGCGGTCTACGTCAACGTCTCGCGGCGCCAGCTGGAGCGGCTGTTCCAGAAGTACCTGCATTGCTCGCCGTCGCGCTATTACCTGAAGCTGCGCCTGATCCGCGCGCGCCAGCTGCTCAAGCAGACCTCGATGTCGATCATCGAGGTGGCCTCGGTGTGCGGCTTCGTCTCCACCCCGCACTTCTCCAAGTGCTACCGCGAATACTTCGGCATCCCGCCACGCGACGAACGCCAGGGCCAGCCGATAGGCCAGCCGGTGATGGTCATGCCGATACCCCAGGACCTGGCGCTGATGCCGCACTCCTCGGCGATCTCGGCGCTGAGCCAGGCACAGGGGGAGTCGACCTTTGCCAGTGTGAGGGTTTGAGGTTTTTTTGCGGTGGGGTGATTGCGATGGGGGTTCACCTGTCGCTTTGGTACCTGGGATTGGCTCCGCCCCTCTCCCTAACCCTCTCCCTGAAGGGAGAGGGGACCGTTGGGCAGAAACGGTTGTTCTGGCGTTAGCCGACAACTCCGTAGGTATCAGGACGAAGCCATGCCTTCTCTCGGCACGGACAAGCCCCCTCTCCCTTCAGGGAGAGGGCTGGGGAGAGGGAATGGAGGTAACCTGAGACACTCATGCGACCGGCAAGCACCGTTCGCGAGCAAGCTCGCTCCTACAGAAAACCCGTCAGCTCAACCACTCGTCACAGCACTCGCCACGCACTTGTCCCGCCCGCTGCGCTTGGCTTCCAGCAGCGCCGCATCGGCCCGGCTGAGTGTCTGCGAGTAGCTCTCGCCCAGGCGGTATTCGGCCACGCCGAAGCTGGCGGTCACCGACAGCGCCTCGGTGCCCACGCGCACGGCCAGCGAGCGGATGTCCTGGCGTACCCGGTCGATCACCTGGTCGGCGTCGGCCATGGCGGTTTCCGGCAGCAGCAGGAGGAACTCCTCGCCGCCCCAGCGCCCGCACAGGTCGTACTGGCGCAGCGCGGCCTGCATGGTGCAGCCGATCTCCACCAGCACGCGGTCGCCCACCTCGTGGCCCCAGGTGTCGTTGACCTGCTTGAAGTGGTCGATGTCGAGGATCACCAGCACGTAGGGCTTGCCGCTGCGCTGGGCGCGCTCGCTTTCCTCGCGCAGGCGCTCCATCAGCAGGCGGCGGTTGCCGATGCCGGTCAGCGGGTCGTGGGTGGAAGCCTCGCGCAGCGCCACGTTGAGGTCGCGCATCATGTTCTGGTAGCGGTCGGAGATGCGCGCCACCTTCTCCAGCTGGCGCAACTGCTTGTGGTAGCGCTCGGACAGCGTCGAGTTCTGTGCCCGCGCCATCGACTGGAAACCGTCGGAAATCCGCGCGATGCGCTCCAGGCGCGCGAGCTGGTCGAGGGACTGCTGGTGCTTGAGGAACAGCGCCTCGCGCAGCGGATGGTCGAAATACTGCGGGTCGGCCAGCAGCTCCTCGATCAACAGGTCCAGCTCGCGTTCGCTGTTCATGGCATCACTCGTCGTAGGGCTGTATGACGAACGGGAAGCTACAGTCTTCGCGGAATTCCTCGGCCAGTTCGGCGACGCGCTCGTTGCGGCGGTCGTAGTGCCAGCTCACCTGGGTCTGTCGACCGTTGCGGTGGGCTTCCTCGAGCAGGTCGAAGATATCCATCATCGCCTTGATCGAACTGGTATTGAGGTATAGCAGACGCAGGTCCAGTGCCAGCGGGCGCTGCTCCCCGGCGAGGAAGCGTTCCACCCATTCGATCACCTGGCCGAAGAGTTCGTAGGAGTTCTCGGGATAGGAGTCGCCCTGCATGGCCAGGACGCCGGCTTCCCAGTCACCGTGGATCGACGGGGTGGACTGGGTGCCGCTGATGTGAAGGTCACTCATACCTTTGTATTCCTGAAACGCGTGGTCAGATCACGGCGCGCAGACTGAAGAACGCGCGCCCATCGGGTTGTTCGGTAAGGGAGGTCTGCAAGGGCATGCTGGACTTGCGGGCGATGTCCAGCAGGCCCAGGCCGGCGCCGCTGCTGACCCCGGAATCGCGCGGGCGGCGCAGCTGCTCCTTGTAGGCCGCCTTGAGCTGGGCCTTGTCGAGCCCGGCGATGGCCTCGATGTTGCGCACCAGCTCGCGGCCGTCCGCCAGCTCCACCAGGTTGCCGGCGGACACCACGTAGTGGCCGTCGTCGTCGCGGGCGATGGCCACGGTGGCCGAGGCGTCCTGGTCGCCGTAGCCGCGCTGGGTGGCGTAGTGGCGGATGTTCTGGGTCATCTCGATGTAGACCGCGAAGACGTCCATGGCCTCGCTGGGGTGCGCCTGCTCGGCCTGCATGTAGTTGCGCAGGGCGTGGCCGATCTCTTCGATCAGGCTGCGCGAGATCGGGCCGTTGAAGCACAGCAGGATGCGTTGTCGGGTGTAGCTTTCACGCATGGCCAACAGGTCTAGTGTCTCCATGGCGTACTCCTACTCGAATCGGAAGGACAGGATGGTGATGTCGTCGCGTTGCGGCCGTTCGCCCTGATAGTCCGCCAGGGTAGCGGCAAACACCCGCGCCTGCTCGGCCAATGGCAGACGTGAATGACGGCGCAGCAGTTCGGCGAAGCGGCTGTTGCCGAAACCGAAGCCGTGCTCGCCACCGGCCTGGTCGAGGAAGCCGTCGGTGCACAGGTAGAAGGTCCAGCCCGGCTCCAGCGGCAGCTGGATATTCTCGTACTCTCCCTGGCGCTTGTCGCCGATGGCGCGACGGCCGCCCTTGTATTCGCGAACCTCGTCACCATTGCTGGCGAACAGCGAGATCTTCGCCCCGGAGAAGTGCAGCAGCCGGCGGCCGTGGTCGACGCGCACGAAACCGGCATCCATGTTGGTGGCCAGGGCCTGGGTCACCCGCTCCTGGCCGATCATGCCGCGCATCACCTGGTCGGTCTCGCGCAGGATCGATGCAGGGTCGTGACTCTGCACGCTGTCGATGGCGTGGTCGATGGCGGCCAGCGCCAGCATGGTCATGAGCGCGCCGGGCACGCCGTGGCCGGCGCAGTCGACCACGCCGATCAGGCTGTCCTCGCTGCCTTCGCGGTAGATGTAGAAGTCGCCGCCGACCACGTCGCGCGGCTTCCACAGCACGAAATGGTGCTGGCCGAGGGACGACTGCAGCTGGCGGTCGGGCAGGATGGCGCGCTGGATCAGGCTGGCGTAGTCGATGGAATCGCCGATCTTCTTCTGCGCCGCGGCCATCTCGCGGTTGGCCTGCTCCAGGGCCTGGGTGCGCTGGCGTACCTTGTCCTCCAGGTCCTCGGTGTGCCGGCGGACCTGGTTGGCCATGCTGGCGAAGGCGTCGGACAGCTCGCCGATCTCGTCGCCGCGGGACTTGGGCAGCGGGTTGTCGTACTGCCCGGCGGCAATCGCCTTGGCCGACTGGCGCAGGCCGCGCAGCGGCTTGAGCAGCAGCAGCTCGACGGTGTAGGCGAAGCCGATCAGCAGCAGCGCCAGCAGGCCCAGCAGGGTGCCCGCCAGCGGCCAGATCCAGCGGCTGTCGAGCACCTGCGCGGCGTGCAGGTCGACGGCGCTGAGCACGTGCCAGCGCAGCTCGGGAATGTACGCGGTGGCCAGCAGCTGCCGCTTGCCGTCGAGGGTGGCCCAGAAGGTGCGCACCTCGCCCGGGTGCGCCTGAGCGTCGTCCAGCACCTGGCGCAGGCCCTTGCGTTCCTCGTCGCTGGCCAGCAGGTCGAAGACCCGGTGGCCATCGTTCCCGGCGGTGCCGGCGCCGGAACTCAGGGCGATCAGCTTGCGGTCCGGGTGCGCCTGGATGGCGCCGTCGGCGTCGACGATCATCGGCGTCACCCCGGGCTCGCGGCGCGAGATGAACTGGTCGAGGAAGGCGGTCAGGTCCAGCCCGCCGCCGGCCAGGCCAACCTTGTGGTTGCCGGCGATGACCTGGACGTTGAACCAGACCTTGGTGGCGCGCAACTTGGCGTCGTAGTTGACGTTGATGTTGTAGGGGCTGTCGCTGGCCATGGTCGCGAAGTACCAGGCGTCCTGCGGGTCGTCGCGGCTGAGGGTGTAGCGCGGGGCGTTGGACAGCGGCGAGGTGGAGTCGTTGAAGTAGTAGTGCAGCGAGGAGTCGACGATGACGAAGTAGGAATACTCGCCCTGGTCGCCACGGTAACCGTCGGCTTCACGGAAAAAGCGCGTGCGCCGCTCGGAACTGCTCTCGTCCAGCAGCCAGTCCTGGGTCACCACCGACTCGGCCAGGCGCCGCGACAGCGACAGCTCGCGGATCACCGGGGCGAGGATCTTCTGCTGGTTGAGCAGGGTGAAGTTCTTCGCATAGGCCAGGCCGAAGTGCGTACGGATGTCCTCCATCGCCTTCCAGCCGAGCAGCACCGCGGGAACCAACGCCAGAACGCAGGCCAGTAACAGCGCTACCACCGATTTGCCGCGCAATCCCCATCGTGCCGCCATGGCTGTCCCCAGAAATCCCGTTCGCCGAGTCAGTGTCGTTCTTTTGGCGAAAGCGCAATTGTGCAGGCGAGCCTTTCCCCAGGCAATGCAAATTAATGGCTATTTGCCATATTTTTGACGTCATCCGACTGACTCATTCTAGACGCGATTTCCCCCGCCGCCACGGCGCCCCGTTGCAGCGCGGGGAGGCGGTCCTCCCGGGGTCTTGCGCCTCAGCCGGCGGCGAAGGCTGCGTGCAGTTCGCCCAGGTTGGCGAAGTAGTGCGCCGGGCTTTCGGCCAGCAGCTCCTCGCGGCTGCCGAAGCCGTAGCCGACGCCGGCGGCGCTCAGGCCGTTGCGGTGCGCGCCGATCAGGTCGTGCTTGCGGTCGCCGATCATCAGCGTCTGCGCCGGGTCCAGGCCTTCGAGGCGCAGCAGGTGCTCGATCAGCTCCACCTTGTTGGTGCGGGTGCCGTCCAGCTCGCTGCCGTAGATCACCTTGAAATGCCGGGCGAAATCGAAGTGCCGGGCGATCTCGGCGGCGAACACGGTGGGCTTGCTGGTGGCGATGAACAGCGTGCGGCCCTGGCCGCCGAGCAGCGCCAGCAACTCGCCGACGCCGTCGAACACCCGGTTCTCGTACAACCCGGTGTCCTTGAAACGCACCCGGTAATGGTTCACCGCCTCCCAGGCCCGCGCCTCGTCGAAGCCATAGGTGCTCATGAAGCACTGCAGCAGCGGCGGGCCGATGAAGTGCTCGAGCCGGCGCAGGTCCGGCTCGTCGATGCCCAGCTGCGCCAGGGCATACTGGATCGAACGGGTGATGCCCTCGCGCGGGTCGGTGAGGGTGCCGTCGAGGTCGAAGAGGATGTTCTGGTAGTGCATGGGCGAAGCTGCGGCAGGAAGAATCGAACCGGAAGCATACAACTGGCCTCCGTACCTACCAAACGCCCATGCAATGACTTCCTACCCTTTTTCTGGAGCCTCTTGCGAGTCCCATGAAAATCAATGGCTTGGAGAGGCCCCTGAAAAAAGGGTTATGCGTGTGTATAGGGTGCTTTCTCGTGGGAAGTCAGGGGGTTGAGGAGTAATATCTCTACTTCACTGCCGTGTAGGCAGCTAAGAAATCAAGGACATGACAGACCGCGCCCAGGTCATCCTTCACTGCCGTGTAGGCAGCTAAGAAATTCACGTTCTGGCGCGTCATGCCGTACTCGTCCTTCACTGCCGCGTAGGCAGCTAAGAAAATGTAAGTGCGGATGCCGTCGACGGTGTCCATCTTCACTGCCGTGTAGGCAGCTAAAAAGCACTGGACACTCGGAAGAGCATTCCTGCTCGTCTCATTGCCGTACAAACAGACCGGTGCCCAATCGTCTCCGCGCGGCCTATTACCTTATTCGGCATAGCCCTCGGCGATGTGCTGGTCCTTCAGCTTCACGTAGTTGCCGGCCGTATAGGCGAAGAAGGACCTTTCCTTGTCGCTCAGCGGGCGGGCCTTCTTCGCCGGGCTGCCGACGTAGAGGAAGCCGCTTTCCAGCACCTTGCCCGGCGGCACCAGGCTGCCGGCGCCGAGGATGACTTCGTCTTCTATCACCGCGCCGTCCATGACGATGCAGCCCATGCCCACCAGCACGCGGTTGCCAACGCTGCAGCCGTGCAGCAGGACCTTGTGGCCGACGGTCACTTCGTCGCCGATGGTCAGCGGGAAGCCGTCGGGGTTGTAGGGGCCGGCGTGGGTGATGTGCAGCACGCTGCCGTCCTGGATGCTGGTCCGGTTGCCGATGCGGATGCGGTGCATGTCGCCGCGGATGGTCACCTGCGGCCACACCGAGCTGTCGGCGCCGATTTCGATGTCGCCGATGAGCACGGCGCTGGGGTCGACGAAGACGCGTTCGCCGAGTTGCGGCGTTTTACCCTGATACGAACGTATGGCCACGATAGTTTTCCTTCAGGCTGCGGATGCCGTCGATTGTATTTAAGATGGCCGGGTGTTTCCTCAGCCAAGGTTGCCACCGTGAGCGCGAATCCCCTTCTGCAGTCCTACGACCTGCCGCCCTTCTCCGCCATCCGCCCCGAGCATGTGAAGCCGGCCATCGAGCAGATCCTCGCCGACAACCGCGCCGGCATTGCGCGCATCCTCGCCGAACAGGGCGCCAACCCCAGCTGGGACGGCCTGGTGCTGGCCATGGACGAACTGCATGCGCGCCTGGGCGCGGCCTGGAGCCCGGTGAGCCACCTCAACGCCGTGTGCAACAGCGCCGAACTGCGCGAGGCCTATGAAGGCTGCCTGCCGCTGCTCTCGGCCTACTGGACCGAGCTGGGCCAGAACCGCGAGCTGTTCAAGGCCTACGAGGCCCTGGCCGCCAGCCCCGCCGCGGCGAACTTCGACGTGGCGCAGAAGACCATCCTGGAACATGCCCTGCGCGACTTCCGCCTGTCGGGCATCGACCTGCCGGCCGAGCAGCAGAAGCGCTACGCGGAAATCCAGGCGCGCCTGTCCGAGCTGGGCAGCCGCTTCTCCAACCAGTTGCTGGACGCCACCCAGGCCTGGACCAAGCACGTCACCGACGAGGCGGCGCTGGCCGGCCTGACCGACTCGGCCAAGGCGCAGATGCAGCAGGCCGCGCAGGCCAAGGGCCTGGACGGCTGGCTGATCAGCCTGGAGTTCCCCAGCTATTTCGCGGTGATGACCTACGCCGACGACCGCGCCCTGCGCGAAGAGGTCTACGCCGCCTACTGCACCCGCGCCTCCGACCAGGGCCCCAACGCCGGGCAGAACGACAACGGCCCGGTGATGCAGGAAATCCTCGACCTGCGCCAGGAACTGGCGCGCCTGCTGGGCTACGCCAACTTCTCGGCGCTGTCGCTGGCGACCAAGATGGCCGAATCCCCGGAGCAGGTGCTGCACTTCCTGCGCGACCTCGCGGTGCGCAGCAAGCCCTACGCCCAGCAGGACCTCGACCAGCTCAAGGCCTATGCCGCCGAACAGGGCTGCGCGCAGTTGCAGAGCTGGGACTCCGGCTACTACGGCGAGAAGCTGCGCGAGGCGCGCTACAGCGTGTCGCAGGAAGCGCTGCGTGCGTACTTCCCGGTGGACAAGGTGCTGTCCGGCCTGTTCGCCATCGTGCAGAAGCTCTACGGCATCCAGATCCGCGAGCTGCATGACTTCGAGCGCTGGCACCCGGACGTGCGCTTGTTCGAGATCGAGGAGAACGGCCAGCACGTCGGGCGCTTCTACTTCGACCTCTACGCCCGCGCCAACAAGCGCGGCGGCGCCTGGATGGACGGCGCCCGCGACCGCCGCCGCGACGCCGCCGGCCAGTTGGTCGCCCCGGTCGCCTACCTGGTGTGCAACTTCACCCCGGCGGTGAACGGCAAGCCGGCGCTGCTCACCCACGACGAAGTGACCACGCTGTTCCACGAATTCGGCCATGGCCTGCACCACCTGCTGACCCGCGTCGAGCACGCCGGCGCCTCGGGCATCAACGGCGTGGCCTGGGACGCGGTGGAGCTGCCCAGCCAGTTCATGGAGAACTGGTGCTGGGAGCCCGAGGGCCTGGCGCTGATCTCCGGCCACTACGAGACCGGCGCGCCGCTGCCCCAGGACATCCTGGAGAAGATGCTGGCGGCGAAGAACTTCCAGTCCGGCCTGATGATGGTGCGCCAGCTGGAGTTCTCGCTGTTCGACTTCGAACTGCACACCAGCCACGGCGACGGCCGCAGCGTGCTCGACGTGCTCAACGGCGTGCGCGACGAGGTGGCGGTGATGCGCCCACCGGCGTACAACCGCTTCGCCAACAGCTTCGCGCACATCTTCGCCGGCGGCTACGCGGCCGGTTACTACAGCTACAAGTGGGCGGAAGTGCTGTCGGCCGACGCCTTCTCGCGCTTCGAAGAAGAAGGCGTGTTCAACCCGCAGACCGGCGCCGCCTTCCGCGAGGCCATCCTGGCCAAGGGCGGCTCCCAGGAGCCGATGGCGCTGTTCGTCGCCTTCCGCGGCCGCGAGCCGTCGATCGACGCGCTGCTGCGCCATTCCGGCCTGACCGGGGAGGCTGCGTGATGGCCGAGGTGAAGAAGCGCTTCATCGCCGGCGCGGTATGCCCGGCCTGCAGCGAGCAGGACAAGATCCTGATGTGGGACGAGGACGGCGTGCCGCACCGCGAGTGCGTGGCCTGCGGCTACGCCGACACGCTCAATGCCCAGGGGCAGTCGGTGCCGAAGGAGTTGGCTACGCGGGTCAATGCCAGCGCGTTGAAGAAGCCGGCTGATCCGAAGGTGCAGGGGGTGCAGTTTTTCCCTAATCCGAAGCTGAAGAAGAAGGATTGAGGTTGCTGGGGGGATTGGTGCTGGGGGTTTAGAGCGCCCTCTCCCCCAGGGCCCGTAGGATGGTGTTGAGCGAAGCGATACCCATCACCGCCACCGCATGGGTTTCGCAAGCTCAACCCATCCTACGAAAAGCACCTCGGCGCAGCCGGCAAGACGGTTGCTCCTACGCGCCCCGCCTCACCAACCACTCCTCCAGCGCCGCCGCCGGTAAGGGCCGCGAGAACAGGTAGCCCTGGGCCACCGGGTAGCCCTGCCGGCGCAGCAGCTCCAGTTGCGCCTCGTCCTCCACCCCTTCGGCGACCACCATCAGTTCCAGGCTGCGGCCGATGTTCATCACCGCGTCGGTCAGCGCCTGCGCCGCCGCGCCGGCGTTCAGCTCGGCGACGAAGCTGCGGTCGAGTTTCAGTTCGCTGATCGGCAGGCGGTGCAGGTAGCCGAGGCTGGAATAGCCGGTGCCGAAGTCGTCCATCGACAGGCGTACACCCAAGCCATGCACGGCGCGGAGGATGTCGAGGGTCGCCGGGTGGTTGTCCAGCAGCATGCCTTCGGTGATTTCCACCACCAGGTCGGTGCCGGCCAGGCCGTTGCGCTGCAGCAGGTCCTGCAGGCGGGTCGGCAGGTCGGGGTCGCGGAAGTCGGCGGGGGACAGGTTGACCGCCACCGCCGGGATGTGGATGCTGCGCCGGCGCCAGTCGGCCAGTTGCCGGCAGGCCTCGCGCAGCACCCACTGGCTGAGTTCGCCGATGATGCCGCACTCCTCGGCCAGGGGGATGAAGCGGTTCGGCGCCACTGCGCCGAGTTGCGGGTGGCGCCAGCGGGCCAGGGCCTCCACCGCGTGCACGCGGCCGTCGTCCAGGCGCACCTGGGGCTGGTAATGCAGGCTCAGCGCCTGGCGCTGCACGGCCTCGCGCAGCGCGCTTTCCAGGGCCAGACGTTCCTGGGCGCGCTGGTTCATCTCTTCGCTGAAGAAGCGGTAGCTGCCGCGCCCGCCGTTCTTCGCCTGGTACATGGCGATGTCGGCGCGGTGCAGCAGCGTCTCCATGTCCCGGCCGTTGCTGGGGAACAGGCTGATACCGATGCTCGCCAGGGTGATCAGGCTGACGCCGCCCACCCGGTGCGCCAGGGCTAGGCGGGCGAGGATGCGCTCGGCGATCTGCGAGGCGAGCAGGCCGCCGCAGTACGGCAGCACCACCACGAACTCGTCGCCCGACAGGCGCCCCACCAGGCCCTGCTCGCGCACCACCTCCTGCAGGCGCGCCGCCACCAGGCGCAGCAGCTCGTCGCCGGCCGGGTGGCCGAGGGAATCGTTGATCTGCTTGAAACGGTCCAGGTCGATGAACAGCACCGCCATTTCCGCCTCGTCGTTCTCGATGCGCGTCATCGCCTGCTCGGCCTCGGCCAGCAGCAGGCTGCGGTTGGGCAGGCCCGTGAGGGTGTCGTAGAAGGCCAGTTGGCGGATGTGCGCGCGGGCTTCCTCGCGCTCCAGGGCCAGGGCGCACAGCGGCAGGCTGACGTCCACCAGGCGCAGGTGCAGCTCGTCCGGGCCGCGGCACTGCTCGTAGTAGAAGGCGAAGGTGCCGATGACGCGGCCCTCGCTGTTCTTGATCGGGCTCGACCAGCAGGCCTTCAGGCCCAGGGGTAGCGCCAGTTGGCGATAGTCGTCCCACAACGGGTCGCTGGCGATGTCGCTGACCATCACCGCCTTGCCCCGGTAGGCCGCGGTGCCGCAGCTGCCGGCATGGGGGCCCATGCGCGCGCCCTCGATGGACTGCGAGAAGGCCTCCGGCAGGCTCGGCGCGGCCAGCGGGTGCATGCGCCCCTGGGCGTCCACGCGCAGGATCGAGGCCTTGACCTCCGGGGCGATGCGCTCCACCTCGCGGCACACCAGGTCCATCACGTCCACCAGCGGGCGCTCGCGCACCAGGGCGTCGAGCACCTTGTTCTGCAGCACTTCGTGCAGCTTGGTGTGGGTGATGTCGGTGAGCAGCATCACCGAGTTCACCGGCTGGCCGCGGGCGTCGAGGATGGGGTTGGCCACCACCGAGCACCACAGCGGCCGGCCGATCAGGTCGCGCACCAGCTCTTCGCTGCGGAACAGCCCGGCGCCGGCCTGGCGCCAGCGCCGCACGCTGGCCTGGGGCACCTGCAGCAGCTCCGAGGGGTAGCGCCCCTGGGCCTGCTCGGCGTTCCAGCCGAACATGCGGCTGAAGCCGGCATTGACGTAGAGGATGCGCCCCTCGCGGCCGGTGACGATGACTGCGTTGTCGGTCTCGTTGGCGGCCAGCGACAGCACGTCCATCTGCTCGCGCTGGCGGCGCTGCAGGGTGCAGTCCTTGACGAAGGCGGCGAGCAGGCGCTTGCCGTCGAACTCGATGTGCGAGATCGACATCGAGCCCCACAGCCGGCTGCCGTCGCGGCAGCGCATCGGCACCTCGCTACGGCTGCCGACTATGCCCTCGGTGTCCAGGCTGGCGTCCAGACGCGGACGCACCTCCCGGGGCAGCAGCAGGCCGACGTCCTGGCCCAGCACCGCCTCGCGGGAATAGCCCCACAGGCGCTCCGCGGCGGCGTTGAACAGCAGCACGCGGTTGTGCTCGTCCAGCACCACCACGCCATCGATGGCCTGTTCGAGAATCTGCGCGAAGACATCCGGGAGCTGGTCGTAGGGCATTGCTGGCATCCATCTCGGAAACGCACTTGGGCTTTCTTCCTGCATGACAGTGCCCTCGGGTGGCCCACCAGGAAAGCGTAGTGGTTGAAAGACCGGCACGGATAATAGCCATTTGACATATCGCCTGGGGCGCCTATCTCGGAAACATTGGAGAACCGCAGCGCCGCCCGGCGGACTAGGCTATTAGGCATTTGCAGGAAGGAGCCGCCAGTGCCCCCTCGCCCCGCCCCCGACACCACAGTCCCCGACAGGGAGCACAACGGACGTGCTTGACCGTTACCACCTGCTCCAGTCCCTGCGCGCCACGCGCGTCTCGCGCATGCCGGTGAACCCGGTGCTGCAGGAAGTGGCCACGCCCACCGGGCAAGTGCTGTTCTTCCTCCTGCTCGGCGGCGGCCTGGTCTACACCTTCGGCAACCTGGCCCTGGACATCCTCGCCCAGGGCGGCCAGCTGCGCCCCAGCGGCACCCTGCTGGTGCTGGCCCTGGCGCTGCTGATCGCCCTGGGCTTCGAGTTCATCAACGGCTTCCACGACACCGCCAACGCGGTGGCCACGGTGATCTACACCAACGCCCTGCCGCCGCAGCTGGCGGTGGGCTGGTCGGGGCTGTGGAACCTGCTCGGCGTGCTCTTCTCCAGTGGCGCGGTGGCCTTCGGCATCGTCACCCTGCTGCCGCTGGACCTGCTGCTGCGGGTGGACAGCGCCGCCGGCCTGGCGATGATCTTCGCCCTGCTCGGCGCCTCCATCCTGTGGAACCTCGGCACCTGGTGGCTGGGCCTGCCGGTGTCGTCGTCGCACACCCTGATCGGCTCCATCGTCGGCGTGAGCCTGGCCCACGGCGTGCTGAGCGGCGAACTGGGCATCGACGGCAGCGCCTGGGAGCAGTTGCAGAAGGTCGGCTACGCCCTGCTGCTGTCGCCGCTGCTGGGCTTCCTCGGCGCCGGCCTGCTACTGCTGGGCATGCGCGCGGTGGCGCGGCGCAAGACGCTGTTCAGCGCGCCCCAGGGGCGCCAGCCGCCGCCGCTGGGCATCCGCGCGCTGCTGGTGCTGACCTGCACCGGGGTGTCCTTCGCCCATGGCTCCAACGACGGGCAGAAGGGCATCGGCCTGATCATGCTGATCCTCGCCGCGCTGATGCCGCTGAGCTTCGCCGTCGACCGCGGCCAGGCACCGGCCCAGGTGCAGCAACTGCGCGAACTGGCGCACCGGGCCGAACTGCAGCTGCGCCGGCTGGCCCCGGAAGACATCCCCACGGCCCCGCGCCGGGTGCTGCTGGACTACCAGAGCGAGCAGCGCCTGACCCCCGAGGTGCTGCCGGCGCTGGCCGCGCAACTGCACAACATAGGCGCGCGCCTGCGCGGCCACGACGACCTGAGCGGGCTGCCCGACGACGAGGTGCTGGCGCTGCACAACGAGCTGTACCTGAGCGTGGAGACCATCCGCCAGCTCGACCGCACCGAGCAGGTCTTCGACGTCGACACCTGGAGCACCCTGCAGGCCCTGCGCGACCGCAGCCTGGACACCGTCCAGTTCATCCCGCCGTGGGTCAAGGTGGCGGTGGCCCTGGCCCTCGGCCTGGGCACCCTGGTGGGCTGGCGGCGCATCGTCACCACCGTCGGCGAGGGCATCGGCAAGCAGCCGCTGACCTACGCCCAGGGCGCCAGCGCGCAGCTCACCGCGATGCTCACCATAGGCGCGGCGGACATCTACGGCCTGCCGGTGTCCACCACTCAGGTGCTGTCCTCCGGCGTCGCCGGGACCATGACCGCCAACGGCAGCGGCCTGCAATGGCAGACCATCCGCAACATGCTGCTGGCCTGGGTGCTGACGCTGCCGGCGGCGATCTGCCTGGCGGCGCTGCTGTACTGGTCGTTGCGGGCGTTGATCTGAGGTCGGCGATGGCATGAGCGCCGGCCCTGCCGGCGGCATCGCGGATGAATCCGCTCCTACGGGATGCGGGAGAAACACCCTCGTAGGATGGGTTGAGCGAAGCGATACCCATCACCATTCGTAGGGCGCACAACCGTTCGCGGTTGTACGCCGTTGCCCAACCCGATGTCGGGTTCGGAGCGCCTTGAGGCGGGGCTTCGGGTTTGGCTCCGCAGGGGGCCTGGGGCCATGGTCAAACGGCGGATAACCGCGAACGGTTATTCGCCCTACGCCCAGCCATCCATCGGCGGGGGCTGTCATTCGCATGGGAATACTGTATTTATATACAGTAAATTCTGGAGCCCACCCATGTCTTCTCCCCTGCCGCCGCGTGGCCGCGGCACCGCCAGCAATCCGCACAACCGCTTCGCGCCGACCCGCAGCGAGGCCGAGGACGACGGCTGGTACCAGGACGAGGCGCCGCCCTGCCGCGCCACCGAGGTGCGGATGGAGCAGGCGAAGACGGTGATCAGCCGCAACCAGTCGCCGGACGTCGGCTTCGACCGCTCGATCAACCCCTACCGCGGCTGCGAGCACGGCTGCATCTACTGCTTCGCGCGGCCCAGCCACGCCTACTGGGACCTGTCGCCGGGCATCGACTTCGAGACGCGCCTGATCGCCAAGACCAACCTCGCCGAGCGCCTGGAGGCGGAGCTGAGCAAGCCCGGCTACGTGCCGCGGCCCATCGCCCTGGGCATCAATACCGACGCCTACCAGCCGCTGGAGCGCGAGCAGCGCCTGACGCGCCAGGCGCTGGAAATCCTGCTGCGCTTCCGCCACCCGCTGCACATCATCACCAAGGGTTCGCTGATCCTGCGCGACCTCGACCTGCTGGGCGAACTGGCCAGCCTCAACCTGGTCAGCGTGGCCTTCAGCCTCACCACCCTGGACAACGAGCTCAAGCGCATCATGGAGCCGCGCACCGCCAGCCCCGGCGCGCGCCTGCGCGCCATGCGCACCCTGCACGAGCACGGCGTGCCGGTCAGCGCGGTGCTGGCGCCGATGATCCCGATGGTCAACGACATGGAGCTGGAACGCCTGCTGGAAGCCGCCCACGACAACGGCGCGCGCTCGGCCGGCTACATCCTGCTGCGCCTGCCGCTGGAGATTTCCGAGCTGTTCCAGCAATGGCTGCAGGCGCACTTCCCCGACCGCGCCGAGCACGTGATGAGCCTGATCCGCCAGAGCCGCGGCGGCAAGGACTACGACAGCCGCTTCGGCACGCGCATGCGCGGGGAAGGCGTGTTCGCCGAACTGCTGGCCAAGCGCTTCCAATTGGCCGCCCGCCGCCTGGGGCTGGACCGCCGCGACTACGGTGGGCTGGACTGCTCGCTGTTCCAGGTTCCGCGGGCACAGATGAGCCTGTTCTGAGGCGGCGCATTCACATCATCGGGCCATGATAGCTTGTCGGCATCATCGGCGATCTTGCCTTAAAGATGTCTGTAACGTGCGAGATAGAGCGTTTATTTAATTTTTGATTAATCTTCCTTGTCTAGGGTTGCCGACAGGATGACCAAACGGTCACGAACATCATTTCCCAACGTTTGTGTCTTTTCGCCATGTGCGAAACGTCGGCAAGCATGGGAAAAATCCATCGTCACTCTTCGAGGCTCATGCAATGAACGACAAATCGCACGGTGAGGAGCACATCACGGAGAATGCCGACGAGGCCCTGCGGCGCATCGTCGAAGGTTTCCGCCAGTTCCGCCAGGAGGTCTTCCCGCAACAGGAAGCGCTGTTCAAGAAGCTCGCCCATGCGCAGAACCCGCGCGCCATGTTCATCACCTGCGCGGATTCGCGCATCGTCCCCGAACTGATCACCCAGAGCTCGCCGGGCGACCTCTTCGTCACCCGCAATGTCGGCAACGTGGTGCCGCCCTACGGGCAGATGAACGGCGGCGTGTCCACCGCCATCGAGTTCGCGGTGATGGCCCTGGGCGTGCAGCACATCATCGTCTGCGGGCATTCCGACTGCGGCGCCATGAAGGCCGTGCTCGACCCGCAGACGCTGGAGCGCATGCCCACGGTGAAGGCCTGGCTGCGCCACGCCGAAGTGGCCAAGACGGTGGTCGAGCAGAACTGCGGCTGCGCCAGCCACGACACCCTGGACATCCTCACCGAGGAAAACGTGGTGGCCCAGCTCGACCACCTGAAGACCCACCCCTCGGTGGCCGCGCGCCTGGCCAGCGGGCAGTTGTTCATCCACGGCTGGGTCTATGACATCGAGACCAGCCAGATCAAGGCCTACGACGCCGAGGTGGGCCACTTCCGCCCGCTGGACGGCGAAGGCCCGATGCCCATGGCGACGCCGCGCCCGCGCTACTCGCAATCCTGACCCTCACGGGCACGGCGCCCACCTCCACAACGACAGCCGTGCCCGCTTCCTGACCTGACACCTGCCCGAACCCCGCGCCGGCCCGCCGGCGCGGCCTGACAACCTGCGCGTGTCGATGCCGCTGACCCGGCGTCGTGGGCTTTCTCGCGCCCGAAAAAGCCAAGGAGGAAAGCGCCATGCCCGTTCCCCAACCCCTTCACGCGCCCCTGCGCGCCCTCAAGGACAACCTGCCCCGCGACCTGCTGGCCTCGGTGGTGGTCTTTCTCGTCGCCCTGCCGTTGTGCATGGGTATCGCCATCGCTTCCGGCATGCCGCCGGCCAAGGGCATGCTCACCGGCATCGTCGGCGGCCTGGTGGTCGGCCTGCTGGCCGGCTCGCCGCTGCAGGTCAGCGGGCCGGCGGCGGGCCTGGCGGTGCTGGTCTTCGAACTGGTGCGCAGCCACGGCATGGCCATGCTCGGGCCGATCCTGCTGCTGGCCGGGCTGATCCAACTGGTCGCCGGGCGCCTGCGCCTGGGCTGCTGGTTCCGCGTCACCGCGCCGGCGGTGGTGTACGGCATGCTCGCCGGCATCGGCATCCTCATCGTGCTGTCGCAGGTCCACGTGATGCTCGACCTCCAGCCACAGGCATCAGGGCTGGACAACCTGCTGGCGTTCCCCGGCGCCCTCGCCGCCTCGCTGGGCAACGGCCCGCAGGCCCTGGCCCTGGGCCTCGGCACCATGGCGCTGATGTGGGGCTGGGAGCGCTTCCGCCCGGCGCGCCTGCGCTTCCTGCCCGGCGCCCTGCTCGGGGTGAGCGCGGCGACCCTGGCGAGCCTGGCGCTGCCCATGGACGTGCTGCGGGTGGAAGTGCCGGAACAGCTCAGCCAGGCCATCGACTGGGTCCGCCCGGCCGACCTGCTGCGCCTGGCCGAACCCGAGCTGCTGCTGGCGGCCCTGGCGGTGGCCTTCATCGCCAGCGCCGAGACGCTGCTCTCCGCCGCCGCGGTGGACCGCATCCACCAGGGGCCGCGTTCGGACATGGACCGTGAGCTGTCCGCCCAGGGCGTCGGCAACCTGATCTGCGGCCTGCTCGGCGCGCTGCCGATGACCGGGGTGATCGTGCGCAGCTCGGCCAACGTGCAGGCCGGCGCCCGCAGCCGACTGTCCGCCATCCTCCACGGCCTCTGGCTGCTGGCCTTCGTCGCCCTGCTCGGCGGGCTGCTGCGGCAGATCCCCATCGCCAGCCTGGCCGGGGTGCTGGTCTACACCGGGCTCAAGCTGGCCGATCCCAAGGCGCTCACCGGCCTGCTGCGCTACGGGCGGATGCCGGCGCTGGTGTACCTGGCCACGGCTTTGGGCATCGTCCTCACCGACCTGCTCACCGGCGTGCTGGTGGGCTTCGCCCTGACCCTGCTCAAGCTGGCGCTGAAGGCCGCACGGCTGAAGGCCAGCCTGCACTACAACGGCGCCGGCGACGAAGCCGAGCTGCGCCTGGTGGGCGCCGCCACCTTCCTGCGGGTACCGCAGCTGGCACGCCTGCTGGACCAGGTGAAGCCGGGCACCACGCTGCACGTGCCGCTGCAGCACCTGCGCTACATCGACCACGCCTGCATGGAGCTGCTGGAGGACTGGGGCCGCGCCGCGGCGGCCAAGGGCTGCCGGCTGAGCCTGGAAAGCCACGGCCTGCGCCGCCGCCTCGAAGGCCGCGCACGGCGCGAGGCGGGAGCGGCAGGTTCGTAGGATGGGTTTCTGCTGTCATGCCGCGACACGCATGACAGCCGGATCGCGGATGAGATCCGCCTCGGAGCCTGCGGTCCCCTCTCCCTCCGGGAGGGGGCAAGCCCGAGCACCATTCCCATGCAGGAGCGCGCCCTGCGCGCGAAATCGCGGGCAGGGCCCGCCTACACCTCCAGGGAAGCACGGCTTTTCGTAGGATGGTGTTGAGCGAAGCGATACCCATCACCACGGCAGCATGGGTATCGCAAGCTCAACCCATCCTACGAAGGGCACATCGGCGCAAGACAGTTGCTCCTACATTCCGTCTCGCTCAGGCCCGGCGGCGTTCGCGCTGGTCGATCAGGTACTGCAGGCGGAACAGGTGACGGTAGCCGGCTTCCCAGGCCCCGTGGCCGGACTTCACATTGATGTGCCCGGCATCCGGCAGGATCAGCGTCTCGGCGCCCCAGGCGCGGCCCAGCTGCAGGGCGCGCTGCGGGCTGCAGGCGGCGTCGTTGTCCGAGCCCACCAGCACGCTGGGGAAAGGCAGGGCGTCCAGGGCGATGGGGGCGAAGTTGCGCAGCGCCGCGTGGCAGGTCTCGCGCTCGACGTCGGCGGGCGCCACCAGCAGGGCTCCGGAGACCTGGGCCAGGGCCTTGGGCCCGGCGCGGCGGGCCCAGGAAGCGACGGTGACGCAGCCCAGGCTGTGGGCGATCAGCACCACGCGACCGGGCTGGCGGCGGATCTCGCGGTCCAGTTCGGCGACCCAGTCGACATGCCGCGGCGTCACCCAGTCGCGCTGTTCCACCCGCGAGGCGTTGGGCAGCGCGCGCTGCCAGTGGCTCTGCCAGTGCTCGTCCTCCGAGCCGTGCCAGCCGGGCACCAGGACATAGCGGACGCGTTCGCTGCGCATGGGTTCATCCCCCTGAAAGTCGTCATGGGGAGGCAGTGTAGGCGGGCTTCGTCAATAAATTAAGGAATAAAAAATGCTTTGCTTATTCTGCATTTGCTTATTCCCGCACTTCTTGATTCGCGACAAGTATGAAGGGCGCCGGAAGGCGTTGAATCGAAGCTGGGCCCACTCCCTTCAGGCGAACCTCCATGGCCAAGAAATTCCCCCTGCACCCCGCCCACCCCGAACGCATCTGCTGGGGCTGCGACCGCTACTGCCCGGCCTCGGCCATGGGTTGCGGCAATGGCTCCAGCCGCACCCAGCACCCCATCGAGACCTTCGGCGAGGACTGGGCGGATGGGTCAGACTGGGGGCTGGACGAGACGCCGGCGCAACCGATCGAGGTGCGCCAGCCGACGCCCTGACTCAGCCGCTGGCCTTGGCGCAGCAGCGCGCCAGCAGGGCCTCCAGGTTCAGGTCGGGCATGGCGCAGGCGCGCAGCGCGCTGACCGTCTGCTCGACGTATTCGCGGGTGGTGCCGAAGTGCCCCTGGGCGCTGTCGAACACGCGCTGCACGACGCTGTCCGGCAGCGAGCCGGCGTAGCTGGGCAGGTGGCGTTCGAGGACGAAGCCCAGGGCGCGCACCCGGCGGCCATCCTCCAGGCGGCAGCTGAGCCATTCCGGGCGGTAGGAGGCGTAGGGCATCTCGCGCTGCCAGAGGGCGAACAGGTTGGCGTCCAGGCCGTCGTCGGGTAGCCGGTAGGCGAAGCCGGCGCAGGAGCCGCCGCGGTCCAGGCCGAGCACCAGGCCGGGCATCTCCGGGGTACCGCGGTGGGTCAGCGACCACAGGTAGAGCCCACGGTGGTAGCCGTGCACCCGCGCACGGCTGGCCTCGGCCACCGGGAACTCCGGGCGCCAGATCAGCGAGCCGTAGGCGAACAGCCAGACGGCGCCGCCGCCGTGCTCGGCCATGGTGATTTCCAGCGAGGCGCGCAACTGCTCCGCGCTGAATCGTTCCGGCGCCCCTAGCGCCGGTGGATAGAAGGGGCCGTCCAGGTTCATAGACGTGCTCATGCGTAACCCCCAAGGTACCTCACGCTCTGAAAACTTAGCGGATGTGACCTTCTGACAGAAGGGGCGGCTGCGCAAGACACCTTTGCGCGGACGAACGGCGATACCGCCGGTCCGGATGGCAAAAACGCGGGAAAAGAGCCGGAAAAAAAGAGGGCCGCGCGGGGCGGCCCTATCACCAAGATCTTTGCTGGCGTGGGGCGCCAGTGGGTGTGAGGTACCCGACCAGCAGTAGAACAGACGCCCATGACAGGCGCGTGACGGTCACTTGCCGGCCTGCCACTGGCCCTTGCTCTGGCTTTCGCAGAACGGCTGGAGGAAGCGCGCGTCGCTGGCCACGCCGTAGTAGTGGATGTCCTGGCGGTAGGGGCTGTTGGGCACCTGGGCGTTGTTGCAGACGCCGAAGGCGCCACTTGGGCAGGCCTCGGCGTAGGTCACCTCGACCTGCTGGTCCTTCAGCTGCGGCTGACAGAAACCCTCGTGGAACAGCTTCGCCGGGATGCTGCGGTTCTGCTGGCAGACCTTCACGTCGAGGTTCTTGCCGCGGCTGTGCACCACGCAGGCTTCGGCGTGGGCAAGGGCTGGCAGGGCGAGGCAGGACGACAGGAACAGGGCCGGCAGACGCATGAAAACGGGGTCCTTTGAGCGAAGGGCCGACTCTAGCGCTTTTCCCGGCCTGCGTCAGGCGGCAACATGGCGCCATGCTCGAACAGATTCCCACCCATGTGATCGGCGGCCCACTGGGCGCCGGCAAGACCAGCCTGATCCGCGACCTGCTGGCCCAGCGTCCGCCTGGCGAGCGCTGGGCGGTGCTGGTCAACGAATTCGGCCAGGTCGGCCTGGACGCCGCACTGCTGGCCACCGACGCCGACGGCGTGGCCATAGGCGAGGTTGCCGGCGGCTGCCTGTGCTGCGTCAACGGCGCGCCCTTCCAGGTCGGCCTCGCCCGCCTGCTGCGCAAGGCGCGGCCGCAGCGGCTGTTCATCGAACCCTCCGGCCTCGGCCACCCGCGTACCCTGCTGCGCCAGCTGGGCGAGGCGCCCTGGCGCGGCGTGCTGGCGCCGCAGCCGCTGCTGTTGGTGCTGGATGCCGCGGCGCTGGCAGCCGGGGCTTCACTGCCGGAGGCGCAGCAGGACGCCCTGGCCGATGCCGCGCTGCTGGTGCTGAACAAGAGCGAAGCCCTGGATGAGGCGGCCCGCGCGCGTCTGCAAGCCAGCCTGCCGGCGCTGCCGCTGGTGTGGACCGAGCAGGGGCGCCTGCCCTTCGCGAGCCTGCCGTTCGTCGCAGCGTTCGACCCGGCCGCGGCGGTGGAACTGCCAGCCCCCACGGCCGAACTACCGGTACTGCTGACCCGTGCCGCGCCCCTGCGCCAGGTGCACAGCGACGGTGGACACCAGGCCGTCGGCTGGCGCCTGCACGCCGACTGGCACTTCCGCCGCGCGGCGCTGGAGGCCTGGCTGGCCGGCCTGGACGGCTTGCTGCGGGCCAAGGCGGTGCTGCACTGCGAGGGCGGCTGGCAGGCCTGCAACCGGGTGACGGGCGCCGAACCCTGGCAGCCCAGCGCCTGGCGGCGGGACAATCGGCTGGAGCTGATCTTCGCCAAAGAGCAGGATCCGCAGGCGCTGCAGCAGCAAATGTTGACCTGTGCCTGGTTGCCGGATGGCCAATAAGGTTGCCATACCCGGGGCGAATGATAATAATTATCAGATTCTGTCATTTCTCCACAGGCTTCTCCCATGTCGCCATCGCAATCGCGCTCGCCGGCGAGTTCCACTCTCGTCGCGTCCGCCGCGGAACTTCCTTCGTCTTCCGACAGCGACGAAGGACTCTCGCTGCCCTGCGTCAGCGCCCAGCGTGGCAATGAAGCCAACCTGCGTCTGGTGGACTGCTCCGGCGCCCGCCGCGACGAGGAAGTTCCCGTCGCCGAACTGCTGATCCCCTACGCCGCGCCCGTGGAGGGCGTGGAAGACGCGGAGCAGCCGCCCCAGCAGGCGGGCTGGTGGAAGTCTTCCGGGCTGTCCGTGGTGCTGCACCTGGCCGTGGTCGCCGGCCTGGTCTGGGCCGTGCCCAGCCCCGACGAGCTCAACCTCGGCCGTGGCGAAGTGCCGACCATGCAGGTCAGCGTGGTGCAGCTGCCGCCCAAGCCCGAACCGGTGAAGGAGCCGCCGGCCGCCGCGCCCGAGCCGCAGCCGCCGCAACCCACGCCGCCGGAGCCGGTGGTCGAGCCGCCCAAGCCGGAGCCGCCGAAACCCAAGCCCAAGCCGGTGGAAAAGGCGGTGCCGAAGAAGGCGCCCAAGCCCAAGCCGAAACCCAAGCCCGAACCCGAGCCGGCCGAGCAAGCCCAGGCCGAGCCGACGCCGCCCGCCCCGCCGCCGCCTCCGGCCGCGCCGACCGTGGGCCAGAGCACCCCGGGCGCCCAGGCCGCCCCGACCGGCACCCAGGGCCCGGCCGGCCTGCCCACCGGCAGCCTCAACGACAGCGACATCAAGCCGCTGCGCATGGATTCGCCGAAGTACCCGCTGATGGCCCAGCGCCGCGGCATCGAAGGCCACGTGAAAGTGCTGTTCACCATCACCGCCGACGGCCGCATCGACGACATCCAGGTGCTGGACTCCTCGCCGCCGCGGATGTTCGACAACGCCGTGCGCCAGGCCATGGACACCTGGCGCTTCGAGCCGCGCATCAGCGGCGGCCGGATCGTCGCGCGGCAGGCGACCAAGGTCTTCTACTTCAAGCTGGAGGGGCGCCGTTGAGGGGTTCTTCGGTTGATGAGAAACGCGCCTTCGGGCGCGTTTTTTGTTTGTGTTGAGTTCTGCCGGGTGGGGTTGTGTGTCCTGAAGAGCCCCTCTCCCCAGCCCTCTCCCTGAAGGGAGAGGGAGCTAGTCCGTGCCGAGAGGAGGAATGGCTTCAGTCGGAAACCAACGGTGCCGCCGGCTGACTTCAGAACATCCAAGCACACCGAACGGTCCCCTCTCCCTTCAGGGAGAGGGTTAGGGAGAGGGAACAAAGTCAAACCAATGCACCGAACCCGCAAGTGAGCACAGCTCGCTCCTGCGAGAACAACCCATCCTACGAAAAGCGCTTTGGCGCAGTCGCTCCTACAGAAACAGCCCCTCAAGGCAACTCGAACCCACCCGCCGCCTTATGCAGCGCCCGCAGGTGCGCACCGAGCTGCTTGAGGTTGGCCTCCAGCGCCTGCAACTCCTCGCGGCGCTCCGGCTCCAGCAGGGCGCGGACCTCCTGGTCGAGGTTATCGCTGAGCTGGCGCAGGCGCGCCTGGCGGGCCTGGGTCTGTTGTTCCAGGCGCGTCGATTCGCCCGGCTGCGGCAGGCCGTAGCCGCTGTCCAGCAGTTCCGCCGGCTGGCTGAGGAAGCCACTGTCGTCGAGGATCTGCTGCAGCGTCTTGCCCGCCGCCACCAGCTTGGGATCGGCGCGGGCGTCATCGCGGTGGCCCAGGTACAGGCGCTTCAGCTCGTCCTGGGCCAGTTGCAGTTGGCGCCGCAGCGAGGCCTGCTCCAGCAGCAGCATGGCGGCGCTGGCGCGCAGGTCGGCCTTGTCGAACCAGGCGCGGCGCTCGCTGGCGGGCAGGGCCAGCCAGTCCTCGACCTTGGTCTGGGGGATGTCCAGGCGCTGGCGCAGCACCTCGAACATCGCCTGGTAGCGGTCGCGGAAGGAGTCGAAGCGGTAGCCCAGGCGCAGCGCGCGCTTGGGCTCGTCGAGCACGCTGGCGTCGGCCAGGCCGCGGTTCTCCAGGATCTGCACCACGCCGTTGGGGGTGATGCTGTCGAGGTCCTGCAGGCGCGGGTCGGGGATGCCGCTACGCAGCAGCTTGAGGGTTTCCACCGCGCAGTTGTTGGAGATGAAGTAGTAGTTGCCGTCGTAGCCCCAGTGCACCTGCATGGCCCGTTCCACCAGCTCGTCGATCTGCTGGCGATTGAGCTTGAGCGGGATCGAGGCCAGGCTGCGCAGCTCGATCTTGGTGTATTCCTCGATCACCTGGGACAGCGGCAGGACGAACAGCCGCGACGGGTAGGAACCGGTCAGGCCGTCCCAGCTGGACAGCTGCAGGTCGCCGACGAAGGCGCGGTAGGACAGCACCAGGTGCTGGTCCAGGTCCAGCCGGCAATCCGGGCCGCGCGGCCGGCCCGGGGCGCACACCACCAGGCGCAGCATGGCGTGGCCCCAGCGGCTCACCCACTGGTCGTTGGCCTCGGCCAGCAGGTAGTCGACCTCGTAGACGCGCTCCGGGTCCAGCCTGCCCAGCGGCTGGCGGCCGAAGTCGCGGCCGGCGTTGAGGTAGGCGAAGGATTGTTCGCAGGCCTGGCGCTGCGGGCGCTCGCCGAAGCGCTCGGCGTAGTAGCGGTACAGCGCCGGGCGGCGGCAGGCGTAGCTGGGGTCGAGGACGAAGTACTCCATGTTCACCGCGACGAACTCGCGCGGGTTGCTCAGCTCGTAGCGGTCCGGGCTGCGCAGGACGAAGCGGTTGTCGTGCTCGCGCTGGCCACGCTTGCCGGCCAGTTGCGGCCAGCCGGCGAGGTCGAGCAGGCGCGGGTCGTCGGAGAGGGTGAAGCGGCGGTTGGCCTGGCCGCGGCACTCGGCGCCCTCGCCGATGCGCCCGATGCTGCCCTGCTGGCGCGTGCAGCGCTGGATCAGCCGGGCCTCGGCGGGCAGCCAGAGGCGGCCGCGGTCGTACAGGTGGGTCAGCTCGTGGACCACCGTGGCCTGCAGTTCGCGGCGCAGGGTGCCGTGGCTGCGGCCGGTCTTGAGGGTGGCGGCGCTGCCGTCGGCGAGGGCGGCCAGGTACTTGCGGTTCAGAGCGATGGCGCCGGGGCGCAGGGCCTGGCCCATGCCGTTGCCCGGCAGGTCGTCGCGCCACTGAACCTCGACGCGGCGGTCCAGGGCCTGGACGAAGAGTGGCGGCAGCGCCTGGCGGACGTCATCCAGCAGCTGCTGGCTGGCCTGGCGCTGCGCCGGGGCGAGGCCGTCGGGCAGCAGCTCCAGGCGCAGATCGGCCCGGGCGCCGACGGCGGCGAGCAGGCCCAGTGCCGCCAGAGCGCGGCGGCCGCGGGGGATCACAGAGCGAGGATGGCTTCGGCCAGCTGCTGGTCGGAGGCGTCGCGCGCGTCCGGCACCTTCTCGCGGACCACCTTCAGCGCCGCTTCCAGCTGCGCGCCGCGGATGGCGCCTTCGCTGGCGACGAAGCTGGCGGCGTCGTCGCGGGCCTCGCGGACGATCTTCATGTCGCGGATCGAGGTGGTGGTGTCGGAGGTGAAGTCCACGCTGCGGCCGATGGCGTTGGTGGTGATGTTGAACAGGCGGATGACCGACTGGGCCTGGGCGCTGGAGGCGCAGGCGGCCAGCAGCAGGCCGAGGATCAGGGGGCTCTTGGGGATCGAGCTGAGGCGCATGGGAGTCTCCGAAACGGCAGCGGGCGCTGCTCACGACTGACTATTGGGCAAGAATGGCTTCGGCCAGTTCCCGATCGTTCGCCGCGAGCTCCGGGTGCTGTTTGCGCAGCCAGCGCAACGCCTGTTCCAGGCGCGCTCCGCGCACCCGGCCGTCGGTGGCGATGTAGCTGGCGGCATCATCGCGGGCGGCACCGAGCAGTTTGTTCTCGAAAGGCGTACTGGTGACTTTGCTGGTCACGTAGCTGCTGCCGGCGACGAACATGGTGGTCTGTTCGAAGGCCAGCGCGGGGGTGGCCAGGCAGAGGCCGGTGAGCAGGAATAGGAGGCTGCGCATGGGCTATGGCGATCGGAAAAGCACAGCCGACAAGGCTAACGGAATGTGCCGGCAAGAGCCAGCCTCGCAGGCCCGGTAGACGCTCTGAAAAAGCGTCTCCGGGCCGAGGGGGAAGTCAGATGACCAGGATCGCCTGGGCCAGCTGCAGGTCGTTGGCGGCCAGGCTCGGCAGCTTGCCGCGAATGTGCCGCAGCGCCGCTTCCAGATGCGCGCCGCGCACCTGCCCGTCGGTGGCGACGAAGGTGGCGGCGTCGTCGCGGGCGTCCAGGACGATCTTGTCGTCGCGGAAGGAGTTGGTGATGTCGGTGGTACCGTCGGAGGTGGCCTTGGTGGCGCCGACCAGCGCATCGGTAGTGACGATGAAGCTGGTGGCGAAGGCGCCGCTGGCGCAGGTGAGCAGGGCGGCGGCGGTAAGCAGGCGCAGACGATTCATGGATGGACACTCCCAGTCGAGATGAAACCGCGCGGCCAAAGCTGCCGCGCGCTACCGATGCAGACTAGCGGAGCCCGCCCCCGGCGGCCAGCCGCTCAGCGCCAGAAAGGTTTCGAAAGTTCCCGCTCGCGCTGGCAACGGTCGATTCCGGCGTCGGCCAACTCGCGTTCGCCGAGCTGGGCGAGCTGGTGGCGGGTGCGGGCGTTTTGCAGGCAATGCCGTAGCACCGCCATGAGGCGCTTGATCGATACGCGGCATGGCGTCGGGGTGATGTCGAGGTGCGGAACACGGTGGCTGTGGTTACGGTCCATCTGTCTGCTCTCCCTGGCGGAAGAACAGCATCCAGCCGATGAGGCGCCGCCGCCAGACACAGGTATCGACTCGACGATCGATACACCTGCACGTCCGAGATCATCTGTACTGTTGCGTTCCAGCGTCGCTGTGTGGGTCCCTTGCGGCGCTGGGGATCGACATTCGTGGCAGGAGCGACCCTTCGCTCGGCATTCGCACACGACAGTCCGGAAGTTGTCGTCCGTCGCAATGACTCGCCAGTCACTATTAGCTGTGGTTGTGTAGAAGACGCTCCGCCATGGCCTTATCTGCCAGACATATCTGTCAGTAATTTGCACTTTCACTACAAAAGCCTTGAATTAGACGGTGCGAAATGGCTTTTTAGAGCGTGTACACAGTCTTGCCAGGCTGCGGCAGGATGTCGCGATTTGGTCTGACTGGTAGCGAAGAGACCCTGTGCGTGGCCGGATTTTTCGGCACCAAACATTCAATAACAACAATGGTTCTCTGCTGTCAGGTTGCTGAAAACAACGATGAAAACGATCATTCTCGTTCGGAGTCTGTGCGAAGGACTGGATCCTTCCGATGTTCTGGGGGTACCTGGACAAGGGATACAGTTTCTCAAGCGAGCGATCTGGCCCGTCCTGAACGCGATCGGGGAACCGGTCGGGGTGGGCCTGGATGCCGACTTGCGTGCCATTTGCCAAAACTACCGGGAGGCAGGCCGCCCCGTGGTGCTGTGCCACTTCGGGCTGCCCCTGTCCCAGGCCGTGGAGCCTGGCTGCCCCTGTTTCTACGTCTTTCCCTGGGCCTTCGCGGACCTGCCGCCCGAGGCTGCAACCTGGCGAGCGCCGTTGGCGCGTAGCGAGGGTGTGATCACCTTCAGCCAGCAGGCGGCCGACGCCATCCGCACGTTGATGGGCAACGATTTCCCCGTCCTGGTGAGCGCCGCCCAACCCTGGGAGCGGTTCGCCGCCCTGGCCCCGGACGAAGGACTCAGCATCTCGCTGGCCCCGCGTACGCTGGATTTCCGTGGACAACTGCTGGACAGCCCATCGATCGGGTTGTGCGTGGACGGACTGGCCCGTGTCGAGCCGCCTTCCTCGTCTCCGCTGACCCAGGAAGCGCCTGTTGCCGCCGCGCAACCACTGGCCTGGCGGCGGCGCCTGGCTATCAGTCGGACCTTGCTGCGGGACTGGTGGAACGAGGCCGTAGTCGAACTGCTGCGGCCACGGCCTACTGCCGCGGCAATGCCAGCGCCGCCTCGGCAGGTGCCTGATGGCTGCTTGCCGGCCATCGAACAGAAGGTACGGCTGCACGGGGTGATTTTCACCTGCGTGCTCAGCGCCGAGGACCCGTCCCGCAACTGGACCGAAATGCTCACCGCCTTCTGCTGGACCTTCAGGGATCAGCCCGATGCCACCCTCGTTTTCAAGCTGACCCACAGCAACCTGTCCTCCGGACGCATAGCGATGCTCACCAACCTGTCGCGCCTGTCGCCGTTCCAGTGCCGCGTGGTGGTGATCAATGCTCACTTGGAAGACACCGAGTACGCGCGCTTGGTCGCGGCCAGCCATTATCTGGTGCACCCCGCGCAGAGCGAGGGCTCCGCCCTCACCGTGCAGGAGTTCATGAGCGCCGGCCGGCCCGTGCTGGCGCCTCGCCACAGCGCGCTGTGTGAGTGGATCGGGGACGACCACCCCTTCCTCATCCGCTCCGCCGAGCAGCCTGCCTACTGGGTGCAGGATGCCGATAAGCGCCTGCACTTGCGTGACCACCGCCTCGACTGGACCTCGATGTGCGAGGTGTTCGCCCGCGCGTTCGCCGTGGCGATGGAGAATCCGCAACGTTACCGGCAGCTTTCGCGAGCGGCGCGGGAGGCCGCCAGGGAGCGCTGCGACCGGACACGGCTGGCCGACAACTGGCGACAGTTCCTCGCGCCGCGACGTACCGATGCCCAGCCTGTGGCACTTCAGGTGGGGGCCGGTTCATGAGGATCCTGGTCTACTCGGAAACGAACGCTTCCACCATCCGTAACAGCCTCGGCGCACCGGAGTACAGCTATTACTTCGTCCTCAAGGAGTTCCTGCCGGCACTGCGCGAACTGGGCGAGGTGGTGGTGGTCAGCGACCCGGGGGTGGAGGTCGACCCGCTCTACCGGGAAAGCCGCGAACGCGGGCAGGCCTGCGTGTTCCTGAGCTTCTCGCCGCCGCACAAGACGCAGGCGAACCTGGAGTGCCCGACCATCCCGGTGTTCGCCTGGGAGTTCGACAGCATTCCCCACGAGGTCTGGTTGCGCGACTTCACCCAGGACTGGCCGTTCATGTTGCGCCAGTTCGGCCAGGCGATCACTCACTCGCAGTCGACGGTGGCAGCGGCGCGCAAGGTGCTGCACGCCACCTACCCGATGCTCTCGGTGCCGGCGCCGGTATGGGATTCCTTCGCGGCGCTGCGCGCGCTGCCAATGGCGACCGGGCGCCAATCGATACGCGGCAACGGTGTGGTTTTCGAAAGCTGGAAACTGGACCTGCAGTCGTTCCTGCATGCCGACCCCGAGCGCTGGCATCTGCTGTTCAAGGGCGAGACACCTCCTGTCGAGCAGGAAGGTTTGTCTGACGCGACGCCGCCCGCCCGGCCCGAGCCTGCAGCAACGCCACGGGTCGAGTCCTGGGAGGGCTGGCTGAAAGTTCACCGCCGCTACCTGGCGGCCTGGTACCTGCTGGTGGTACGGGACCTACTGCCGAAATCCGCCAAGGCCGGGCTGCGCAAGCTATTGCGGCGCTCGGTGGCGACCGCGCCAGATGTCGGCGAGCCCGTCGAAGTCGCCGAAGCCGAGCAGGACCCGTTCCCCCAGCGCGTACTATTCGAGCCGGCGCCCTTCGATCTTGAGCTGCAAGGCGTGATCTTCACCACAGTGTTCAATCCTTACGACGGCCGCAAGAACTGGGAAGATCTGATCAGCGCTTTCTGCGCGGCATTCGCCGACAGCCCCGATGCCGCGCTGGTGTTCAAGCTGACCCACCGCGAATACTGCTCGGCGATGACTGCAATGGCCCGCTGCATGGCGCGCCTGCCCGCGTTCCGCTGCCGCATCGTGCTACTGCATGGCTATCTGGAAGACGCCGATTACCAGGCGTTGATGGCAGCCACCAACTATGTGGTGAACGCTTCCTTCGGCGAGGGACAATGCCTGCCGCTGATGGAGTTCCTCTCCTGTGGCAAGCCGGCGATCGCCCCCGCACACTCCGGCATGAGCGACTACATCGACGAGGACGTGGCGTTCGTGGTGGACAGCTGGGCGGAAGCCACCGCCTGGCCGCACGATCCGCGCTCGGCGATCCGTACCTGTCGGCAACAGATCGACTGGACTTCGCTGGTTGCCGCATACAGGAATGCCTATCGCACCTTCCACGAGCAGCCGGAACAGTACCGGGCCATGGCGGAAAGGGCCGTGCAGCGCATGGAGGGTTACTGCTCCAGGCGAGCGGTGAATGAGCGCCTGGCGCCGTTCCTTGCGGCTGCCTCGGCGCGAGCCGAGGGCATGGCAAGCCCGATGGCGAGTGCGCTGCAATGAACCAGAGAATCGGTGACATCGAAGTCCTCAGGGCCTGCGCAGTGTTGATGGTGGCCTTCCAGCACCTCAATGGCTCACTGACGACGCTCGACGCCCCAAGCCTTCCCTGGCCGATGCTCCATCTGGGTGGCAGCTTCGGCGTCGACCTGTTCTTCGCCATCTCCGGCTTCGTCATTGCCCGCAACCTACTGCCGAAACTGGCGCGTCAGAGCAGCTGGAGCGCTGCCTGGCCAGTGGTCAAGGTCTTCTGGATCCGCCGTTTCTGGCGCCTGGTGCCCTCGGCCTGGTTATGGTTGGCGATCATCCTGCTGCTCGTCTGGCAGTTCAACGACAGTGGCGTGTTCGGCAAGCTCGGGAGCAACCTGGACGCAACACTGGCGGGGGTCCTGAATTACGCCAACGTACGGTTCGCCTCCTGCTTCGGGCGCTGCGATTTCTACGTCAGCTTCGTCTACTGGAGCCTGTCGCTGGAGGAGCAGTTCTATCTGCTGTTCCCGCTGCTGCTGGTGTTCGTCGGCCGGCGCGCATTGCCCGTGGTGCTGATCGTCCTGGTCCTGGTGCAGATGCTGCAGTTTCGAGGTCTCTGGCTCATGGCCTTCCGTACCGATGCCTTGCTGCTTGGTGTGCTCCTGGCGATGGCCAGCGGTAGCGGTCTGTACCAGCGGCTCAGGCCCGAGCGGCTCGCCAAGGTACCGTTTCTGGCCAGTCTCGCGCTGTTAGCGGGCGTGACGGCAATGCTGGTGCTAGGAAAGCCGGCGCGGGGTTACTTCACCTTCGAGATCAGCCTGGTAGCGCTGTTGTCGTTACTCCTGGTCTGGCTGGCATCGTACGACCTGGGGCTCTTCTGTCGGGTCCGCTGGTTGCGTGCGGTGATGCTCTGGCTGGGCAGCCGTTCCTACGCCATCTACCTGATCCACGTCCCAGTCTATCTGCTGATGCGCGAGCTGCAGCATCGGCTGCTCGGCAACAGTGGCACGAGTAGCCTGACCTACCTCGCCATCGCGTTGCCCGTGTCCTGGTTGCTGATCGCAGGCCTGGCCGAACTCAACTTCCGATTCGTGGAGTCGCCGCTACGCCGCTTCGGCGTGCGGCTGACCTCTGGTTCGCGAGCGTCCACGACGCCTCGGGAGACCTTGCCTTTTACCGAACCGGCATCGACGAATTCATAAGGAGCGCCAATGCTGCATCGCTTGAAGAGACTGCTACAGACACCGGATGCCGCCGTGGCGCCGCCGGTCCCGCCTGTGCCCGAAAGGCCGGTCGAGACCGCCGAAGCACCAGTGCCAGTGGGCCTGGTCGACATGTCCCTGAGTGGCTGGTTCAGGAACGACACCGGCGAGCTGATCGAGGGCTTCCCGATCGGCGCCGACGATTCGGTGCTGGACATCGGCTGTGGCGATGGCGGTTTCACGCTCTTCGCGGGGCGGCAGGGGGCGGAAATCTTCGTCGCCGACATCAATCAGTCGAGCGTCGATACGGCCGTGGCCCGGGTTCGCGAGACAGCCGCACGGGCGGTGCATCCGCTGGTGACGGACGCCAATCCGATCCCACTGGAGGACGGTCGGGTCAATCGCGTCATCGCCATGGAGGTGTTGGAGCACGTCGAGGACCCCGCACGCTTCCTCGCCGAGCTGGTACGGGTGGCGCGCCCCGGTTCGCTGTTCCTGCTCACAGTGCCGGATGCGTTCGGCGAAAAGGCGCAGCAGGGCATCGCCCCGGATAGCTACTTCCAGCAGCCGAACCATATCCACATCTTCGAGCGCGAGCGCTTCGAGACGCTGGTGCGCGAAGCCGGGCTGGAGGTGGAACGGCGTACGACCTACGGCTTCTACCGGACGCTATGGTGGTTCTTCTACTGGGCCAGCGGCCAGCCGACCCTATCCCCGCCCTGGCATCCGTTGCTGGAGCACTGGGACAGGACCTGGGGCGCCCTGCTTTCGCTGCCCCAGGGGCAGAAGGTCAAGGCTGCCCTGGACGAGGTGATGCCCAAGAGCCAGGTGATCATCGCGCGCAAGCCAGGAGTCGTCCGAATGGACGGAATGCGACAGGTAACCCGATGACGCAAGACGGGCGTAGAGCCCGTCGTGCGGTCCCGACAACAACAAGCAAGGAGGGACATATTGACCAGGAAACTGTTCGTAACCGGATTGGGGGGCTTCGTCGGGAGCCATCTGCGCGCCCGCCTCGCCGAAGGTGGCGACGTCGCGTGGCGCCTCGTCGGGGATGCGCCCTTCGACCTGCTGAGCCCGCCATCGCTGGACGCGGTGCTGGCGGAGGAGGTGCCGGATGCCGTCATTCACCTGGCCGGGCAGACCTTCGTGCCGGAGGCCTTCCGCAACCCCGCGGCAACCTTCGAGGTCAACCTGCTGGGCACGCTCAACCTGCTCCAGGCGCTGCAGCGTGCCGGCTTCGGGGGCAGTTTCCTGTATGTCAGCTCGGGCGATGTCTACGGGCAGGTGGAAGAGGCCAACCTGCCCATCGACGAGCAATTGCAACCGAGGCCGCGCAACCCCTACGCGGTGAGCAAGGTGTCCGCCGAGCTGCTGTGTCGCCAGTGGGGCTACACCGAAGGTTGGCGCTGCCTGGTGGCGCGCCCGTTCAACCACGTCGGCGCGGGCCAGAAGGACGCCTTCGTACTGGCCAGCGCGGCGCGCCAGATCGCCAGGATGCGCCAGGGCCTGCAGGCCCGCCGGCTGGAGGTGGGCGACGTGGACGTCACCCGGGACTTCCTGGATGTGCAGGATGTGCTGGAAGCGTATTTCGCCCTGCTGGACAGGGGCGAGGGCGGCGAGGTCTACAACGTCTGCTCCGGACGGGAGCGGAAGATCCGCGAACTCATCCTGGAACTGGCCGACCTGGCGGATATCGACATCGAACTGATTCAGGACCCCACCCGCATGAGGCGGGCGGAACAACGCCGAGTGTGCGGTAGCTATCGGAAGCTGCACGAGGCGACGGGCTGGATGCCGAACATAACGATAAGACAAACCCTGACGACGATTCTGTCGGACTGGGAATCACGGGTGTTACAAGAATGACAAGATCTGCACTGATTACCGGCGTTACCGGTCAGGACGGCGCTTATCTCGCCAGACTGCTTCTCGAAAAAGGCTACAAGGTCCACGGACTGGTGGCTCGCCGAAGTACCGATACCCGCTGGCGCTTGCGCGAGCTGGGCATCGAGCCCGAGCTGGCATACCTGGACGGCGACCTGGCCGATGCCTCGTCGATCCAGCGTGCGGTGATCAAGAGCCGGCCCGACGAGATCTACAATCTGGGGGCGCAGAGCTTCGTCGGCAGTTCCTGGGACCAGCCGATCACCACCGGCGTGGTCGATGGCCTGGGGGTCACCCACCTGCTCGAGGCGATCCGCCAGTTCAGCCCGCAGACACGCTTCTACCAGGCCTCCACCAGCGAGATGTTCGGCCTGATCCAGGCCGAGCGGCAGGACGAGAACACGCCCTTCTACCCGCGCAGCCCCTATGGCGTGGCCAAGCTGTACGGCCACTGGATCACGGTGAACTACCGCGAGAGCTTCGGCCTGCACACCTCCAGCGGCATCCTCTTCAACCACGAATCGCCGCTGCGTGGCATCGAGTTCGTGACCCGTAAAGTCACCGACGCGGTAGCGCGGATCAAGCTCGGCAAGCAGGACGAACTGCGCCTGGGCAACATCGACGCCAAGCGCGACTGGGGCTTCGCCGGCGACTACGTCGAAGCCATGTGGCTGATGCTGCAGCAGGAAAAGCCGGATGACTATGTGGTGGCCAGCGGCGTGACCACCACCGTGCGGGAAATGTGCCGCATCGCCTTCGACCATGTCGGCCTGAAGTACCAGGACCACGTGGTGATCGACCCCGCGTTCTTCCGCCCCGCGGAAGTCGATGTGCTGCTCGGCAACCCTGCCAAGGCCGAGCGCGTGCTGGGCTGGAGCCCGAAGACCAGTCTGGAATCCCTCATCCACATGATGGTTGACGCCGACCTGCGCCGGGTTGGCAAGGAGTAACCCATGCTGATTCCCGTGATTCTCTCCGGCGGCGCAGGCACGCGCCTGTGGCCGGTCTCCCGCGAAGGCGCGCCCAAGCCCTTCATGGCGATGCCCGATGGCCAGTCGCTGTTGCAGAAGACCTACCGGCGGGCGGCTGGGGTGCTCGCCGCCGACGGCGACATCGTGACGGTGACCAACCGGGACTACTTCTTCCACAGCAAGGACCATTTCCAGGCCGCCAAGCTCGACCAGCGTGGACATTTCATCCTCGAACCCATGGGCCGCAACACGGCGCCGGCGATCGCCGTGGCGGCGCTCGCCCTGCGTGCCCGGCACGGCGACCAGGCGACCATGCTGGTGATGCCGGCCGACCATCTGATCCGCGATACCGAGGCGTTCGCCCGCGCCGTAGAACACGCCAGTGCCCTGGCGCAAGAGGGATTCCTGGTGACCTTCGGCGTAGTGCCCACGACGCCGGAAACCGGCTTCGGCTACATCGAGATGGGCGACGCCATCGACGAGCGGGGCGGCAGCCGGGTCAGGCGCTTCGTCGAGAAGCCGGACCTGGCTACAGCCCAGGGCTTCGTCAGCACTGGCGGCTTCCTATGGAACTCGGGGATGTTCTGCTTCACCGTCGGCACCTGCCTCGGCGAACTGGAACGACACGCGCCGGAGCTGTTGGCCAAGGCAATCGAGTGTCAGATGGCCAGCCAACCCGACGAGGTGGGCAGCTTCCTGCAGCAGGAGCTTCCCGCGGAACATTTCGGCGTGCTGGAGGACATATCCATCGACTACGCGCTGATGGAGCGCTCGGAGCGGGTGGCGGTGGTACCGGCGACCTTCGACTGGAGCGACATTGGCTCCTGGGGCGCGCTGAGCGCGCTGGTGGAGCCGGATGCGCAGAACAACCGCGCCGCCGGCAGCGCCATCTTCGTCGACAGCCGCGACAACTTCGTGCAGAGCGAGGGGCGCCTGATCGCCACCGTGGGGGTGGAGGGGCTGGTCATCGTCGAGACCGCGGACGCCATCCTGGTCGCCCGCTCCGACCGCGCCCAGGACGTGCGCAAGGTGGTCAAGCAGCTCAAGGACAGCGAAAACCAGGCCTACCGGCTGCACCGCACCGTGAACCGCCCCTGGGGCACCTACACGGTCCTGGAGGAAGGGTCGCGCTTCAAGATCAAGCGTATCGTGGTCAAGCCCAATGCCTCGTTGTCGCTGCAGATGCACCACCACCGCAGCGAACACTGGGTCGTGGTGCAGGGCATGGCCAAGGTGACCAACGGCGAGTCGGTCCGGCTGGTCAATAGCAACGAGTCCACCTACATCCCCGCCGGCCACAAGCATCGGCTGGAAAACCCCGGTGTCATCGATCTGGTGATGATTGAGGTGCAGAGCGGGGAATACCTGGGCGAGGACGATATCGTCCGTTTCGAGGATGTCTACGGCAGGGTCGTCTGATGTCGCTGAGCATGTTGAAAGGCGCCTGGCACTACCGGGGGTTCATCCTCGGCAGCGTCAGGCGCGAGTTCGAAACGCGTTACCGGGGTTCGTTGCTGGGGGTGGCCTGGACGGTGCTCAACCCGCTGGCAATGATCCTGGTCTACACGGTGATCTTTTCCGAGGTGATGCGCACGCGCCTGCCCGGGGTGGACGACAGGCTGGCCTACAGCGTCTTCCTGTGTTCCGGCCTGCTGACCTGGGGCCTGTTCTCCGAGGTGGTGTCGCGCAGCCTCACCATGTTCCTGGACAATTCCAACCTGCTGAAGAAGCTCAGCTTCCCACGCATCTGCCTGCCGCTGGTGAGCCTGCTCAACTCGCTGCTCAACTTCTCGATCATCTTCGGCCTGTTCTGCGGCTTCCTGCTGATCACCGGGCGCCTGCCGGGCGTCGCCCTGCTGGCCTTTCCGCTGCTGCTGGTGCTGCAGCTGATGTTCGCGGCGGGGCTGGGCATGCTGCTAGGGCTGCTCAACGTGTTCTTCCGCGACGTCGGGCAGATGTTCGGGATAGTCGTGCAGTTCTGGTTCTGGTTCACCCCCATCGTCTACCCGCTGGCCATCCTGCCGGAGCCGATCCGCCACGCGATCCAGCTCAACCCCATGACGGCGCTGATCCAGTCCTACCAGAACCTGTTCCTCTACGGCCGCTGGCCCGACTGGGCGCAGCTGCTCCCGCTGGCCGTCGCCGGCATCCTGTTGTGCGGCCTGGCGCTGGCGCTTTTCCGCCGACGCTCGGGCGAAATGGTGGACGAACTCTGATGGGACAGATCCGCATACATCACCTGGGCAAGGCCTACCGGCAATACCCCTCGCGCTGGGCGCGCCTGCGCGAATGGCTGAGCATTGGCGGCCAGCCGCGGCACCAGCAGCGCTGGGTGCTGCAGGACATCGACCTGGAGATCCAGCCGGGCGAGGCCGTGGGCATCGTCGGCTCCAACGGCGCGGGCAAAAGCACGCTGTTGAAGATCATCACCGGCACCACCGCGCCCACCACCGGGCACTGCGAGGTCGGTGGGCTGGTCTCGGCGCTGCTTGAGTTGGGAATGGGTTTCCACCCCGAGTTCACCGGTCGCCAGAACGTCTACATGGCCTCGCAGCTATTGGGCCTGCAGCGTGAGGAAATCGAGGCGCTGATGCCGTCGATCGAGGCTTTCGCCGAGATCGGTGAAGCCATCGACCAGCCGGTGCGCACCTACTCCAGCGGCATGCAGATGCGCCTGGCGTTCAGCGTCGCCACCGCACGCAGGCCCGACGTGCTGATCGTCGACGAGGCGCTGTCGGTGGGCGATGCCTACTTCCAGCACAAGAGCTTCGAGCGCATCCGCAGCTTCCGCCGCGACGGCACCACGCTGCTGATCGTCTCCCACGACCGTTTCGCCATCCAGTCGATCTGCGATCGCGCGGTGCTGCTGGAGTTCGGCCGGGTGGCCAAGCAGGGCGACCCGGAAATGGTCATGGACTACTACCACGCCCGCATGGGCAACGGCCTCAACCAGATGGTTCGCCAGGAGATGCTGGCCCACGGCAAGGCGCGCACCATCTCCGGCAGCGGCGAGGCGGTGATGGAGTCGGTGCGCCTGCTCGACGCCCAGGGCCGGTCCATCGAGGTGGTCGAGGTCGGCCAGGAAGTGGTGCTGGAGGTGACGGTGCGGGTCGAGGCCGACATCGACCGCCTGGTCCTCGGCTTCATGCTCAAGGACCGTCTCGGCCAAGCCATGTACGGCATCAACTCCCATCGCCTGGAACAGGCGCAGGAGCATCTCAAGGCAGGTGAACGGGTGGTCTACCGCTACGCCTTCCCCGTGCGCCTGGGCACCGGCAACTACTCGGTGTCGCTGAGCATCTCGCGCCTGGACTCCCACCTGGACGGCAATTACGAGTGGACCGACTGCGCCATGATCTTCCACGTGGTCAACAGCACCCGGGAGAACTTCATCGGCTATTCCTGGCTCGGCGCCCAGTTGGAGGTCGAACGAGCCGCAGCCCCCATTCCGGACCGGAGCCTGTCGTGAAACGCCTGCTGATCGAATGTACCTATGTCTACGAGCATCCGGACCTGAACTCGGGCATTCAGCGCGTCGTGCGCAGCATCGTCCAGCACCTCGAGGGGCGCCAGGGCGATGTCGAATGCATCCCGGTGATCATGCAGGACGGGCAGCTCAAGCAGGTCCTGGAGCTGATCCCGCCCAAGACGCCCGGCAAGCCGAGCCTGATGCGCCGCCTGATCCACGATTTCGACCATGCCAGGTTGCGCTTCTGGGGCGTGCACTCCTGGCTGGTGGGCAAGCTGGGCCTGGCTGCCGGCGGCACGCCCAGGCGTGCACTGTTCTGGGGTTGGAAACTGGGAAGCCTGAGCATGACGCTGCCACTGCGCACGCTGCTCTGGCTCGAACGCTGCCAGGGCATGGTCCGGCAGCGCTCGGTGCCCCTGGAGATCCGTCCGGGCGACGTGTTCCTGATGCTCGACTCGTCCTGGCACGTGGATTTCTACGCCCTGGCCGAAAGCATGAAGGCGAAGGGAATCCGCATCGTATCGGTCATCTACGACCTGATCCCGCTGACCCACTCGCAGTTCTGCGATGCCGGGCTGACCCGGGTGTTCGACCGCTGGTTCGACTGGGTCGTGCGCACCGCCGATGGTTTCATCGCCATCTCCGAAACCATCCGCGACGAGGTCCGGGCCGAGGTAGTCCGCCGCCTGGGGGCGGAAGAGGCGCAGAAGCGCCTGTTCGACCATTTCTACCTGGGTTCCGAGCTGGACCAGGTGGAGAAGGAGCAGAAGCCCGATCCGGCGCTGGTGAAGGTGTTCGAGTCCGGTGCGCCGGTCTATCTCATGGTCAGCACCATCGAGCCGCGAAAGAATCACGCCTACCTGCTCAGGGCCTTCGAGCAGCTCTGGGCCGCGGGCTCGCAGGCGCGCCTGTGCATCATCGGCAAGATCGGCTGGAAGAGCGAGGACCTCATTGGCGCCATCCACCGTCATCCGCGCCTGAATCGCCAGTTGTTCATGTTCAACCGGCTCGACGATACGGGCCTGGAATACGCCTACGCCAAGGCGCGCGCGCTGGTGTTTCCCTCCCACGCCGAGGGCTTCGGCCTGCCGCTGGTGGAGGCCATGCAGCGTGGCTTGCCGGTGATGGCCAGCGATATCCCCGTGTTCCGCGAGATCGGCCAGGACTTCATGGCCTACTTCGACCTGGACGACCCGGCGAGCCTGGCCCGGCTGGTGGAGGCTTACGAGGCCAGCGGGCGCTTCCCGGCGGCGGGCTCGCTGGCGCAATGGCGCTGGATCGGCTGGCGCGAGGCCAGCCTGCAGTTGCTCGAACGCACGATGCGGGATGTTGCGCCGCTGCCCGTCACCCAGGCTGGACGAGTCGATGCGAATTGCGCTTAACACCCGCATCCTCCAGGCCCCGCGCACCGGCATCGGCCAATACGTGGCGGCGCTGGCGCAGGCCTTGGGCGAGCAGCCCGGCGTGGGTCTGGACTATTTCCATGGCTGGGGCTGGTCGCAGGTGCTGCCGCGGGCGGCGTTGCCGGGCTATTCGCGCTGGAGTGCCGCGGCCAGGCGGGTGCCGGGCGCCTATCGGATCCGCCGCTGGCTGGAGCAGCAGCGCTTCGACCGGGGCCTGCGCGAGCGGGATGTGCAGCTGTATCACGAACCGAGCCTGTGGCCGCTGGAGTTCGACGGCCCCATGGTCATGACGGTGCATGACCTGACCCATGTGCGCTATCCCCAGACCCAGCCGCGTGACCGCCTGGCGGAGATCGAGCGGCGTGTCGGAGAAGGCGTAGCCCGGGCCGGGCGCATCCTGGTGGATTCGCACTTCGTCGGCGAGGAGCTGCGTGCGTATTTCGGCCTGCCGGCGGAGCGGGTGATGGTCGCGCCCCTGGGGTGTGCGCCGCGCTTCCGGCCGCGCACGGCGGAACAGTTGCGAACTGTACTGGCGCCACTGGCTCTGGAAGCTGGGGGCTATCTGATCTGCGTGGGTACGCTGGAACCGCGCAAGAACCTGCAGCAGGCCCTGCGCGCCCATGCCCTGTTGCCGCCGGCGCTGCGCGAGCGCTATCCCCTGCTGATCGCCGGCATGGCCGGCTGGCGCCAGGAACAGCTGGACGCGGAACTGGCCGTGGCGCTGGCCGGCGGCCAGGTGCGCCTGCTCGGCTACCTGGACGACGACACCCTGGCGTGCGTGCTCGCCGGCGCGCGCCTGCTGTTGTTCCCGTCGCTCTACGAGGGCTTCGGGCTGCCGGTGCTGGAAGCCATGGCCAGCGGCGTGCCTACGGTGCTGGCGCGCACCTCGTCACTACCGGAAGTGGCCGGCGAGGCCGGCTGTTTCGTCGAGCCACAGGATGAGCAGGGCATGGCCGATGCCATCCAGCGGCTGCTGGAGGACGGGAACGAATGGGCACGTCTGCGGCGCCTGGGGCTGGACCGCGCCGGGGCTTTCAGCTGGCAGGCGTGCGCCCGCGCCACCGTCGAGGCCTATCGCCAGGCCATGGGAGGCTGAATGCGCATTCTACATTTCTTCAAGACCTACCTGCCCGACTCCGTGGGCGGGATCGAACAGGTGATCAACCAGCTCTGCCGCAGCGGCGAGGCCCACGGCATCGAGAACGAGGTGCTCACCTTGAGCGCCAATCCCGAACCATCGGTAGTGGAGGTCGATGGACACCGGGTGCACCGTGCGCGCCTGGACCTGCAACTGGCCTCGACGGGCTTCTCCTACAGCGTGCTGCCGCGCTTCCGTGCCCTGGCCGCCGAGGCCGACATCATCAATTTCCACTTCCCCTGGCCGTTCATGGACCTGGTGCATTTCCTGTCCGGGGTGCGCAAGCCGATGGTGGTGACCTACCACTCGGACATCGTCCGCCAGCGCCATCTGCTCAAGCTGTACCAGCCGCTGATGAACGGCTTCCTCGGCTGCGCCGACCGCATAGTGGCGGCCTCGCCCAACTACCTGGCCACCAGCGAGGTGTTGCGGCGCTTCCCGGGCAAGACCGAAGTGATTCCCTACGGGCTGGACAAGACGGGTTATCCACAGCCCGATGCGAACTGCCTGGACGGCTGGCGCCAGCGGGTGGGAGAGGGTTTCTTCCTGTTCGTCGGGGTGATGCGCTACTACAAGGGCCTGCACATCCTGCTGGAAGCGATCCAGGGGACCGGCTACCCGCTGGTGGTGGTCGGCGCCGGGCCGCTGGAGGCCGAGCTGAAGGCGCAGGCCGCCGCCTTGGGAGTGGAAGGCCACGTGCGCTTCCTGGGGCGGGTCAGCGAGGTAGACAAGGTGGCGCTGCTGCAACTGAGCCGCGCCATCGTGTTTCCTTCGCACCTGCGTTCGGAGGCGTTCGGCATTTCCCTGCTGGAAGGCGCGATGTACGGCAAGCCAATGATTTCCAGCGAGATCGGGACGGGCACCAGCTACATCAATATCCAGGGAGTGACGGGGCTGGTAGTGCCGCCCAGCCAGCCGAAGGCGTTCCGCGAGGCGATGCGCTGGATATGGGAGCACCCGGAGAGCGCAGCCGAGATGGGCAGGAAGGCCGAGGCGCGCTACGAGGAACTGTTCACCGCCGAGACCATGGGACGGCGCTGGGCCGGTCTGTATCGGGAACTGCTGTTCGCCGATCCGGGCCTGGAAAAGCAGAAAGGCCGCTCAATCTAGCGGCCTTTCACCAGTACAGTTTCGAACTGTCTATCTATCGCCTGACAGTTCAGCGCTTCCGCTTACTTCCAGAACGGCTTGTTCAGCTCGGCGTAGCGCTGGGCTTCGCTGATGCCGGCGTCGGCCAGCAGGCGCGAGTCGAGGCGGGCCAGTTGGCGGCGGCTCTCGATGCGGCGCTGCCACAGGCGGACGGTGCCGACCAGGCTGCGGTGGGCGGTGGAGGAAGAACGGATGTTGCTGACAGTGGCGGAACCGAGGGTACGTTCCATGATTTTCGTCCTTCCCGCTTTTGGCGGGTAGTGGGGTTGCGGAAGTTGTTGAGGAGTATCTTCTGACTTTTTGGTCAGCCGCGATAGGTACAGTTGCCTTGAATTAAATAGCGTCAGCGAATTGTTTCAGCGAACTGTAATGGCGATTTTGGGGCGAACTGTACCGCTGCGCTCCATTGTGGTGCACAGGCGGCGGGGGATTGAGGATTTTCAGCAGGCCTGCCGGGGATGGCAGTAGGAGAAGTGGAACAGTCGCTGTGGGATAAAAAACTGTTCGGAAGTGTTTTTACGTGGTTTTTTTCCGACTGTCCACCCTGGCGGGCCATTCTTTGTGGAATGGCCCGCCGGGGATGCCGGATCAGCTGGCGGCGAGCATGTGGCCGCGTTCTTCCAGGTTGATGTGCCAGTTCATGGCTTCGCGCAGGATGTGCGGGGTGTGCCCGCCGCGCTGGCAGGCGGCCTCGAAGTAGCCGGCCAGGGCGTCGCGGTAGGACGGGTGCACGCAGTTCTCGATGATCACCCGGGCGCGCTCGCGCGGCGCCAGGCCGCGCAGGTCGGCCAGGCCCTGTTCGGTGACGAGGATGTCCACGTCGTGCTCGGTGTGGTCGACGTGGCTGACCATGGGCACCACGCTGGAGATGTTGCCGCCCTTGGCGATGGACTTGGTGACGAAGATGGCCAGGTGGGCGTTGCGGGCGAAGTCGCCCGAGCCGCCGATGCCGTTCATCATCCTGGTGCCGCCGACGTGGGTGGAGTTGACGTTGCCGTAGATGTCGAACTCCAGCGCCGTGTTGATGCCGATGATGCCCAGGCGCCGCACCACCTCGGGGTGGTTGGAGATTTCCTGCGGGCGCAGCACCAGCTTGTCCTTGTAGCGCTCCAGGTTGCCGAAGACGTCGGCGTTGCGGCGGCTCGACAGGGTAATGGAGCTGCCCGAGGCGAAGCGCAGCTTGCCCGAGTCCATCAGGTCGAAGGTGGAGTCCTGCAGCACTTCGGAGTACATGGTCAGGTCTTCGAAGGGCGATTCCATCAGGCCGCACATCACCGCGTTGGCGATGCTGCCGATGCCTGCCTGCAGCGGCGCGAGGTTCTTCGCCAGGCGGCCGGCGTCCACTTCGCGCTTGAAGAAGTCGATCAGGTGGTTGGCGATGGCCTGGGTCTCGCTGTCCGGCGGCAGCACGGTGGAGGGCGAGTCGGGCTGGTTGTTGATGACGATGGCGACGATCTTCTCCGGCGGGATCGGAATGGCGGTGCTGCCGATGCGATCGTCGACCTTGGTCAGCGGGATGGGCGTGCGGGTCGGCCGGTAGGTCGGGATGTAGATGTCGTGCAGGCCTTCCAGGTTGGTGTTGTGCGCCAGGTTGATCTCGACGATCACCTGCTTGGCGAAGATCGCGAAGCTGGCCGAGTTGCCCACGGAGGTGGTCGGCACGATGTGGCCTTGCTCGGTGATGGCCACGGCTTCGATCACCGCGATGTCCGGCAGCTTGAGCTGGTGGTTGCGCAGTTGTTCGACGGTTTCCGACAGGTGCTGGTCGATGAACATCACCGAGCCGTCGTTGATCGCCTTGCGCAGGGTGCTGTCGACCTGGAAGGGCATGCGCCGGGCCAGCACGCCGGCCTCGGTCAGGTGCTTGTCGAGGTCGTTGCCCAGGCTCGCGCCGGTCATCAGGCTGATCTTCAGCGGCTGCTGCTTGGCGCGCTGGGCCAGGGCCTCCGGCACGGCCTTGGCTTCGCCGGCGCGGGTGAAGCCGCTCATGCCGACGGTCATGCCGTCCTGGATCAGGGCTGCGGCCTGGTCAGCAGTCATCACCTTCTCGAGCAGGGAAGGCAGGCGCACGCGATCACGGTACATGGAAAAACCTCAGGCTTTATAGGGAGTGCAAGGCGGCCAGTCTAGGGATTCGGCGATTTTTCGCCCTTATACCAAGGTCGAAAAACCGCCCCGCCACCGCCTTCCTTACTACCAAAGTCCAGAGGGTTTTCCTTTGCGGCAAAGCAAGACACCGGCGCGCGGCCGGTGCCTCGTGGATCGACGGCTGTCGTTATTCGACGGCCTTGACCATGTCTTCGATGACCTTCTTGGCGTCGCCGAAGACCATCATGGTCTTGTCCAGGTAGAACAGTTCGTTGTCCAGGCCGGCGTAGCCGCTGGCCATCGAGCGCTTGTTAACGATCACGGTCTTGGCCTTGTAGGCCTCGAGGATCGGCATGCCGGCGATCGGCGACTTCGGATCGTTCTTCGCCGCCGGGTTGACCACGTCGTTGGCGCCCAGCACCAGCACCACGTCGGTCTGGCCGAACTCGGAGTTGATGTCTTCCATCTCGAACACCTGCTCGTAGGGCACCTCGGCCTCGGCCAGCAGCACGTTCATGTGGCCCGGCATACGCCCGGCGACCGGGTGGATGGCGAACTTCACGGTGACGCCGCGGTGGGTCAGCTTCTCCGCCAGCTCCATCAGCGCGTGCTGGGCGCGGGCCACCGCCAGGCCGTAGCCGGGGACGATGATCACGCTGTCGGCGTTGGTCAGCAGGAAGGAGGCGTCGTCGGCCGAACCGGACTTCACCGGGCGGGCTTCCTTGGCGCCAGCCGGGCCGGCGTCGTCGGCGCTGGCGCCGAAACCACCGAGGATGACGTTGAAGAACGAGCGGTTCATCGCCTTGCACATGATGTACGAGAGGATGGCGCCCGAGGAGCCGACCAGGGAGCCGGCGATGATCAGCATCGAGTTGTTCAGCGAGAAGCCGATGCCCGCCGCGGCCCAGCCGGAGTAGGAGTTGAGCATCGACACCACCACCGGCATGTCGGCGCCGCCGATGGGGATGATGATCAGCACGCCGAGGATGAAGGCCAGGGCCAGCATCAGGGCGAAGGCGGCGAGGTTGCCGGTGAACATGAACACCAGACCCAGGCCCAGGGTAGCCAGGCCCAGCACCAGGTTGAGCATGTGCTGGCCGGCGAACTGTACCGGTGCGCCCTGGAACAGGCGGAACTTGTACTTGCCCGACAGCTTGCCGAAGGCGATCACCGAACCGGAGAAGGTGATGGCGCCGATGGCCGCGCCGAGGAACAGCTCCAGGCGGTTGCCGGTGGGGATGGTGTCGCCCAGGTGCTGGACGATGCCCAGCGACTGCGGCTCGACCACGGCGGCGATGGCGATGAACACCGCGGCCAGGCCGATCATGCTGTGCATGAAGGCGACCAGCTCGGGCATCTTGGTCATTTCGACGCGCTTGGCCATGATCGAACCGGCGCTGCCGCCGATCAGCAGGCCGACCAGGATGTAGCCGATGCCGGCGGCGGCGTTGCCGCCCTCGGCCAGTTGCGCGCCGAGCTTGAACACCAGGCCCACGGTGGTGAGCACGGCGATGGCCATGCCGACCATGCCGAACAGGTTGCCGCGCCGCGAGCTGGTCGGGTGCGACAGGCCCTTCAGGGCCTGGATGAAGCAGACCGAGGCGATCAGGTAAAGGAGAGTGACGAGGTTCATGCTCATGGTCAGTGCTTCTCCGCCGGCGCTTTCGGCGCTTTCTTCTTGAACATTTCCAGCATGCGGCGGGTGACCAGGAAGCCACCGAACACGTTGACCGCGGCCAGGGCCACGGCCAGGGTGCCCATGATCTTGCCCAGCGGGGTGACGGTCAGGGCGGCGGCCAGCATGGCGCCGACGATGACGATCGCCGAGATGGCGTTGGTCACCGCCATCAGCGGGGTGTGCAGGGCGGGGGTGACGTTCCATACCACGTGGTAGCCGACGTACACGGCCAGCACGAAGATGATCAGGTTGTAGATCCCGTGGGAGATCAGCATTTCTTCCATCGTCTTTCACCGGTCTCTAGGCCGGGCAGAAGCCCGGCGGGTTCTTCTTTATTAAGGAGGGCTCAGCCGTTCTTGCGCACGGCCTGGCCGTCGCGGCACATCAGGCAGGCGGCGACGATGTCGTCTTCCAGGTTGACCTTGAAGCCTTCGGCGCAGAGGGTCAGCTTGAGGAAGTCGAGCAGGTTGCGCGCATACAGGGCCGAGGCGTCCGCCGGGACCATGGCGGCCAGGTTGGTGTGGCCGACCAGGGTCACGCCGTGCTTGACCACCACCTGCCCGGCTTCGGTCAGCGGGCAGTTGCCGCCTTGGGCCGCGGCCAGGTCGATGACCACCGAGCCCGGTTTCATCTCCTGCACGGTGGCTTCGTGCAGCAGCGTCGGCGCCTTGCGGCCCGGGATCAGCGCGGTGGTGATGACGATGTCGGCCTGCTTGGCGCGCTCGTGCACCGCCTTGGCCTGGCGCTCCATCCACGAGGCCGGCATGGGGCGGGCGTAGCCGCCGACGCCTTCGGCGCACTCGCGCTCTTCGTCGGTCTCGTAGGGCACGTCGACGAACTTGGCGCCGAGGGATTCGATCTGCTCCTTCACCGCCGGACGCACGTCCGAGGCCTCGATCACCGCGCCCAGGCGCTTGGCCGTGGCGATGGCCTGCAGGCCGGCGACACCGGCGCCGAGGATCAGCACGCGGGCGGCCTTAACGGTGCCGGCGGCGGTCATCAGCATGGGCATGAAGCGCGGGTAGTGGTTGGCCGCGAGCATCACCGCCTTGTAGCCGGCGATGTTGGCCTGGGACGACAGCACGTCGAGGCTCTGCGCCCGCGAGGTGCGCGGGGCGGCTTCCAGGGCGAAGGCGGTGATGCCGCGTTCGGCCATGCGCGCGATGTTGTCGTTGTCGAAGGGGTTGAGCATGCCGATCAGCACGGCGCCCGGCTTCATCTGCGCCAGTTCCTCGGCGCTGGGGGCGACCACCTTGAGCACCAGTTCGGCGCCCAGGGCGTCGGCGGCGGAGCCGATCTTCGCCCCGGCGGCCTCGTAGGCGCTGTCCGGCTGACAGGCATTGATACCGGCGCCACTCTGAACGATCACCTGGTGGCCTTGGCCAACCAGTTTCTTGACGGTTTCAGCGGTGGCGGCGACCCGTGTTTCACCGGCATGGGTCTCGAGAGGGACACCGATCTGCACTCACAAATCTCCTGCGTGATCCTTGAGTAGTCCGGCGCCGGAAGGCGGCCGGGTTGTCGAACTGGCAACGCATGCCGCGAAAGGGCGGGTCCAGAACCCGCTGGGCGTCGGCATTGTGCAATCGAGCCACTGGGTCGGCAAGAAGTTCTGAAGTAGTACTGAAAAAGGACTACAAGTCACGTTGGGACCCGTAGTTCCCCCGTCCCGGCAAGGGGCGCGTGCGCCCTGGCTTTTAGCCTAATTGCCTATTGTGACCGGGGGAAAACGCTATCCCTGGTGTGAATGTTTGCTCATCAGAACCCCCGGCAACCCGGTGAGAGGCCCGTCAATCCTGCCTCAGGCGTATCTATAGGTGTTAATTAATGTTTTTAATCCGAAATATGAGTGATCACTGATGGCTGGAATTCCGTAGCAGATTTTTTACATTGACTACAGAGTCAGAAAATCCCTGGCAACAGCCTCACGGCGCATGTTTCCTGGCTTTCGGGCGGGCGTCGGGGCAGACCTTGAAAAACAGACTAGTCCAAGGCTGTGCAGGCGGGTGATGAAAAAAAAGAACGGCCACCCGAGGGTGGCCGTTGCCTGGCTGCGACAAAGCAGCGCGGTGAATGGGCCGGCTGCGCGCCGGCGAATGGCTCAGCCCTGGTCGGCGAGCACCTTGGGCAGCTGTTCGGCGAGCTTGGCGTTGTTCAGCGGCGCGCGGATGAAGCCGTGCTGGGTGCCGTCCGGGCCGATGATGACCAGGTTGCCGCTGTGGTCGACGGTGTAGTTGGGCTTGCTGGTGTCGGCCGGGATGTAGGGGATGCTCATGGCGTTGGCCAGCTTCTGGATGGCCTCGTCGCTGCCCACCAGGCCCTGGAAGCCGGCGTTGAAGAAGCCCAGGTATTCCTTCAGGCGCGCCGGGGTGTCGCGGTGCGGGTCGACGCTGACGAACACCACCTGCAGCTTTTCGCGCGCCTCGGGGGCCAGCTTGCCCTGCAGCTCGCGCAGCTGCGCCAGGGTGGTGGGGCAGACGTCCGGGCAGAAGGTGTAGCCGAAGAACAGCAGGCTCCAGCGGCCCTTGAGGCTGGCGGTGTCGAACGGCTTGCCGTCCTGGTCCTGGAAGGTCAGCGCCGGCACCTCGCGGCTCTGCGGCAGCAGCACGATACCGGCGTCGAGCAGCGCGGCGGGGTCGAGGCGGTGTTTCTCGGTGAGCACCTTCTGCACGGTGAGGCCGAGGATGACGGCGACTATGGCTACCAGGATGAGGACGGTCTTGTTGACTCGGGACATGGGGTTCTCGTGGTCGGGAGAGGTCGAGGGGCGTTCGCGAGCAAGGGCTAGGCGCCTCCTCGCTCCTGCAGGTCGGTCCTGCGGGGGCTTTTCGTAGGAGCAACTGTCATGCGCCGAGATGCTCTTCGTAGGATGGGTTGAGCTTGCGATACCCATGCGGTCGTGCTGATGGGTATCGCTTCGCTCAACGCCATCCTACGAAAAGCCGTGCTTCCCGGAAATGCTCGCGAACCCGGTTGTTACAGCGCCATGTGGATGGGCAGGTAATGGTCCACCAGCAGGGCGATGAACAGCAGGAACAGGTAGGCGATAGAGTACTTGAAGGTACCGATGGCCGCATGGGGCTTGCTGTCACGGTACAGCGCCCAGGCCCAGTCGAGGAAGCGCGCGCCCAGGGCCAGTGCGGCCAGCAGGTAGACCAGCCCGCTCATGTGGATGGCGAAGGGCATCAGGCTCACGGCGAACAGCACCAGGCTGTAGAGCAGGATGTGCAGCTTGGTGTAGCGCTCGCCGTGGGTTACCGGCAGCATCGGGATCTCGGCCTTGGCGTACTCGTCCTTGCGGTGCAGGCACAGGGCCCAGAAGTGCGGCGGCGTCCAGGCGAAGATGATCAGCACCAGCAGCAGCGGTTCGGCCGACAGGTGCCCGGTCACCGCCACCCAGCCGAGCATCGGCGGGGCGGCGCCGGCCAGGCCGCCGATCACGATGTTCTGCGGCGTGGCGCGCTTGAGGAAGCCCGTGTAGAGCGCCGCGTAGCCCAGCAGCGAGGCCAGCGTCAGCCAGGCGGTGAGGGCGTTGGTGAAGGTCAGCAGCAGGCTCATCCCGGCCAGCGCCAGGAGCAGGGCGAAGCCCAGGGCCACGCTGGGCGAGAGCCGCCCTTCCACCAGCGGGCGGCGGTGGGTGCGCGCCATGATCGAGTCGATGCGCCGATCCACCACGTGGTTCACCGCCGCCGCCGCGCCGGCGCACAGGCCGATGCCCAGGTTGCCGAACAGCAGCACCGTCCAGGGCACGCCGCTGCGGGTGGCCAGCAGCATGCCGATCAGCGAGGTGATCAGCATCAGCAGGACCACCTTGGGTTTGGTCAGCTCCAGGTAATCGCGCCAGCCGGGTTGGCTGCGGGTGCCGCTCAGTACGCTGGCCATGTTCGACTCTCCGTTCGTTGAAGGGGGTTCAGCCTTGCGAGGGATAGGCCACCGGCCGCTCCAGCGCCGGCAGTGCGCGCGCTCTGCCGGCCGCAGCGACCTTGGCGACGCTGACCGGCGCGCGCAGGCGGTAGTTGACCAGCACCAGGCTCAGCAGCAGGCAGGCGCCGCCGCCGTTGTGCGCCACCGCCACCGGCAGCGGCAGGTGCAGCAGCACGTTGCTGATGCCCAGGCCGACCTGCAGCGACAGCGCCAGTAGCATCAGCGCGGTGGGGTAGATCAGGCCGACGCGCTGCATGCGCCAGGCCAGCACCAGCAGCACCGCCACCACGCAGAAGGCGCCCATGCGGTGGGTCATGTGGATGGCCGTGCGGGCGTCGCTGTCGAGCTGCCCGCCCAGGTAGTTGGGGCCGATGTGCTGGGTCAGGTGGAAGCCGTTGGCGAAGTCCATCTGCGGCCACCACTGGCCGTGGCACATGGGCAGGTCGATGCAGGCCACCGCCGCGTAGTTGCTGCTCACCCAGCCGCCCAGGGCGATCTGCAGCACCACCAGGGCCAGGGCGAAGGCCGCCAGGCGGCGTGGCGCGCCGGCGCGTTGCAGCGGTTGCACGGCGCCGGACAGGCGCAGGGCGAGGAGGAACAGCAGCGACAGCGTGGTGAAGCCGCCGAGCAGGTGCGCGGTGACCACCTGCGGCCACAGCTTGAGGGTCACCGTCCACATGCCGAAGGCGGCCTGGGCGATCACCACGCCCAGCAGCAGCAACGGCAGGCGCAGCGGCTGGCCGTCGCGGCCGCGGCGCAGCAGGGCGTGCACGGCCAGGCCGGCGATGAGCAGGCCCAGGGTGCCGGCGAAGTAGCGGTGGATCATCTCGTTCCAGCCCTTCTGCGCTTCCACCGGGGCCTCGGGGAAGTGCTGCTCGGCGTGGGCCAGCTGCGCCTCGCTGCTGGGCACGTGGATGAAGCCGTAGCAGCCGGGCCAGTCCGGGCAGCCCAGGCCGGCGTGGGTGAGCCGGGTGTAGGCGCCGAGCAGCACCACCACCAGCGCCAGGGCGGTGGCGAAGGCGGCGACGTAGAAGCCGGGTTTACGCGGTGTGTTCGTCATGCACAGCCCCCGTTCTTGTCGTTGTCGTGGCCTGCGCTCAGCCGATGTGGGAGAGCTTCAGCAGCAGTTGCAGGTCGCCGAGGATCTGCTTGCCGTTGGCGCCGGCGGCGTAGCGCAGCACCAGGTTGCCGTGGGGATCGACTATCCACAGCTGCGGCGCCTGCTCGCCGGCGGCCGGTTGCAGGGCGTAGCGCTTCAGGCGCGGGTAGTCCTTGTCCAGTTGCGCCTGGAATTCCGCCGGCAGCGCCTGGGCGGCGGCCAGGGCGTGCTCGGCGCGGTTGGCGTCGCGGTTCAGGCCGATGTTGATCTGCCGCGCCAGGTACACCAGTTGCTGGCAGTCGGCGGCGCAGGCGGCGGGGGCGGTGACCAGCAGTTGCCAGCGGTCGCTGGCGGCGTCGGCCTGCACGCCCAGGTCGGCGGGCGTGCTGCCGTTGGCGATCAGCTCGCCGTGGTAGCTGCGGCTTTCCGGCACCCAGAAGCGGAACTTGTACATGCCGGTGGCCAGCAGCATCGGGCCGAATACCACGGCGAGGATCAGCAGCAGTTGCAGGCGCCCGCGGTTGCGGCGGCGCAGCTGGGTTTCATCGAGGGTCAGGCTGGTCATGGGCGGGCTTCTCCCGTGCGCGGCGGATGCCGAGATAGAGGTAGAGGGCGAACAGGGCGGTGGCCATGGCGAACCACTGCACGGCGTAGCCGGTGTGGCGTTCCGGGGCCATGGCGACCACCGGCCAGTTGGTCTCGAAGGCGGCGTCGCCCGGTTCCAGGCGCAGCTCCAGGGCCAGGCCGTTACGGTCCAGGGCCTGCCAGGTGGCGTCCGGGTCGACGCGGGTGATCAGTTGCGGCCAGGCCTGCTGCCGCGCATCGGCCAGCTGCAGGCCGCCGGGCGGCGGGACGTAGGCCCAGGCGTCGAGCAGCAGGTCGCCGGCGGGCGTGTCGAAGGCCGGCGGCACGCGGCGGTTGGGCCAGGGCAGCCAGCCGCGGTTGACCAGCAGCCAGAGGCCGCTGGCCTTGTCATGGAAGGGTTGCAGCACCTCGACGCCAGCGGCGCCGTCGCGGGTGCGGTTGTCCAGCAGCAGGGTATGTTCGGCGTCCAGGCGGCCCTGCAGGCGCACCCGCACGTAGGCGGGGTTGGCCTGGCGTTCGAGCTGCGCGGCGGGGATGGGCGCGGCCTCGCGGCGCGCTTCGGCGGCGGCCAGCAGCACGCGTTTCTCGGCGGCGCGGGAAAGCTGCCAGCAGCCCAGGGCCACCAGCAGCGGGAGCAGCGCCAGGACCACCAGGGTCGGCGCCAGGCCCGGCCGGAAGACCGCCGCCACGCCGTGGCGCGGGCGGGAGTCGATGGCGTGCTGGCTATACTGCAAGTTACCCCCTCAGCAATCGGAGCCAGGTCATGCTCAAGGCCGCGATCGTCGTTCTGCTGCTGGCCACCGTGGCCAGCCTGTTCAGCGGGTTGTTCTTCCTGGTCAAGGACGAGGGCCACGGTTCCCGTGTGGTCAACGCCCTTACCGTGCGGGTCATCCTCGCCGCCCTCACCCTCGCCCTGGTCGCCTGGGGCTTCTACTCCGGGCAGTTGGTCACTTCCGCTACCTTCTGAGTTCCTGCTCTTGCTCTTCGTAGGAGCGAGCTTGCTCGCGAACGACTCCGCAGCGGGGCTGGTTCGCGAGCAAGCTCGCTCCTACAGGGCGTGCCTCCTCAAAGCACGTACACGAAGATGAACAGCCCGATCCACACCACGTCGACGAAGTGCCAGTACCAGCTGGCCGCCTCGAAACCGAAGTGGTGCTCGGCGTCGAAGTGCCCGCGCAGGATGCGGATCAGCATGATGCTCAGCATCAGCGCGCCTATGGTCACGTGGGCGCCGTGGAAGCCGGTGAGCATGAAGAAGGTGGTGCCGTAGATGCCCGAGCCGAGGGTCAGGCCCAGTTCGCTATAGGCCTCGTGGTACTCGTGGGCCTGCAGGAACAGGAAGGCCACGCCCAGCGCCACGGTGATCGCCAGCCACAGCTTCAGCGGGCCGCGGTGGTTCTTCTTCAGCGCGTGGTGGGCGAAGGTCACGGTGAAGCTGGAGGTGACCAGCAGGATGGTGTTGATCAGCGGCAGCTTCCACGGCTCGATGACTTCCTTGGGCGGCGGGAACAGCTTGTTGTCCGGGTTGCTCAGCAGCGGCCAGGTGTACTGGAACTGCGGCCAGAGCATGTGGGCGATGCCCTTGTGGCCCTCGCCGCCCAGCCAGGGCCCGGCGAAGTGGCGGATGTAGAAGAGCGCGCCGAAGAAGGCGGCGAAGAACATCACCTCGGAGAAGATGAACCAGCTCATGCCCCAGCGGAACGAGCGGTCCATCTGCGGGCTGTAGAGGCCGGAGCGGCTCTCCTTGATCACGTTGCCGAACCAGCCGAACAGCATGTAGGCGACGATCAGCCCGCCGGCGAAGAGGATCCAGGGCCCGTGGGAGGCCTCCTTGCCGGCGCTGTAGTCGTTCATCCAGGTGCCGACGCCGAACAGCGTGGTGAGCAGGCCGATGGTGGCGATGATCGGCCATTTGCTCTGGGCGGGAACGTAGTAGGGATCGTGGGTTGCCATTCTTGTTCTCCTGGGCCGGTCAGCGGTCGTTGCTGGCCACCGGTGGCTTGCGTGCGGTGATGTCGAACAGCGTGTAGGCGAGGGTGATGCGGTGGACATCCGCCGGCAGGTCGCGGTCGACGATGAAGCGCACCGGCATCTCGATGCGCTCGCCGGGCTGCAGGACCTGCTGGGTGAAGCAGAAGCACTCGGTCTTGTGGAAGTACCGCGCGGCCGTGGAGGGCGCGATGCTGGGGATGGCCTGGGCGGTCATCGGCTTGTTGGTGGGGTTCTGCGCGACGAACAGCATCTGGTTCACCGCCCCGGGATGCACCACGATCATTTCGCTCTCGGGGCGGAATTCCCAGACCATGTCGATGTTGTTGTTGGCCACGAAGTCCACCTTCACCTGGCGCGCCATGTCCACCTGCTGGAGGCCGCCCTGGTAGGCGCTGCCGGAAGTCTTGCCGTTGATGCCCAGGGCCTTGCACATGACGTTGTAGATCGGCACCAGGGCGAAGCCGAAGGCGAACATGGCCACCACCACCAGCAGCAGGCGGGTGACCAGCTTGCGCGTCTCGATATTGCCGTCGCTCATGTTCTATCCCTCCTGCGGGAACGGCCAGGGCCGTTCCCGCGGGTGCCGGTTCATTTCACTTCCGGCGGGGTGCTGAAGGTGTGGTAGGGCGCCGGCGAGGGCACCGTCCACTCCAGGCCTTCGGCGCCGTCCCAGGGCTTGGCCGGGGCCGGCTTGCCGCCGCGGATGGTCTTGATGACGATGAACAGGAACAGCAGCTGGGTGGTGCCGAACAGGAAGGCGCCGATGGACGAGACCATGTTGAAGTTGGCGAACTGCAGGTTGTAGTCCGGAATCCGCCGCGGCATGCCGGCCAGCCCCAGGAAGTGCATGGGGAAGAAGGCCATGTTCATGCCGATGAAGCTCAGCCAGAAGTGCAGCTTGGCCAGGGTCTCGTCGTACATGTGCCCGGTCCACTTGGGTATCCAGTAGTACACCGAGGCGAAGATGCCGAAGATCGCCCCGGGCACCAGCACGTAGTGGAAGTGCGCCACCACGAAGTAGGTGTCCTGGTACTGGAAGTCCGCCGGGGCGATGGCCAGCATCAGCCCGGAGAAGCCGCCGATGGTGAAGAGGATGACGAAGGCCACGGCGAACAGCATCGGCGCCTCGAAGGTCAGCGAGCCCTGCCACATGGTCGAGGCCCAGTTGAACACCTTCACCCCGGTGGGCACGGCGATCAGCATGGTGGCGTACATGAAGAACAGCTCGCCCACCAGCGGGATGCCGACCACGAACATGTGGTGCGCCCAGACGATGAACGAGAGGAAGGCGATCGAGGCGGTGGCGTAGACCATCGAGGTGTAGCCGAACAGCGGCTTGCGGCTGAAGGCCGGGATGATCGCGCTGACCGCGCCGAAGGCCGGCAGGATCATGATGTACACCTCGGGGTGGCCGAAGAACCAGAACACGTGCTGGAACAGCACCGGGTCGCCGCCGCCGGCCGCGCTGAAGAAGCTGGTGCCGAAGTGGATGTCCATCAGCATCATGGTCACGCAACCGGCCAGCACCGGCATCACCGCGATCAGCAGGAAGGCGGTGATCAGCCATGTCCAGACGAACAGCGGCATCTTCATCAGCGTCATGCCCGGAGCGCGCAGGTTGAGGATGGTGGCGATCACGTTGATCGCGCCCATGATCGAGCTCATCCCCATCATGTGCAGGGCGAAGATGAAGAAGGTCACGCTGTGCGGGGCGAAGGTGGTGGACAGCGGGGCGTAGAAGGTCCAGCCGAAGTTGGGGCCGCCGCCGGGCATGAACAGGGTGCTGACCAGCAGGCCGAAGGCCGCCGGCAGCAGCCAGAAGCTGAAGTTGTTCATGCGCGGCAGGGCCATGTCCGGCGCGCCTATCATCAGCGGCACCATCCAGTTGGCCAGGCCGACGAAGGCCGGCATCACCGCGCCGAACACCATCACCAGGCCGTGCATGGTGGTCATCTGGTTGAAGAAGGCCGGCTCGACGATCTGCAGCCCCGGCTGGAACAGCTCGGCGCGGATCACCATGGCGAAGGAGCCGCCGAGGAGGAAGGCGCAGAAGCTGAACCACAGGTACAGGGTGCCGATGTCCTTGTGGTTGGTGGTCAGGACCCAGCGCATCAGGCCCTTGGCCGGGCCGTGGTGGTGCTCGCCGGCGTGCGAATGCTCGGGATGGTCGATCACAGCGCTCATCGCAGGCTCCTCGTTATTTTTGCTTCTGCTTGTAGGCCACTACGTCTTGCGGAGTGACCATGTCGCCGTCGTTGTTGCCCCAGCTGTTGCGCTCGAAGGTGATCACCGCGGCGATGTCCACTTCCGAGAGCTGCTTGCCGAAGGCCGCCATGGCCGTGCCCGGGACGCCGTTGAACACGGTTTCCAGGTGGTGCTCCTTGGGCCCGGTGACGATCTTCGAGCCCTTGAGCGCCGGGAACATCGGCGGCATGCCCTGGCCCTCGGGCTGGTGACAGGCGGCGCAGATGGTGTGGTAGACCTTGTCGCCACGGGCGACCAGTTCTTCCTTCGTCCATTCCTTGCTGGTCAGCTCCTTGAGCTTGGCCGCCTCTTCCTTACGCTCGGCCAGCCACTTGTCGAAGTCCGGCTTGGCCTTCACGTCGACCACGATGGGCATGAAGCCGTGGTCCTTGCCGCACAGCTCGGCGCACTGGCCGCGGTAGACGCCGGGCTCGTCGATCCTGGTCCAGGCCTCGTTGACGAAGCCGGGGATGGCGTCGCGCTTGACCGCGAAGGCCGGCACCCACCAGGAGTGGATGACGTCGCTGGAGGTCACCAGGAAGCGCACCTTGACCCCGGCCGGCAGCACCAGCGGGTTGTCCACTTCCAGCAGGTAGTGCTCGTCCTTGGGATCCCTGTTGTGGATCTGCTCCTGGCTGGTGGCCAGGTTGCTGAAGAACTCCACGTCCTGGCCCAGGTACTTGTACTGCCACTTCCACTGGTAGCCGGTGATCTGCACGTCCAGCTCCGGCTCGGAGGTGTCGTACATGTGGATCAGGGTGCGCGTGGCGGGAATGGCCATCACCACCAGAATCAGGAACGGCACCACGGTCCAGAGGATTTCCACTGCGGTACTCTCGTGGAAATGCGCCGGCTGCTGGCCGGTGGAACGGCGGTGGACGATCATCGACCAGAACATGGCACCGAAGACGATGATGCCGATGACCACACAGATCCAGAAAATGGTCATGTGCAGGTCGAACACGTTACGGCTGACCTCGGTCGCCCCCGGGGTCATGTTCACCGTCCAGGCGGCGTGCGCCGGAGTAAACACGAGGAGCGACAGCAAGCCCATCCAGGTACGCGGATGTCGCAGCATTCGGGTTCCCCTTATCGTTGTTCTTATCCCGCCGGCAAACGCCAGCGGCCAAGGGAGCGACCGCCAAGACAGCAAACTTTGACCGCCGAGCCTCGGCACGTGCAAGGCAGGCCGGGTTCATCAGGTTCAGGTGTGTCGAATCGGAGTATAGCCAGGGGTTGCGACATAACAACGCAGCGCAAAAAACTCCTCCGCAATTGCGAAAGGTGCTCTCAAACCCACGCCGCCTGCGGCTTTGCGCTACCATGGTGGCGGCTTGATATGCCCGAACCTCATAAAGGTTGCGTGATTATGACGATCGCGTCTTAGCTCGCCGACCCGCCCGGCTAAGGTCTTTCTTCACTTTCCAAATCGAGTTGTCTTGGAGTTGTCATGAATATCGCAGCACTGCGCGAACTGATTCAGCAGGCCCACCAGCTCGAGGCGCGCAACGGGCACCTGGCGCGGCTCATCCACAGCCAGATGGCGGGCCTGCACCCGAGCATCAACCTGAGCGGCGACGATGCCGTCCAGGTGCTCACCCGCTTCGTCCATGCCTATATCGAGCAGGTCCCCGAGTTCCTCGAAGCCGCCACCAGCGTGGCGCGCAACGCCGGTATAGAGGAAAGGATCAAGCCGGTGCTGAAGGTCGCCGAGCACTTCTTCCTGACCCCGCCGGACCTGCTGGCCGGCCACGACGGCCTGGACGCGCTGCTCGACGAGGCCTACCTGGCGCACCGCCTGGTGGAGGAAGTGAACGACCGCTACATCGCCCACTTCGGCCAGCCGCTGATCCCGCTGGACACCACCGTGGCCAACCTGGTGGCGCACCAGTTGATCGGCGAGCCCTTCGCCAACCAGCTGGACGAGGCCGTGCACCACGCGGTGGACTCGATGCTCGACGACAGCGTATTCGCCAGCCCGGCGGCGCAAGCCTACCGCGCCCGCCTGAGCGACCCGCAGACGGTCACCGCCTGGAAGCAGTGGCCGTGCCTGTCGCGGCGCTTCGGGGTGGAACTGCATCTGAATTGATGCGCCTGGAGCGATAGGCCGAGCCCACGCACAGGGCATCGCGGATAAATCTCCTACGATTCCAGGAAGCACGGCTTTTCGTAGGATGGCGTTGAGCGAAGCGATACCCATCAGCGCAACCGCATGGGTTTCACAAGCTCAATCCATCCTACGAAGAGCACCTCGGCGCAAGACAGTTGCTCCTGCCACGCCGGGCGGACACGGCTTCTCGTAAGAGCGCTCCGGCGCTGCCGGCAAGACAGGACCCGGCCTCCTCAGTCTTCTTCCTGCACCGCCTTGTACCCACTGGCCAGGCGCTGCTGCACGTCCTGCGGCACGGGGTTGTAGTGGCTGGCCTCCAGGGTGAAGAAGCCCTGCCCGGCGGTGATCGCCTTCAGCCGGTTGGCGTAGCCCTCCAGTTCCGCCAGCGGCACCTGGCCGCGCACCAGGGTGGCGCGGGCCGACAGCGGCTCGGTGCCCAGCACCTGGCCGCGGCGGCCGGTGAGGTCGGCGGTGATGTCGCCCAGGCGCGCCTCCGGCGCCGTCACCGCGATGTTCACCACCGGCTCCAGCACCAGCCCCCCGGCGTTGCGCAGGGCGTCGAGCATGGCCTTGCGCCCGGCGGCCTGGAAGGCGATGTCCTTGGAGTCCACCGAGTGGCTCTTGCCGTCGAACACCGTGACCTTCACATCCTCCACCGGGAAGCCGGCCAGGGGCCCGGCGGCCAGCGCCGCGCGCACGCCCTTCTCCACCGAGGGGATGAACTGCCCCGGGATCACCCCACCCTTGATGGCGTCGACGAACTCGAAACCGGCCCCGCGCGGCAGCGGCTCCACGCGCAGGAACACCTCGCCGAACTGGCCGGCGCCGCCGGTCTGCTTCTTGTGCCGGCAATGGCCCTCGGCCGGGCGTGTGGCCGTCTCGCGGTAGGGCACGCTGGGCGCTCGGGTGTTCACTTCCAGCTTGTAGCTGCCGGTCAGGCGCTCCAGCAGGTAGCGCAGGTGTAGCTCGCCCATGCCGCGCAGCACGGTTTCCTGGGTGGAGGCGTTGTAGTCCAGGCGCACGCAGGGGTCCTCGGCCAGCAGGCGCTGCATCACTTCGGCCAGGCGCTGCTCGTCGCCGCGGCGGCCGGCCTCGATGGCCAGGCCCTGCATGGGCGTGGGGAAGTCCAGCGGCGCCAGGCGGATGTGGTCCTCGTCGTGGGAGTCATGCAGGACTACGTCGAACTCCAGCTCCTCGACCTTGGTCAACGCACCGAAATCGCCGGGGATCAGTTGCGGCACCTCCTCGTGGCGCTTGCCCTGCAGGCGCAGCAGGTGGCCGACCTTGAACGGCTTGCGGCCGTCCCCGGCGAACAGCTGCATGTCGCGGCGCACGGTGCCCTGGTGCACGCGGAACACCGCCAGGCGGCCGACGAAGGGGTCGATCACCACCTTGAACACATGGGCCAGCACGTGGGCTTCAGGGTCCGGCTGCGAGCGAAAGGGCCTGGCGCCGCCCTGCTCGTCCAGCCGCTCGAACAGCGGCGGGTTGCCTTCGGCGGGGTTGGGCGCCAGCCGCGCCAGCGTCGCCAGCAGCTCGTCGACGCCGGCGCCGGTGCGCGCCGAGACGAAGCACAGGGGAATCAGGTGGCCTTCGCGCAGGGCCCGCTCGAAGGGTTCGTGGAGTTCCTCCGGCTGGATCGAGCCCTGCTCCAGGTAGCGCGCCATCAGCTCCTCGTCGACCTCCACGACCTGGTCGACCAGCGCCTGGTGCGCCTCCTCCACCGAGGAGAAGTCCGCCTCGCCGGCGGGCGCGAAGAAGCAGTCGGCCACCCGAGTCGCACCGCCGGCCGGCAGGTTCAGCGGCAGCACTTCCTTGCCGAAGGCTTCGCGCAGGTCGGCCAGCAGCGTCGGCAGGTCGACGCGCTCGGCGTCGATCTTGTTCACCACCAGCATCCGGCACAGCCCGCGCTCGGCGGCCCAGTCCATCATGCGGTGGGTGTTCAGCTCGATGCCGTTCTGCGCGTTGACCACCACCAGCGCGGTCTCCACCGCCGCCAGGGCCGGCAGCGCGTGGCCGATGAAGTCGGGCAGGCCGGGGGTATCGATGAGCTGGACGTGCGCGCCCTCGTGCTCGAAGTGCGCCAGCGCGGCGGACAGCGAATGGTGGTAGTCGCGCTCCAGCGGGTCGGCGTCGCACAGGGTGTCGCCGCGTTCCAGCGAACCCATCGCGGGAATGGCGCCGCTGCGCTGCAGCAGGGCTTCGGCGAGCAGGGTCTTGCCGCTGTCGCCATGGCCGACCAGGGCGACCGTGCGGATCTGTTCGACCGAGTAGTTCGACATGGGGCACCTCCCAGGCAGGGTAACGGCAAGTATAGGTAGCACCTCGGGACTCTCTGGGCAAAAAACAGCCAGCCGCCACGAGCCCAGCTGGCATGCCTGCCACAGCCGTTTCAGCACAGCTTTTCCACAGCTTGCTGAAGGTCGCCTCCACAGCCGTTGTGGACAGTTCGGGAAACTCGTCGGGGATGTCGGAAGGCCTTGCGCCACGGGCCCTTCAGCGCAACGCTGGCGGTTTATTGGGCAGTGCTGCGCAAGCCCCGGAACGCCTGTCCAGCGGCAGTTTATCCACAGCGTTGTCACAAGCCGGTCAACAGAAGCCGTGGACCGCCCGCGACGATTGGCCGCCGGTTTTTTCCGCGGCCCCCTCGGACAGGGCCATTGGCGAAAAAACCGGCAATGCCCGGCAGCCCTCGCCGTTTCGCTCGTGCAGCCATTCACCGACAGCTTTTCCACAGCTTTCCCGCGCCTCGCTCCACAGCCATTGTGGGCAACTCGGCGGCTAGCGATGGGTCAAGGCAAGTGCTTGAAAATCAAGGCATGCAGGAAAAATCAGGTCAAAAAACGTACAGCCGCGCGCAGGCCACGCCAGGCCTGGCGCGAAGGTATTCATTCACACTTTATCCACAGCACGGCCAACAGATTCCGGGGGCAGAATCCAGCCCGCCGGACAAACCCCGAGCGCCCTGGCCCGGCCCAGCGGCCATGCGCCCGCCAGCCGCCTGCGCACAGCCCGGCCACAGGCTGCGCACAGGGTTTTCGACAGATTCGGTGGACAACTCAGGCGGCGGCGCCCATCACCTGGCGAATGTCCTGCGCCAGGGCCTCGACACGCTCCAGCTCGGTGTCCCAGGAGCACATGAAGCGCGCGCCGCCGGCGCCGATGAAGGTGTAGAAGCGCCAGCCGCGCTGGCGCAGGGCTTCCAGGGCCGGTTCGGACATCTGCAGGAACACCCCGTTGGCCTCCACCGGGAACATCAGCTGCACGCCCGGCACGTCGGCCACCCGCTGCGCCAGCAGGCGCGCGCACTGGTTGGCGTGGTTGGCGTAGTGCAGCCAGGCGTCGTCCTGCAGCACGCCGACCCAGGGCGCGGCGAGGAAGCGCATCTTCGAGGCCAGCTGGCCGGCCTGCTTGCAGCGGTAGTCGAAGCCTTCGGCCAGTTCGCGGTCGAAGAACAGGATGGCCTCGCCCACCGCCATGCCGTTCTTGGTGCCGCCGAAGCACAGCACCTCGACGCCGGCCTTCCAGGTCAGCTCTGCCGGGGTGGCGCCGAGGAAGGCGCAGGCGTTGGAGAAGCGCGCACCGTCCATGTGCAGGTGCAGGCCCAGCTCGCGGCAGGTGGCGCTCAGCGCGCCCAGCTCGTCCGGGCGGTAGACGGTGCCGACCTCGGTGGCCTGGGTGAGGGTCACCACCCGCGGCTTGGGATAGTGGATGTCCTGGCGCTTCAGGGCGATTTCGCGAATAGCCGCGGGGGTCAGCTTGCCCTGCTCGTCGGTGCGCGCCAGCAGCAGCTTGGAGCCGTTGGAGAAGAACTCCGGGGCGCCGCACTCGTCGGTCTCGACGTGGGCGGTCTCGGCGCAGATCACGCTGTGGTAGCTCTGGCACAGGGCGGCCAGGGCCAGGGAGTTGGCGGCGGTACCGTTGAAGGCGAAGAACACCTCGCAATCGGTCTCGAACAGCTCGCGGAAGTGGTCGGAGGCACGCGCCGTCCACTGGTCGTCGCCGTAGGCGCGCTCATGGCCGCGGTTGGCCTCGGCCATGGCGGCCCAGGCTTCCGGGCAGATGCCGGAATAGTTGTCGCTGGCGAATTGCTGGGAAATGTCGAACATCGAAAGCTGCCTCGGGAAGATAGAAAGTCATCCACAGGCAGCGTAGCGAAATCGCAGCTTTTGTAGGAGCAACTGTCTTGCCGGCTACGCCGGGGTGCTTTTCGTAGGATGGGTTGAGCCTTGGCGAAACCCATGCGGTCGCGGTGATGGGTATCGCTTCGCTCAACGCCATCCTACGGTGGGGGCTGTTCGGCGTGGCTGGGGGAATCCAATCGCGGACAAAGTCCGCTCCTACGCCCGCGCAAGCGACTGTCTTGCCGGCTGCGCCGAGGTGCTTTTCGTAGGATGGGTTGAGCCTTGGCGAAACCCATGCGGTCGCGGTGATGGGTATCGCTTCGCTCAACGCCATCCTACGACGGCTCGCGAATGGGGCCATTCGTGCCACCTGGGCCTCCGGCGTGGCCGGGAGCCCAGGCAGTCGATCAGGGCAACGCCGTCAGCTTCATCTGCTCGACGATCGGCACGAACAACTGCCGCATGGACTGGGTGCTACCGCCATTGGGCTTGTCCGGGCTGCTCAGAGTCAGCACGTAGCGCCCCTTGATCAGCCCGGTCAGGCTGGACTCACCCGCCTCGCCCTTGGCCGGGGCGACTACGCCCAGGGGATCCCCCATGCGGGTGGTGTCGATCACCGGCAGATAGTCGTCGCCACCAAACTTGTCGGCGGTGCCATTCTTGATCGCGGTCTCGCGAGTCTTGTTCAGCAGCGTCAGGCTGGAATGCGTCATGTCGCGCAGCTTGTCCTGCGCACCACGGTAGGCGATGGCCTGCTCGCTATTGGCATCCTGGGCCGGCGCCGGCATGCCGGTGTCGATCAGGCTGATCTCCAGGTGGCGGCTGCCGTCGGCGGTGCCGTACACCAGCTTGGCGTCGTTGTAGCCGCATTCGCGGGAGATGAACGGGTAGCCGTACATTTCCTTGCTCGGCGGCAGGGCCCTTTCCAGCGGGTGGCCGGTGCAGCTGTCGGCCGGCACCGCGGCGGCCGCGGCCTTCTCGGCCTTGGCCTTGTCGTCGCCACCGCCGCAGCCGTGGAGGGTCGCGCCGAGCATCAGGGCGCTGAGCAGGATCAGGGAGCGTTTCATGGCGTCCTCGGGTTTGACAGTGGCGGCATTCTAGCCGCGGGCGGCGCGGCGCGCAGCAGTGGCCCGGTGGCAGCCAGGTGCATTTTCAGGTCGGGAGCGGACAGCTTTTCCCCGGCCAGGCAGCCGAGAATCGGCGGCAGCGGCATCGCCATTCGAGGAGCCCCGGCATGGCCATCAGTGTGTTCGACCTGTTCAAGATCGGTATCGGCCCTTCCAGCTCGCATACCGTCGGCCCCATGCGCGCCGCCGCCCTGTTCGTCGGCGCCCTACGCGAGCGCCAGTTGCTGCCCCGCGTCGACCGCGTCGAAGTGAAGCTCTACGGCTCGCTCTCCGCCACCGGCGTCGGCCACGGCACCGACCGCGCCGTGATCATGGGCCTGATGGGCGAGTGGCCCGACCGCATCGACCCCAGCCAGATCGCCCCGCGCATGGCCGAGCTGCTAGCCAGCGGCGAACTGCTCCTGGCCGGCGAGCGGCGCATTGCCTTCGACTGGGTCCGCGACATGCGCCTGCTGGAGGAAAACCTGCCCTACCACCCCAATGCCATGAGCCTGGTCGCCTACGAGGGTGACGCCGAGCTGTACGCCGACACCTATTACTCCATCGGCGGCGGCTTCGTCGTCGATGCCGAGCAGGCCGCCACCGGCTCCCTCGACCAGGACGCCACCCGCCTGCCCTACGACTTCAACAGCGCCGCCGAGCTGCTGCAGCTGTGCCGCCGCCACAACCTGCGCGTGTCCCAGCTGAT
>NZ_JWMC01000098.1:0-290674 GCF_000812405.1 Pseudomonas sp. PI1
TCGGGTTTTGAGAAAACCCTAAACTTGGCTCAGCAATCGCAAAAAACTCTCGAATTCACGAGTGTTACTTGTGATGCTGATAATCTTGCGATCACCAGCCTTAGCTCACAAGCACCCACACGAATTGCTTGATTCAACTTGTTAAAGAGCAGTTGGTTGATTCTTTCGTCTCAACCGAGGCCGCGCATTTTACGCCAACCTCCTATTTCGTCAAGCGTTATTTTCAGAATTTTTCGTTCCTACTCAACCGCTTGCGCTTTCGATCGGCCGGAGCTTCTCGTCAGCGGGAGGCGCATTCTACAGCGATCAGAACCACTGTCAAGCACCTCGGCGATCTTCCTCTTGGCTCGCTGCCGGAGCAGCTGTCGAACCCAAAGGCGGCGAGTGAAGCACCTGCCTGATCACCACCCCCAATTTCGAATCTGCTTAAGTGCTTGATTTTCAAGCTCTTTCAGCGCTTCGTCGCTGGGAGTGGTGCGCATTATAGGGAGTTAAAACCCCCCGTCAACACTTTTCTGAAAGAATCTTCAGCGGGATGCGAAACGGGCCCGCAGCGCCGGCAATTGCCGCGCCACCGGCGGCAGGCGCAGCAAGAGCAGGAATACGCCTATGGCTGCATATAACGACCAGCGCTCGATGTCCGAACGCACCACCCACAGCATATGCAGGAGCCCCAGAGCGAGGATGACATAGACCAGCCGGTGCAGTTTCTTCCAGCCGCTGCCCAGTTTGCGCATGCTGTATTTGTTCGAGGTCAGGGCCAGCGGCAACAGGCCCAGGAAACCCAGGGTCCCGACGATGATGTAGGGCCGCTTGCGCAACTCGACGCCCAGTTGCGTCCAGTCCAGACCGAGGATGAACACCAGGTAGGCGCACAGGTGCAGGCATATATAGGCGAAACACCACAGGCCGAGCTGCCGGCGCACCAGGATCCAGCCGTTCCAGCGCGTCAGCTTCTGCAGCGGGGTCATGGCCAGGGTCAGCAGCAACAGGACCAGGCCGCCCTGCCCCAGGTTGTCAACCAGCGCCTTGCCCGGGTCGGGCCCCAGGGCGAAGATCCAGGCCAGGTACAGCCAGTAGAGCGGCGGTATCAGCGCCAGCAGGAATACGCTGGCGCGCCAGATGGGATTGCGCATCTGCATCAGTAGTTCTTCCTCAGGTCCATCCCCGCGTACAGCGAGGCCACTTCGTCGGCGTAGCCGTTGAACATGAGGGTGGGACGAACGTTGGGGCTGAATAGTCCGCTGGGCAGGCGCCGCTCGCGAGCCTGGCTCCAGCGCGGGTGGTCCACCGTCGGGTTGACGTTGGCGTAGAAGCCATACTCGTCGGGCGCCAGGCTTTCCCAGGTGGTCTTCGGCTGCTCGGCGACGAAACTGATGCGGATGATCGACTTGGCGCCCTTGAAGCCGTACTTCCACGGCACGATCAGGCGCAGCGGCGCGCCGTTCTGGTTGGCCAGGATGCGACCGTACATGCCCACGACGAGAATCGCCAGCGGGTGCATGGCCTCGTCCATCCGCAGGCCCTCCACGTAGGGCCAGTCGATCAGGGCGAAATTGGATTGCACGCCGGGCATGCGCTCGCGGTCGACCAGGGTTTCGAAGCGCAGGTACTTGGCGTTGCCCGTCGGCTCGACACGCTTGATCAGCTCCGACAGCGGGAAGCCGATCCAGGGGATGACCATCGACCAGGCCTCCACGCAGCGCAGGCGGTAGATGCGCTCTTCCAGCTGGTAGGGCTTGATGAAGTCCTCGAGGGCGTACTTGCCGGGCTTCGCCACCTCGCCATCGATCACCACCGACCAGGGCTCGGTCCTCAGCGCGCCGGCGTTGGCGGCCGGGTCGCCCTTGTCCGGGCCGAACTCGTAGAAGTTGTTGTAGGTGGTCGCATCCTTGAAGGGGGTGATGCTCTCCCCTTGCACGGTGACGGCATCCCATTTGACCGCCGGCAGCTTCTCACTGAACCAGCCCGGTGTGCTCGCAGCGGCTTCTACATCGGCATAGCGGGAAGGATCGGCCAACCCCATGGCCGGCAGACCGGCAAGGGCGGCGCCTGCCGCACTGGCGGCGAGGAAACGGCGGCGGGAGAGATAGAGGGTTTCGGGGGTGACTTCCGACTCGTGGCAAGCGGAAGGTCGGGCAATACGGATCAGCATGGCGGGCTCCGCAACGACTGGCTGTGTGCGCCAATAGACTGCGGAGCCCGGGGGAAATTACATCAGCTCGGACGGCGGCGACGGCGCAATTGCAACAAGTATTGCACCGGACCGGACGCGGCATAAGCGAGGAACAGCAGCAGCAGGATGCGCGGCGGGTCGGTGAAGACCACGGCGAAGGCCAGCACCACCACCAGGATCGCCACGAAGGGCACGCGGCCGCGCAGGTCGAGATCCTTGAAGCTGTGGTACTTGATGTTGCTGACCATCAGCATGCCGGCGGCGGCGACCATCAGCGCGACCAGCAGGGAGACCTTGGCACCCTGGATGTCGAAGTCGGCGAAGGCCCACACGGTGCCGGCCACCAGGGCGGCGGCGGCCGGGCTGGCCAGGCCGATGAAGTAGCGCTTGTCGGCCTTGCCCACCTGGGTGTTGAAGCGCGCCAGGCGCAGCGCGGCACCGGCCACATAGATGAAGGCGACCATCCAGCCGACCTTGCCCAGGCTGCTCAGCGCCCACTCGAAAGCGACCAGCGCCGGGGCCACGCCGAAGGCGACCATGTCCGACAGCGAGTCGTACTCGGCGCCGAAGGCGCTCTGGGTGTTGGTCAGGCGCGCGACGCGACCGTCCAGACCATCCAGGACCATGGCGACGAAGATGGCGATGGCGGCATTGGAGAAGTCGCCGCTCATGGCGTTGATGATGGCGTACAGGCCGGTGAACAGCGCCGCGGTGGTGAACAGGTTGGGCAGCAGGTAGATGCCGCGGTGGCGCACCTTGCGGCCGTCGGCGTCGTGCCCTTCCTCGACGTGCTCGTCGATGGGCAGCAGGCTTTCGGTTTCTTCGGAGGCCTTGTTCGGCTCCTCGGGACCTTCACTCATGGAGACTTCCTTAGGGAACTCAGCGGAAAAAGATCGAGCGCGGGGCACGGACGCCCGGGCGCACAGGCTTTATACCAGAACCCCGGGCAAGAACGAAAAAACGCGGCCGGGGCCGCGTTTCTTCGAGTGTCGCTAAGCCCTTAGTTCTTGGACTTGTCGACGATCTTGTTGGCGGCGATCCAGGGCATCATGGCGCGCAGCTGCTCGCCGATGACTTCGATGCCATGGGCCGCGTTGTTGCGGCGGTAGGCGGTCATCGACGGGTAGTTGGTGGCGCCTTCGCTGATGAACATCTTGGCGTATTCGCCGTTCTGGATGCGCTTGAGGGCATTGCGCATGGCAGCACGGGATTCGGCGTTGATGACCTCCGGGCCGGTCACGTACTCGCCGTACTCGGCGTTGTTGGAGATCGAGTAGTTCATGTTGGCGATGCCGCCTTCGTACATGAGGTCGACGATCAGCTTCAGTTCGTGCAGGCACTCGAAGTAGGCCATTTCCGGCGCGTAGCCGGCTTCGACCAGGGTTTCGAAACCGGCTTTCACCAGCTCGACGCAACCGCCGCACAGAACGGCCTGCTCGCCGAACAGGTCGGTTTCGGTCTCGTCCTTGAAGGTGGTTTCGATGATGCCGGTACGGCCGCCGCCGACGCCGCAGGCGTAGGACAGGGCGACGTTCTTGGCATTGCCCGAAGCGTCCTGGTAGATGGCGATCAGGTCGGGGATGCCGCCGCCCTTGACGAACTCGGAACGCACGGTGTGGCCCGGAGCCTTCGGCGCGATCATGATCACGTCGAGGTCGGCGCGCGGTACGACCTGGTTGTAGTGGATGGAGAAGCCGTGGGCGAAGGCCAGGGTAGCGCCCTTCTTCAGGTTCGGCTCGATCTCGTCCTTGTACAGGCGGCCCTGGAACTCGTCCGGGGTCAGGATCATCACCAGGTCGGCGGCGGCGACGGCGCTGGCCACGTCGGCGACTTTCAGGCCGTGGTTCTGCGCCTTGACGGCGGACGGCGAGCCCGAACGCAGGCCGACGGTGACGTCGACGCCGGAGTCTTTCAGGTTGCAGGCATGGGCGTGGCCCTGGGAACCGTAACCGATGATGGCAACTTTCTTGCCCTGGATGATGGAGAGGTCACAGTCTTTATCGTAGAAAACGCGCATTTGGGTAATCCCCTGGTCTAGTGGCCTCGTGGGCCGTCTTTCAAATTCAGATGCTGAGAGTCTTGTCGCCGCGGGCGATGCCGGTCACGCCGGTGCGCACCGTCTCGATGATCGCAGCGGTACCGATGGCCTGGATGAAGCTGTCGAGCTTGTCGCTGGTGCCGGCCAACTGCACGGTGTAGACGCTGCTGGTGACGTCGACGATCTGCCCGCGGAAAATGTCGGTGGTGCGCTTGACCTCGGCGCGCTGGGCGCCGGTGGCCTTGATCTTCACCAGCATCAGCTCGCGCTCGATGTGGGCGCTTTCCGACAGGTTCACCAGCTTCACCACCTCGATCAGCTTGTTGAGGTTCTTGGTGATCTGCTCGATGACTTCGTCATGCCCGGCCGTGGTCAGGGTGAGGCGCGACAGGGTCGGGTCCTCGGTCGGCGCCACGGTCAGGGTCTCGATGTTGTAGTTGCGCTGGGAGAACAGGCCGACCACGCGGGACAGCGCGCCGGGTTCGTTTTCCAGCAGCAGGGAAATGATGTGTCGCATGATCAGGTACGCTCCGTCTTGCTCAGCCACATGTCGCGCATCGCACCGCCGCGGATCTGCATCGGATAGACGTGCTCGCTGGTGTCGACCTGGATGTCGAGGAAGACCAGGCGGTTCTTCATGGCGAACGCCTCTTCCATCTTCGGCTTCAGGTCCTTGAGGTCGGTGATGCGCATACCGACGTGGCCATAGGCCTCGGCCAGCTTGACGAAGTCAGGCAGGGATTCCATGTAGGAGTGCGAGTAGCGGCTGTTGTACTGCATGTCCTGCCATTGGCGGACCATGCCCAGCGCACCGTTGTTCAGGTTGACGATCTTCACCGGCAGGTCGTACTGCAGGCAGGTCGACAGCTCCTGGATGTTCATCTGGATGCTGCCTTCGCCGGTCACGCAGGCCACGTCGGCCTCCGGGAAGTTCAGCTTCACGCCCATGGCCGCGGGGAAACCGAAGCCCATGGTGCCCAGGCCGCCGGAGTTGATCCAGCGGTTGGGCTTGTTGAAGCGGTAGTACTGGGCGGCGAACATCTGGTGCTGCCCCACGTCGGAAGCCACGAAGGCGTCGCCGTTGGTGACTTCCCAGAGGGTCTCGATGACGCTCTGCGGCTTGATGATGCTGCCGTCGCCCTTGTCGTAGGGGAACAGGCCGCGGTTGCCGCGCCACTCGTCGATCTGCTTCCACCAGGCGGCGAGGGCTTCCTTGTTCGGTGTCTCGCCGATTTCCTTGAGGATGGTGGCCATCTCGGCCAGCACGCTGTCCACCGGGCCGACGATCGGGATGTCGGCCTTGACGGTCTTGGAGATCGAGGCCGGGTCGATGTCGACGTGGATGATCTTGGCGTTGGGGCAGAACTTGGCCGCGGTCTCGCCGTTGATGACGCGGTCATCGAAGCGCGCGCCGACGGCGAAGATCACGTCCGCGTGGTGCATCGCCAGGTTGGCGGTGTAGCTGCCGTGCATGCCGAGCATGCCGACGAACTGGCGGTCGTTGCCGGGGAAGCCGCCCAGGCCCATCAGGGTGTTGGTCACCGGGACGTTGAGCAGGCGCGCCACTTCGGTCAGCGGCTCGGAAGCGTTGCCCATGATGACGCCGCCACCGGAATAGATGATCGGGCGCTTGGCCGACAGCAGCAGCTCGGCGGCCTTGCGGATCTGGCCGGAGTGGCCGCGGACCGCGGGGCTGTATGAGCGCAGCTTGACCTTCTTCGGGTAGGCGTACTCGAACTTCTGCGTCGGGTCGCCCATGTCCTTCGGAATGTCGATCACCACCGGGCCGGGACGGCCGGACTGGGCGATGTAGAAGGCCTTCTTGATGACCTCGGGGATTTCCGAAGGGTGCTTGATGATGAAGCTGTGCTTCACGATCGGCCGGGAAATGCCGACCATGTCGGTTTCCTGGAAGGCGTCGGTGCCGACCATGTTGCTCGACACCTGGCCGGAGATCACCACCATCGGGATGGAGTCCATGTAGGCGGTGGCGATGCCGGTGATGGCGTTGGTCGCGCCGGGGCCGGAGGTCACCAGGACCACGCCGGGCTTGCCGGTGGCGCGCGCATAGCCGTCGGCCATGTGGGTAGCGGCCTGCTCGTGACGCACCAGGATGTGGGTCACGTCGTTCTCTTTGAAGAGAGCGTCGTAGATGTGCAGGAGGGCACCGCCCGGGTACCCGTAGATGTACTTAACGCCTTCGTCACGCAACGAGCGGACGACCATTTCAGCGCCGGATAAAAGCTCCACGTTGTCACCTCTAGAACGCTAAACGATCTCCCAGGGGCGGGGGACCGAAACTTGGTTGGCTGCCCGGCAGACAATTGGGCGAATGTAATCGCCGGCTACGTCGACTGCCGAATGAGCAGAACTTGGAGGCGCACCTGGTGTGTTACGGAGGGCCTCCACCCAGCGCGAGGTAACGCGAAGCAGGGTGAAACTTAGCGGCGCGGGTAGCGCCTCTTGTCTGCCGAGTAAAACCAGCTTGCGGCCGGCCCACTGCAGCGAACCTTGGATTCTTCTGATTCGGCCGCGTCAAGTCAAGCCATATATGGATTTGTGTCTAACGCAGGTTGTGATCTTTCTCTGCGGACGCATCGACACTTTTGGTTATAGTTACCCGCAGTTTCCGCATCCAAGGACCGAAACCGCATGCGACGGACGATTGTGATGGGCGCCCTGATGTTCGCCCTGAGTGCTCCGCTGATGGCCGCCCAGGTATACAAGTGGGTCGACGCCCAGGGCGTCACGCATTTTGGCGCGCAGCCGCCGCAGGGCGCCGAAGCCGCCACCGTGGACACCAAGGTCGCCCCGCCGCCCTCGGGCTTCCCGCTGCCGCCCAGGCCGGCTCCCGCGCCGGCGCCTTCGGCCAGCGACAAGCAGAAGGCCGCCGACGAGAAGGTGCGCCAGGAGGTCGCCCAGCAGGAGGCCGAGCGCGCGCGTTACTGTGACACCCTGCGGACCAACCTGGCGCAGCTGAAGAACAACCCGCGGGTGCGGGTGGCCGACGACGACGGCGAGATGCGGCGCATCCCGGAAGAAGAGCGGCAGGCCCGCATCACCCAGACCGAGCAGGACCTGCAGAAGAACTGCAACTGACAGGCGCGGCTCAGGGCGCCTCGCAGATCAGCCGGTCGAACTCGCCCAGGGCCTCGAACAGGGCGTGCATGTGCTCGCCCTCGTCCACGTAGACCATTTCGGCGATGGCGCGGATGCCCGAGGCGCGCGGCAGCTGCGCGCCCGTCTCGATGATCAGCTTCATGCGCGGCAGGAAGATCCACTGCAGCCATTCCTCCAGCTCCAGCGTATCCACGCAGAACGGCTCCTGGCTGGCCAGCGCCTCCTCCGAGGGCGGCTGCTCCCCCCACAGCGACAGCGCGCGCAGCTCCCGCTCGATCAGCAGGAGCTGGTCGGCCACGGCCGGCAGGCGGTCGTCCATCACAGCGTTGCCTTGGCGTTCTGCCGCGCGGTGGCCGCGCCGGCCGCGTCACCCTGGGCCTCGCGGGCCTTGGCGATCACGTCCCACAGGCTGGCCTGCAGCGTCGGTCGGCCATTGGCCAGCGACAGGCCGCGGCGCGCCACCTGTTCGGCCTGGGCGGCGTCGCCCTGGGCCAGGCGCACCTGGGCGAGCTTGTAGAGCACCTGCGGCTCGCGCGGGGCGATGCGCTGGGCGCGCTCCAGGCTGGCCGAGGCGCCGTTGAGGTCGCCGCCGCCCTGCTGTTGCTGGGCAGTGGTGAGTAGAGCCAGGACCGGGCCATCGAGTTGCTCGTCGGCGGCCAGCGGCGCGTTGCGCGAGGGAATGCCGGACGGCGCCTGCACCGGCGCGGCCGGGGCCTGCTGCTGGTAGCTGGGCTGTTGCTGCTGGTAGACCGGCTGCTGGTAGGTCTGCTGGCTGAAACCGCCGGTGGCGCTGATGTTGCTCGGTGCGCTGGCGGCGGGGGCCGCGGGGACGCTGCCGGATTGCACGCCCGGGGTGATCGGGCCGGTGGACAGCGGCGCCGCGCCGCTCTGCGCCGGGAAGGTCTGGATCGGCGCCATGCCGGCATCCTGGGGCACCATCACGGTCACGCCGGAATCACCCGCTGGCTGCGAGGCCGCGCTCGGCGCGGTGCTGGCATTGGCCGGGCGGTTGGCATTGGAATAGCCGACCCGCTCCTGGTTGGACACCGAGGTGCCGGAATCCCGTACCGGGATGGCGCCCTGCTGCGGGGAAGCGCAGCCGGACAGCACGGCCGCGGCGGCAGCCACGGCAAACCACGCGTTTTTCACTTCGAATCCTCTCGCCTCAGTTCAGCCAGCCACGGACCCAGTCCATGACCTCGCCGGCCGGCGTCTGGTTGTTGCCACAGCCGGCGCCGGGCGCCGGCTCGCTTCCGCGAATATAGGGCATCTGCACGGCGCCCGGACAATTGGCGTCGCTGCCCTGGCCGGTACGCGGATCGACCCAGGCCATGCTGACATTATCCGGCATCGGCATGTCCAGCGGCAGGGGGTCGGCCTTGCGCATGAAGCTGGTCCAGATCTGCAGCGCGCCGGTGGCGCCGGTGAAGGGCGTCTTGCCGTTGTCGTCGCGGCCCAGCCAGACCACCGCCAGCAGGTCCTGGCCGAAACCGGAGAACCAGCTGTCGCGGGAGTCGTTGGTGGTGCCGGTCTTGCCCGCCAGGGTCAGGTTCGACGGCAGCTGGTTGTAGGCCGAGCGCGCGGTGCCCTCGCGCATCACCCGCTGCATGGCGTTCTGCAGCAGGTAGATGGAGCCCGAGTCGAAGCGCTGCTGGACCTGGAACGGATAGCGCTTGAGCGGCTGGCCGTCGGCGGCGACCACGCTGCGGATGCTGCGCAGCGGGGTGTTGAAGCCGCCGCTGGCGATGGTCTGGTACATGGTCGCCACCTGCATCGGCGTCATGGCGCCGGCGCCCAGCAGCATCGACGGGTAGGCCGGCCAGTCCACCTGCACGCCCAGGCGTTCGAGGGTCTTGAGCACGTTGGGCACGCCCAGGTCCAGGCCCAGCTTGGCGGTGGACAGGTTCAGCGAACGCGCCAGCCCCTGGTAGAGGAAGATGGTGCCGTTGGAGCTGCCTTCGTAGTTCTTCGGCGTCCATACCTGGCCGTCCTTGCCCTTGATGGAGAACGGCTGGTCCTGGATCCAGGTGGTCAGGGTGTACTGGCTGGGCCGCTCGAGGGCGGTCAGGTAGACCGCCGGCTTGACCAGCGAGCCGATCGGCCGGGTGGCGTCCACCGCGCGGTTGAAGCCGGCGAAGCGCGAATCGCGGCTGCCGATCAGCGCCTGCACCTCGCCGGTCTCCGGGTTGGTCACGACCATCGCGGTTTCCGTCTGGTCCAGGCCCTTGCGCCCGGCGAAGCGCTTGAAGGTCTCGCTGACCGCGGTTTCCGCCTTGTACTGCAGGATGGGGTCGAAGCTGGTGAAGATGCGCAGACCTTCCTCGGTCAGGTCTTCCTCGCGGTAGTCCTGGCGCAGCTGGCGCTTCACCAGGTCGAGGAACGCCGGGTACGAGCTGTTGGCCATGCTGCCCTGGCGCGTCACGCCCAGGGGCGCCTGCTTGGCCGCCGCGGCCTGCTCGGGGGTGATCACGCCCTGCTCGGCGAGCACGTCGAGCACCACGTTGCGCCGCTCCATGGCGCGCTCCGGGTTGCGCCGCGGGTTGTAGTAGGACGGCCCCTTGACCATGCCCACCAGCAGCGCGATCTGCGGCAGCTTGAGCTCGGCCAGCGGCTGGCTGAAGAAGTACTGGCTGGCCAGGCCGAAGCCGTTCACCGAACGCTGGCCGTCCTGGCCGAGGAACACCTCGTTGAGATAGCCCTCGAGGATCTCGCGCTTGTCGTAGTGCAGCTCCAGCAGCACCGCCATCATGGCTTCGGTGAGCTTGCGGCTGAGGCTGCGCTCGTTGGTCAGGAAGAAGTTCTTCACCAGCTGCTGGGTCAGGGTGCTGCCGCCCTGGCGCAACTGCCCGGCGCTGGCGTTGACCCAGACGGCGCGGGCGATGGACTTCAGCGAGACGCCATGGTGGGACCAGAAGTCGCGGTCTTCCACCGCCACCAGGGTGTCGACCAGGTAAGGCGGCACCTCGTCCAGCTTGATGAGGATGCGGTCTTCGTTGTGCGAGGGGTACATGCCGCCGATCAGCAGCGGCTCCATGCGCGCGACGTCCAGCTTGGAACCGTCGGCGCGGGACAGGCCGGCCACGTAGTCGCCGGAGAAACGCACGCGGATGCGCTGCGCGGGCTCGGCGCCCTCGTAGAACTGGAAGCCGCGGGTATTGAGGTCGACAGTGCCGCCGGACACGGCCACCATGCCCGGGCCGCTGACCGTGCCGTCGCGGCGGTAGCCCAGGGCGCCGAGTTCCTGGAGGAAGTCGTCCTTGTTCAGCTTCAGGCCGACGAACAGCTCCAGCGGCCGGGCATAGACCTTGGCCGGGATGGTCCAGCGCTTGCCGGAGAACTTCTCCTGCACGACCGCATCGAGGTACACGGCGAAACCGGCCAGCACGACCAGGCCGACGAGGCTGAGCTTGAGCAGCCAGCCCAGCCACTTGCGCGACGGAGCGGACTTTTGATTCTTACGGGAACGGGGGGATCGGGGACGCGTCATGGCGGCGCATTATACGTACTTTATCCACAGGGGACAGACGCCGCGCGAGGCGGTGTCCGGGCTCTGTCGCAGGCGCGCGGAAGTGCCCCGGCCAAAGCGACGCAGCTTCGACCAGCGGGCGGCCGATTGGTTGCCTGCGGCGCCAGGCAAGTTTGCAGCCACCGGCGATGCCGCCATAATGCCTGCCTCCCGAATCCGGACAGCCAAGGACAATATCCCGTGAGCCAGACTCTGATCGCTGCCCTGCAGAACCCTGCCCTGTACCCCCACCCGGTGGAGCAGGTGCGGGTCATCGAAACCCACATTTCCTGGGTCCTGCTCACCGGCCAGTACGTTTACAAGATCAAGAAGCCGGTGAACTTCGGCTTCCTCGACTTCACCGACCTCGCGGCGCGCAAGCATTTCTGCGAGGAAGAACTGCGCCTGAACCAGCGCCTCACCGAAGGCCTGTACCTGGAAGTGCTGCCGATCACCGGCAGCGAGGCCGCGCCGCAACTGGGCGGCGAAGGCCCGGCGATCGAATACGCGCTCAAGTGCCGCGAATTCCCGCAGAACGCCCTGCTCAGCGAGGTGCAGACACGCGGCGAGCTGAGCTCCGAGCACATCGACGCCCTGGCGAAGCAGATCGCCGGCTTCCACCTGCGCACCCCGCAGGTGCCGCAGGACAACCCGCTGGGCTCGGCCGAGGCGGTGATGGCACCGGTGCGGCAGAACTTCGAGCAGATCCGCCCGCTGCTCAGCGACAAGGCCGACCTGCTGCAGCTGGACGCCCTGGAAGCCTGGGCCGAAAGCTCCTACGACCGCCTGGAAGCGCTGCTGCAGGCGCGTAAGGCGAACGGCTTCATCCGCGAATGCCACGGCGACATCCACCTGGGCAACGCCGCGCTGATCGACGGCCAGGTGGTGCTGTTCGACTGCATCGAGTTCAACGAGCCGTTCCGCTTCACCGACGTCTGCGCCGACTACGCCTTCCTCGCCATGGACCTCGAGGACCGCGGCCTGAAGTGCCATTCGCGGCGCTTCGTCAGCCAGTACCTGGAGCAGACCGGCGACTACCAGTCCCTGGAAATCCTCAACTTCTACAAGGCCTACCGCGCCCTGGTGCGGGCCAAGATCGCCCTGTTCAGCCTGGCCCACCAGAACGACGCCGTGCAGAAGGCCGCGACCCTGCGCCAGTACCGCAACTACGCCAACCTGGCGGAGAGCTACAGCGCCATCCCCTCGCGCTTCCTGGCTCTGACCATGGGCGTTTCCGCGGTGGGCAAGAGCTCGGTGGCGCTGCGCCTGGTCGAGGCCCTGGGCGCCATCCGCCTGCGCTCGGACGTGGAGCGCAAGCGCCTGTTCGGCGAACAGCAGCAAGCCCAGCGCGGCGCCCTGCAAGGCGGCATCTACAATGCCGAATCCAGCGCGGCCACCTACGAGCGCCTCAACGCCCTGGCCGGCGACATCCTCCGCGCCGGCTACCCGGTGGTGCTCGACGCCACCTTCCTCAAGCACGCCCAGCGCCAGGCCGCGCGCCATATCGCCGACGACACCGGGGTGCCCTACCTGATCCTCGACTGCCAGGCGCCGGAAAGCGTGATCGCCGGCTGGCTGACCCAGCGCCAGGCGCAAGGCGGCGACCCGTCCGACGCCACCCTCGAAGTGGTGCAGGCCCAACAGGCCGGACGCGAAGCCCTGGACGCCGACGAGCAGGCCCACAGCAAGCGCGTCGACACCCAGGACAGCGCCAGCCTGGATACCCTGGTGGAAAGCATCCGCCAGCGCCTGCCGGGCATCTGACCCCCTCGACGCAGCCCGGGCACGATCGATGCCCGGGCTGCCGTTCGTCATGCCGAGGGCGCTTTGGCGCCTGCCGATATCACAAAGCCACATTGCCCCGCCAAGGGCCCGCTACACTTCATCGTCAAGTGAGCCGGCCGTCTCCAGCAGTTCACGGCCCTCGCCGCCATGCATGACCCACCCCGTGTGCCGCATCGCAAGGACCGACGATGAACGACGAACTGCTGCATCTGAAGAATCTCGGCAAGACCTCGGCCCAGTGGCTGCACGCCGTGGGCATCCACAACGCCTCCGACCTCCGCCGCCTGGGGGCGGTCGGCGCCTACCGCGCCGTTCGGGCCCGCGGCTTCCGGGCCTCCAAGGTGCTGCTCTATGCCATCGAGGGTGCCCTGCTGGACGTCCACTGGAACGACCTGCCGCCGGCGCACAAGGCCGAACTATTGGGCCAATTGGAGACTTTTCCTCAAAGGAATCAGAGTTAGCTCACAAGCCTTCCAGGAAATGATTTACGGCCGCGGGCCAGAACCCTATCGTTTCAGGGCCCTTCGTGCGCCCCGACCGCCAACGTCCGTCCAAGGAATTACGGCCCATGTACCTACTCGGTGAACAACCGGCCTATGCCGACCAGCTGATCAGCCGTCTGCAGGGGATTCCCGCCCAGCTGCTTTCCGGCCTCGCCCCCTGCGCGGAGCCCATCCGCCTGGAACGTACCGACGACCTGTCGGCCGAGCTGCCGAACCAGCAGCTGTTCCTGATCGAGAACGGCCTGCTCCACGCGCTGGTCGACGAACGCCCGCTGTTCTACCTGCAAGAGGGCGACCTGGTGGGACTGCGCCAGGGCATCGACCTGCCGCCGTGCCGCTACACCAGCGACGAGCCGCTGTGCCTGGTGCCCTACTCGCGCAGCGACGTGTTCCGCCACATCCACGCCGACGAGCAGCGCCAGGAACTCTTCCTGCACTACCTGATCGGCCACACCGCCCTGCTTTCCGATGCCCTGGCGCATCTCAAGCAGCCGGACATCCGCCCGTCCACCGGCTTCCGCCACTTCGCCGCCGGCGACCAGTTGATACAGCAAGGCGACGACGCGGAGCATGTGTTCATCATCATCGAGGGCCATGCCGAGGCCTTCGTCGACGGGCAGAAGGTCGGCGACGTGCAGAAGGACGAGATCTTCGGCGCCATGGCCGTGTTCACCGGCGAGAAACGCAGCGCCAGCGTGGTCGCCAGCGAGCCCTGCACCGTGATGGTGATCCCCAAGGACCAGTTCCTCAGCCTGATGCAGAGCAACCCACGCATCGCCCACAGCCTGATCGAGGGCATGGCCCGGCGCATCGACCTGCTCAACCGCGAGGTCACCCAACTGCGCCTGCAGCTCGGCGCCGGCTAGCCGAAGCCCGATCCAGACGAAGCCCGGCCATGTGCCGGGCTTCGTCATTTCAGCAGGGCGGACTTTTTTTGCGAAATGCTGTTGACTCACAAATGATAATAGTTATTATTACCACAGCTGGCCGCGAGGTCGGCGGGTAAGCTGAGAGCCCTACCGCAGTCGGACGCTCAGGTTATCTCCTCATCAGGCTAATCACGGTTTTCGACCCGGCTCATCGCCGGGTCTTTTTTTGCCCGCTTTTTTTCCTGGGCCCTTCCCTCTGACCGTTCGCCGGAAATTGCCGGGGCGATGAAAAAAGCATTGACTCGCGAATGATAATTGTTATTATTAACTCAACTGGTCGCGAGGCCAGTCGGTAAGCTGAGCGACCACGCAGTCGGACGATCAGATTATCTCCTCATCAGGCTAATCACGGTTTCGACCCGGCTCATCGCCGGGTCTTTTTTTGCCTGGAGGAAAGTCATGGGGGGATTTCTTTTTGTAGGAGCGAGCTTGCTCGCGAAGGGTGTTCTACCGGAGGCTTCGGCGCCTGTTCTGAAGAACACCCTCTCCCTAACCCTCTCCCTGAAGGGAGAGGGAACCGTTCGGAGTGCGTTGGTGTTTCGGCGTTAGCCGGCTAGCACAGAGATTACCGGCTGAAACCACGCCTTCTCTCGGCACGGACTAGCCCCCTCTCCCTTCAGGGCGGGGCGCGCAGCCGAGGGCTGGGGAGAGGGAACGGAATACCACCGAAACACCAACGCAGCCGGGAGCGCTATTCGCGAGCAAGCTCGCTCCTACAAAAGAGGAGCCCTCCCGCCCGCATCAACGCAACTTCGCACAATGATCCTGCGGCGGCAGCGCCGGCGTGTACCAGGCGTAGTCGGCCTGCTGCGGCGACACCGTCTTGCCGACCTCGGCCAGCATCAGCACCTGCATGCCCTCCCCTGCCCCCAGGTCTTCCAGGTGCAGGGGCACGCCCAGGTCACGGCGCACGTGGAAGCCGCCGGCGATCAGCACGGCCGGCGCAGGCGCCGCCTTCAGCCGTTCGGCCATGCGCCGGTCGCGCTGCTGCTGTACCGCCAGCATGGCCGGCATCTGGCTTTCCGGCAGCAGGCCGCAGTGGGATTCGCGGATGTCGTCCAGCAGCACCCGGCGCACCTCCTCGGCCGTCGAGCGAGTGCCGGCCAGGGCTGGCTGCTCCCCATAGATGCGCTTGATCTCGCTGCGGTCCAGGTTGGCCGCCAGCAGCGGCGCCGGCTGCCTGACCAGCCAGGAGAGCATCGGGCCGTAGAGCGACCAGTCCCAGCCCGGCTGCCAGGCCAGCGCGGCGTACAGGTCCTGCGGCGCCTTGCCGGCAGCGCCGGCCTCCTGCGCGGCCGTCACCCGCTGCTGCTGGTTGGGGTTGAGCATTTCCAGCAGCACGCTGCCCTGCTCGCGGCGCTGGGCCAGGGCGCGCACCAGCCACAGTTCCAGGGCGTGATGGTCGGGGTTGTCGTGCTGTTCGCCGACCAGCACGCGGGGCGCGGCCTGCAGGCGTTCGAGCAGTTGCTCCGGGGTCAGCGCCTGGCCGCTGCGCAGGTCGCGGATGACGCCCAGCTCGGCGCTGTCGCGGCCCTCGGGGCTCTGCCAGGCCGGCAGGGGCGGCGCGGAAGGCAGGCTCTGGCAGGCCGCCAGCAGCGCCACCAGGGGAATCAGCAGGTATTTCATGTGAACTCCTTTCAACGGGCGACGATCAGCGGATGGCCGCGCTCGGGGTGGCGCTGCACCAGCACGTCCAGGCCGAACACCTGGCGCAGCGGCTCCGCGCGCAGCACTTCGTCCGGGGTGCCGAACAGGTGCGGGCGGCCGTCGTGCAGCAGAAGCAGGCGGTCACAGTAGCGCGCGGCGAGGTTGAGGTCGTGCAGGATGACCAGCACCGCGGCGCCGCGCCCGGCGAATTCACGCACCGCATGCAGGGTGGTGTGCTGGTGCAGGGGGTCGAGCGCCGAGGTCGGCTCGTCCAGCAGCAGCACCTGCTCCGCGCCGCCCGGCCACAGCTGCGCCAGGACCCGCGCCAGGTGCACGCGCTGGCGCTCGCCGCCGGACAGCGACAGATAGCTGCGGCCGGCCAGGTGCGAAGCGTCGGCGGCGGCCATGGCTTCGGCGATGATCTGCAGGTCGCGCTGGCGGCCGCTGTCGTGGGGCAGCCGGCCGAAACCCACCACCGACTCGACGCTGAAGGCGAAATTCAGCGACGAAGACTGCGGCAGCACCGCCAGGCGTCGCGCCCGCTCGGTGCCCTGCCATTGCTCCAGCGCGCGGCCATCGAGGCTCACGCTGCCGCCGGCCAGCGGCAGCTCGCCGTTTAGGGCGCCCAGCAAGGTGCTCTTGCCCGCGCCGTTGGGCCCCAGCACACCGAGCACCTCGCCCGGCTGCAGCGCCAGGCTCACGCCTTGCAGGACGACCTGCCGCCCGCGCTTCACCGTCAGGTTTTCCGCCGCCAGCATCAGGAACGCCCCCGGACCAGCAGATAAAGGAAGAAGGGCGCGCCGATCAGCGCCGTGACGATGCCGATCGGCAGCTCCGCCGGCGCCAGCGCCAGGCGCGCCACCAGGTCGGCGAGCAGCAGCAGGATGGCGCCGCCGAACATCGAGGCCGGCAGCAGCACCCGGTGATCGGGGCCGACGATCAGGCGCAGCAGGTGTGGCACCACCAGGCCGATGAAGCCGATCAGCCCGGCCGCGGCCACCGCGGCGCCGACACCCAGCGCCGTGCAGAGGATCAGCTCGACCTTCAGCCGCTCGACGTCGAAGCCCAGGTGGCGCGCCTCGGACTCGCCCAGCAGCAGCGCGTTGAGCGCGTCCATCCGGCGCGGCAGCCAGCAGGCCACCAGCAGCGTGACCAGCAGCAGCGGCCACAGCCGCGGGTAGCTGGCGCCGTTGAGGCTGCCGAGGTTCCAGAAGGTCAGGGTGCGCAGCGTGGCGTCGTCGGCCAGGTAGGTGAACAGGCCGATCAGCGCGCCGGCCAGCGCGGTCAGGGCGATGCCGGCGAGCAGCATGGTGGCCACGCTGGTCTGGCCGTTGTGGCGGCCGAGGCGGTAGACCAGCGCCGTCACCAGCAGGCCGCCGCCGAAGGCGCAGGCGGACAAGAGGTAGGGTGCGAAGGCTTCCGGCAGGCCGCCCATGGAAGCGCCGAAGACGATAGCGATGGCGGCGCCCAGCGCGGCCCCGCTGGACACCCCGATCAGCCCGGGATCGGCCAGCGGGTTGCGGAACAGCCCCTGCATGGCCACCCCGGCCAGCGCCAGCACGCCGCCGGTGGCGACGCCCAGCAAGGTGCGCGGCAGGCGGATCTGCCCGACGATCAGCTCGGCCTGGCCGAGGTCGTCGGCGGACACCGGCAGGCCGCACAGGCGCGCCAGCGCCCGCAGCGTGTCGCCCAGCGGCAGGCTGACCGGCCCCAGGGCCAGGGACAGCCAGAGGACCAGCAGCAGAAGAAAACCAAGGAGCAGGAACAGCGGTCGGGCAGCGTGCTTCGCAGTCAAGGACGACCTTCCGGGTTCAGGGCCTGCGCGGAAGGATAAAAGGCCTGGGAGAGGCTGGCCAATGCGTCCGGAACGCGCGGACCGAGACCGCCGACCAGCAGCGTCGGATCGAGCACCAGCACGCGGGCCTCACGCGCCGCGCGGGTAGCGGCCAGCCCGGGGTTCTGGCGGATCAGCGCCTCGCGGGCCTTGTCGCCATCCAGGCTGCGGTCGGCCAGCACCACCACCTGCGGATCGAGGGCGGTCAGGGCTTCGCCGGACAACGCCTTGTAGCCCTTGTGGCTGGCCAGGTTGCGCCCGCCGGCGTGCTGGATCATCCAGTCGCCGGCGGTGTCCTGTCCGGCCACCAGCAGGCTGCCGCCGGCGTTGCCGACCAGCAGCACCACGCCCGGCGCGGCCTGCCCGGCCTGGGCCTTGCTCACCCAGGCCTGCTGCGCCGCCAGGCGCGCCTGGAAGTCCGCCGCCGCCTTGCCGGCCTGCTCGGGCGTGCCCAGCAGCTCGCCCAGGCGTAGCAGGTTGTCGTGCACGGTCTTCTCGTCGGCCTTGGCCGACAGGGTTTCGATCCGCACGCCCGCCGCGCGCAGTTGCTGCAGCACCGGCGGCGGCCCCATCTCCTCGCTGCCGAGGAGGATGTCCGGCTTCAGCGCCAGGATGCCTTCGGCCGTCAGCTGGCGCTGGTAGCCGATCTTCGGCAACGCCTTGAGGCTGGCCGGGTGCAGGCTGGTGGTGTCGACGCCGACCAGGCGCGACTCGCCGCCCAGGGCCACAACCCACTCGCTCAGCGAGCCGCCGGCGCTCACCCAGCGCTTGGGCAGGCTGTCGGCGATGGCGCTGGAGGCGGCGAGGCACAGCCCGGCGAAGAGGCCGGCCAGCAGGGGACGCGCAGTCATGGTTGCCTCCTCAGATGGCCGCGAAGGATTCGGCGAGGCTACGCCATTCTTGCAGTTCCGGCACACCCGGCTTGCGTGCGCCGAACACCTGCAGGACCAGCTCGCCGTCGACGTCGAAGGCTTCCCAGCTGGTGACGATGCCGTCGCTGCTCGGCTTGCGCACGCGCCACAGCTCGCGCACGCCGGAGGTCTTCAGGTGCAGGTTGAACTGCGGGTCGAGCACGTTGAACCAGTCGTCCAGCCACTTCAGGTTGTCCACGGTGCCGGTGTGGATCTGAATGCAGTGGGCGTTGCCGACGAAGATCATGATCGGCAGGCGGGACTGGCTGGCGGCCTCCAGCAGGCGCGGCAGCTCGGCGACGTCCAGCGGCTCGGCCCATTCGCGGCCGGCCAGGCGCAGCGCCTGGGTGCGCTCGGCCTTGTGCTTCTTCAGCAGGGCGAAGAAGTGGTGGGTGTCCTTCAGCGCCGCCCAGCCCTGGCGCAGGGAAGCGACGTCGATCTCGCCGTCGGCCAGCGGCGCGGCTTTCGCCTCGGCCGGACGCAGCTCCAGGCGCTCGCTCTGTTCCTCGGCGCGGAAGCGCTCCACCAGCGGCGCCCAGGCGGCGACGTCGCTGTGCTCGGTGAGGAACACCTTGTGCACCGCGGTGCCCTGGCGGTCGAACACCTGGATGCTGCGCTGGGTGCCGTGGGCGGTTTCCTCGCCGATGGCGAACACGCTGTCCCAGCCGCCGAGGAACAGGCGCAGGTCGATGTCCGGGGACACCACCAGGCCCATCTGCCCATTGCCCGATACGGTGACCTCCTGGTACGGCCCCTTGCGCTCATGCACGCAGTGCTCATTGCGCGTCAGCGCCATGATCGGGCCCAGCTCGCCGAGGGCCGGCAGCAGCGCGGCCCATTCCGGGCGCAGGCGCACGGCATCGACGCCGAGGCGGCTGGCGGTCAGCTCGGCCTCGCTCACATCCAGGTGTTGCGCGGCATCGCGGGCGCGCAGGCGCGGTTTCTCGGCACGCAGCGCCTGCCAGGCGCGGTACAGCTCGGAAGCCGGCGCGGAAAGGGTAGTCATCGCAGAAATCCTCGTTCGCAAGGGGACCTGCCGCATCGCGGCACAATGAAAGAAACTCTGCCACAACGAATCCGGCAATTCTATTTGATAATTATTTGCATCTGATTTCATGACCCCCTATGGTGTGCAGCCAATTTTCCGCGGCCATCCAAGCCAACTGCCGGTTTGGGATATGATGCGGGCCCGCGGCGACCTCAGCGATACGCGAACCTGGCCCGAATGCCAGGCGTCGCCAGGGATGAAGCTCCGCCCGTTCAACCTCAGCGAAAAGAAGCACTGGCAATGGGGCGACCTGCACGGTCTCACCGACAACGGCTCCAGCCCGGATCGCAGCGCGCCCTGCGCAACGTCGAGGCTGGTCCTGACGACTTCAGCACAAGGACGTGCACCCTATCCCGACGTCAGAGGGCGCCCTGCGCCCTGCTGTCGGCGCCGGGAGCGTCCGGATGATCCGGCTGTGCCATCCGGGCGAGCTGGCCGAGGGGCGGACCCGCGGCTTCCAGGTCGAAGACCTGAAGGTCTTCGCCGTGCGCCGCCAGGGCCGCGTCCATGTCTACCGCAACCGCTGCCCGCACCGCGGCGTGCCCCTGGAATGGGAGGCCGACCGCTTCCTCGATGCCAGTGGCGCGCTGCTGCAGTGCGCCCACCACGGCGCGCTGTTCCTCATCGAATCCGGCGAATGCATCCAGGGCCCCTGCCTGGGCGAGGTGCTCGACAGCCTGCCGTGCCGCGAGGACGAGCAGGGGTTGTGGATAAGCCTGCCCGAGGATGACTGAGAACCAGTCCACGACCTGCTGCGCGTCGGCATAACTGCGTTAAAAACAGGCGAGCGATGCTCATTTAGCGGACTGAACTGCGCGCTCTCGCCTGTTTCAGCCTTGTTCTGCTCTAGCTCGCGAGATCGTAGACAGGCTCCGAGCGACCTACAGCTCGATGCGCAGCGGCCGGCTCAGGCGGATTTCGCTGACGTCGATGTCCGCGCCATAGGCCAGCATCTCGACGCCGGCGTCTCGCGCCTCGCGTAGCGCTGCGGCATAGGCCGGGTCGATTTCCTCCGCCGGGCGCACCGCCTCGATGCCGGACAGGTTCACGCAATACAGCAGCACCGCGCGGGTGCCCTGCCGCGCGAGCGCCGCCAGCTCGCGCAGGTGCTTGGCCCCGCGGGTGGTGACCGCATCGGGGAAGGCCGCCACCGGCGTGGCGTCGAAGCCCAGGGTGACGCTCTTCACCTCGACGAACACCGGCCCGGCGGCGAACTCCAGGCGAAAGTCCGCGCGGCTGTTCTCCACGCCATACGCGACTTCCCGGCGCAGCGCGGCGAAGCCGGCCAGTTCGGCGACGCCCCCGGCCAGCAGGGCCTCCTCCACCAGGCGATTGGCGCGCCCGGTGTTGACGCAGGCCAGGCGCCCCTGGGGCGTCTCGCTCAGCTCCCAGGTGCCCGGCAGCTTGCGCCTGGGGTCGTCCGAGCGGCTGAACCAGACCCGGCAACCCTCGCTCATGCAGTTGAGCATGGAACCGGTGTTCGGGCAGTGGATGGTCAACTGCTCGCCGCCGGCGGTTTCGATATCGGCGAGGAAGCGCTTGTAGCGGCGCAGCAGGCGCGCCTCTTCCAGTTCCGGAGCGAAGCGCATCAGGGCCGCCAGCTCTTCAGGCCGCGGGCGACGCGCTCCACCGCCTGCTCCAGGCGCTCCAGGTTCTGGGTGTAGGCGAAGCGCACGTGGTGGTCGGCCTGGTAGCGGCCGAAGTCCACGCCCGGGGTGAAGGCCACGTGCTCGGTCTCGATGAAATGCTGGCAGAAGCGGTAGGCGTCGCCGCCGAAGGCGCTGATGTCGGCGTACAGGTAGAAGGCCCCTTCCGGCTCCACGGCGATGCCGAAGCCCAGCTCGCGCAGGGCCGGCAGCAGGTAGTCGCGGCGCCGGGCGAACTCGGCGCGGCGCTCTTCGAGGATGGCCAGGGTGCCTTCCTCGAAACAGGCCAGCGCGGCGTACTGGGCCATGCTCGGGGCGCTGATGTAGAGGTTCTGCGCCAGCTTCTCCAGCTCGCCCACCGCCTCCGGCGGCGCCACCAGCCAGCCCAGGCGCCAGCCGGTCATGCCGAAATATTTGGAGAAACTGTTGAGGACGAAGGCCTCGTCGTCCACTTCCAGCACGCTGCTGGCGTCCACGCCGTAGGTCAGGCCGTGGTAGATCTCGTCCACCACCATGTGCCCGCCGCGGGCCTTCAGCGCCTGCGACAACGCGGCCAGTTCATCCTTGTGCAGCAAAGTGCCGGTAGGATTCGCCGGCGATGCCAGCAAAGCGCCTACACTGTCCTGATTCCAGTGCGCATTCACCAGCTCCGGGGTGAGCTGGTAACGGCTCTGCGGGCCCACCGGCACCAGTTGCGCGGCGCCCTCCACCAGGCGCAGGAAGTGGCGGTTGCACGGGTAGCCGGGGTCGGCCAGCAGCCAGTGGCGGCCCGGGTCGACCAGCAGGCTGCTGGCCAGCAGCAGGGCGCCGGAACCGCCCGGGGTGACCAGGATGCGCTCGGGGTCGATGGCCAGGCGGTAGCGCGAGGCGTAGAAACCGGCGATGGCCTCGCGCAGCTGCGGCAGGCCGCGGGCCGCGGTGTAGCGGGTATGGCCGGCGGCCAATGCGGCCTGGCCGGCGGCGACTATGGGCGCGGCGGTGCTGAAATCCGGCTCGCCGATCTCCAGGTGGATGACGTCGTGGCCGGCGGCCTGCAGCTCGTTGGCTCGCGCCAGCAACGCCATGACGTGGAAAGGTTCGATGGCGCGGCTGCGGGCACTGAAGGAAGAAACCATGGGAAATACCGAACTTTGCGACGAAGAGGCGATTCTAACCAAGCCATCGGCGGGTGGCAGCAGGCTCGACAACCGGGAGTAGCATCGCGATTATCGATCTGGTAAGTTCGCCCGCTTGCGAGCGCGGGGCCGGCGTCGACCGGAGAGGGACCATCCGCGACAGGATTAGCGAGAGTGAGAGGCGGCCACACATGCCCACCAATGCAAAACAGCAGAGCAGCCAACTGATTCGTGGCTTCGAGCCCTACCAGGAAACCAAGGGCGAGGAGTACATGAGCGAGCGCATGCGCGCCCACTTCACCTCCATCCTCAACAAGTGGAAAGTTGAGCTGATGGAAGAAGTCGATCGCACCGTGCACCACATGCAGGACGAAGCGGCCAACTTCCCGGACCCGGCCGACCGCGCCAGCCAGGAAGAGGAGTTCAGCCTCGAACTGCGCGCCCGCGACCGCGAGCGCAAGCTGATCAAGAAGATCGACGAGACCCTCCAGCTGATCGAGGACAACGACTACGGCTGGTGCGACTCCTGCGGCGTGGAGATCGGCATCCGCCGCCTCGAAGCCCGCCCCACCGCGACCCTCTGCATCGACTGCAAGACCCTCGCGGAAATCAAGGAAAAGCAGCTCGGCTCCTGATGCCGGCGGCTTTTCGCGAACGGGGCGCCTAGGCGCCCCGTCGCGTTTGTGCGGCGCTCCCCGCCCCTGACCACAAGCCTGCGCCATGCCCGACTCCCGCTACACCGGACGCTTCGCCCCCACCCCCAGCGGCTACCTGCATTTCGGCTCGCTGGTCGCCGCCGTCGCCTCCTACCTCGACGCCCGCGCCGTTGGCGGGCGCTGGCTGGTGCGCATGGAAGACCTCGACCCGCCACGGGAAATGCCCGGCGCCCAGGCCGCCATCCTGCAGACGCTGGAGCGCTACGGCTTCGAGTGGGACGGCCCGGTCGAACGCCAGAGCGAACGCGGCGAAGCCTACGCGGCGGTGGTCGAGCAGTGGCTGCGCAGCGGCCTGGCCTATGCCTGCACCTGCTCGCGCAAGCAGCTCGAAGGCACGGGCGGCATCTACCCCGGCACCTGCCGCAACGCCGGCCACGACTGGCATGGCGAGGTGGCCATCCGCATCCGCGTGCCGGAACTGGAATACGCCTTCGTCGACCGCATCCAGGGCGAGTTCCGCCAGCATCTGGGCCGCGAAGTGGGCGACTTCGTCATCCGCCGCCGCGACGGCCTCTATGCCTACCAGTTGGCAGTGGTGCTGGACGACGCCTGGCAGGGCATGACCGACATCGTCCGCGGCGCCGACCTGCTGGACAACACCCCGCGCCAGCTGTACCTGCAGGAGCTGCTCGGGATAGCCCACCCGCGTTACCTGCACGTGCCGCTGATCGTCCAGCCCGACGGCCACAAGCTGGGCAAGTCCTACCGCTCGCCGCCACTGGCCGCCGAGCAGGCCGCCCCGCTGCTGCTGCGCGCGCTGAAGGCCCTGGGCCAGGCCGCGCCGACGGAACTGGCCGGCGCCACCCCGGCCGAGGTGCTGGCCTGGGGCGTGGCGCACTGGGACGCCGCGCGCATCCCCAGCGTACTGACGCTGGAAGACGCCCGGCTCTAGAGGCGTGCATCCTGTCTCGCCAGCAAGAACAACCTGCGTACAGCCCAACCACTCGGCAAAAAAGGGCTGTAGGGCGCATAACCGTTCGCGGTTATCCGCCGTCGGCCCGAGCACCGATGCCCGGGACGATGGCAGATAACACCTTTTCCACCAAGCGGGCGCGATGCCAGGCGGGACTCTTGCCGATTACTCCATGGATGCGAGTCGACCCGCCGGTTGGGCGCATTGGAGGGAGCCGCCTCATCGCCATAGGATTTTTCATTCAGCCTGACAGCCAGATATGCCTGGCGATTTCAGAGTTCGCACCTGAAATACCGCGACGCCGAGCCTCGTAGCCAGCGATACGCTTCCAACCCTCGTACAGGGTAAAGAGGTGACCAAATGCGCTATGGGATCTGGAAGCTGGTCAAGCGCTGGGATATCCGGAAAGAAGATCTCGACCATATCGAGTCGCCTTTCTTCGCTGCCAACTTCATCCGCGGCGAACTTGAGGACCGCAGAAACGGTTTCAGTTGCCGCTACGATCTCACGCAACTGTTGGACGATAGCCATGGCTCACGGGAGAGAGCAGTGAGGCGGGTCGAGCAAGGCGACTGGCTCCTGATCAGCCGCAACGCCTTCTCGCCACTCTCGGCGAGCGAAAGGCAGCGATACCACATCAGCCCCCGGAGCATGGGCTACCTGTTCGACCCACCCGCCCCCACGGCCAGCATTCCCTACCCTCTGCCCCGCAGCAAGCCGGGGCCACCGCCGCAACCGCTGTCGCCGGAACTGATCGCCGTGGCCGGCAGCCAGCACGACGACCGCAGCGGCAACAAGATGATGTTCATCGGTCAGGCGGTGCGCGAACTGGCGGAATTCCAACGCAACAAGCCCCGGCTAAGCCGTACCCTGGTGGTGTTCACCGCGGGCTACAGCGCTGAAATGCTGGCGTCGGCCAGGGAATCCGCCGAACTCTACCGGGCCGACTTCGTGACGGTGCAAGGCATCGAGGAACTGTTCCGCTACCTGAACCAGGGCAAGGACCGCAAGCAGTCGCCCATCGAACACCTAGCCCTGTTCAGCCATGGCGTGCCGCAACGCATCGCCTTCGGCCATGAACTGGCCGATGAGTCCAGCATGGACTTGAGCGTCCTCAACTACCGCAAGCTTTCTCCCGCCGCCTTCGCTGACGACGCACGGCTGGACAGCCACGCCTGCCGCACCGGCATGGGCAACCAACCGGACCTGCCCATCGAAGAGGCGGTCCAGTTCTACCCGCAAACCAATGAAAGCCTCGCCCAACTTCTGGCGAACCACCTGCGAGTCAGAGTGAGAGCCTACATCAGAAGATCGGATTACAAGAACACTTGGGGTTCATTCGAGGAGCGCCGATTGGGAGAACTCTGCGGTGTTACCGATGGCAATGCTCCATCAGAAGTTTGGTGTAAAGAGTGGAAGTCCCTATTCGATGAGCGTAAAGCACTGGACAATCGACTCGATTACACTTATCAAATCTCAGGCGCTATAAACCCTGTCATTTCAGGAACTACTCCTTACGGGGTGCCTGGAGGTCACATTGAGTTTCGCCACCAATAAGTCTTCAACTATAGCCATGATTTTTGCCCTCACCGGGCTCGCAACCTGGGCATATTTCGAGTACAGAGCCATGACCAGTATATTCAAGAAAGACCTCGGGAACGGCGTTGTTATTTACGCCGACAACTACGTAGAGAGCGGGGAGTGGATCTTCGACTGCAAGTACCAACGACTTATCAGCCGAATTCCTGTACCTCTACCCTTTGATCATTTGAAGAATGATACACCTCTAAAACCCATTTCAGCTTTTCCACTCTCCACCTCCGATAGAGCCGAGGCGAAAGAATTAATCCGGAAGCTCATCAGAGAATCGGGATGGTATCACGACCTACACTATCTTTTCTCCTCATTGAACGACTCTAGTCAACTCACCCAACATTCATTTCAAATGCTCACTGCTCATGGTGGCCGTACCTGGGTCGTTCATCTAATCCAAGGATTAGAAAACGAAGAGTGGTCGCGCTTTTACATAGCCGCCACCCCTTACGACCCTGAAACCTTCGTTGACTATGAGAAAGCTATGCAGCAGGCCAAAGCCAGTTGCCCCACACCCCAATAACCGCACGAATAAAAAAGTATTTTCGGCAAGGCCGATAACACCTTTTCCCACTAACCGGGAGCGACGCCTGTGGTATTCACCGCGGGTTACAGCGCTGACATGCTGGCGTCGGCCAGGGAGTCCGCCGAACTCTACCGGGCCAACTTTGTGACAGTGCAAGGCATCGAGGAAGTGTTCCGCTACCTGAACCAGGGCAAGGACCGCAAGCAGTCGCCCATCGAGCACCTCGCCCTGTTCAGCCATGGCGTGCCGCAACGCATCGCCTTCGGCCATGAACTGGCCGATGAGTCCAGCATGGACTTGAGCGTCCTCAACTACCGCAAGCTTTCTCCCGCCGCCTTCGCTGACGATGCACGGCTGGACAGCCATGCCTGCCGGACCGGCATGGGCAACCAACCGGACCTGCCCATCGAAGAGGCGGTCCAGTTCTACCCGCAAACCAGGGAAAGCCTGGCTCAACTTCTGGCGAACCATCTGCGAGTCAGGGTGAGAGCCTACATCAGAAGATCGGATTACAAGAATACCTGGGGTTCATTCGAGGAGCGTCGATTGGGGGAACTCTGCGGTGTTACCGATGGCAATGCTCCATCAGAAATTTGGTGTAAAAAGTGGAAGGATTTGACCGAAGAACGATCAGAATCCAACTCTCTGAAAAAATATACCTACCAAATCACCGGTGCAACAAGCCCTGTCATTTCAGGAACCACTCCCTATGGAGTGCCTGGAGGTCACTTTGAGTTTCACCCTCAATAAGAATTTAGCGATTATCTCAGGCTTTCTTATTGCACTAACAACCTGGACATATCTCGAGCATCAAGCCATGACTAGCAAATTCAATCAAGATATGGGAAATGGCGTAGTCATCTATGCCGACAAATATGTAGAGAGTGGGGACTGGGTCTTCGACTGCAACTATTCACGTCTCATTAGCCGAAGCCCGCTACCTCCCCCGCTTGATCATCTGAAACAAGAAGCACGACCAAAACCTACCTCGGCATACTCACTATCCCCCTCTGATCGAGCCACTGCGAACGAGATTATTCAGAAACTTACCAAGGAATCGAACTGGCATTCAAATTTGCGCTACGTATTCTCCACAGTTAGCGAGAACAGCAAGCTTAGTCAGCATTTGTTTAATACCACCACCGAACATGAAAACCGCACCTGGGTTATCTATCTGTTTCAGGCAATCGAAAATGAAGAGTGGTCGCGTTTCTATATAGCCGCCGCCCCTTACGCCCCTGAAACCTTCATTGATTATGAGAAAGCCATGCAGCAGGCCAGAGCCAGTTGTCCCACTCCCCAATAGCTGCGCTAATAAAAAAGTATCGTCGGCAGGGCCGATAACACCTTTTCCCACCAACCGGGAGCGACACCAGTGGTGTTCACCGCGGGCTACAGCGCTGAAATGCTGGCGTCGGCCAAGGAATCCGCCGAACTCTACCGGGCCGACTTCGTGACGGTGCAAGGCATCGAGGAACTGTTCCGCTACCTGAACCAGGGCAAGGACCGCAAGCAGTCGCCCATCGAACACCTCGCCCTGTTCAGCCATGGCGTGCCGCAACGCATCGCCTTCGGCAATGAACTGGCCGATGAGTCCAGCATGGACTTGAACGTCCTCAACTACCGCAAGCTTTCTCCCGCCGCCTTCGCCGACGACGCACGGCTGGACAGCCATGCCTGCCGCACCGGCATGGGCAACCAACCGGACCTGCCCATCGAAGAGGCGGTCCAGTTCTACCCGCAAACCAGGGAAAGCCTGGCTCAACTTCTGGCGAACCATCTGCGAGTCAAGGTCAGGGCTTATATAAGACGCTCCGATTACCGGAATACCTGGGGTTCATTCGAGGAGCGCCGATTGGCTGATCTTTGTGGTCTTTCAGATAACCAGGCATCGTCTATTGCATGGTGCAGGAGCTGGCGAGAGCTGGATAAAGAACGGCGCAAGAACTCTTCTGAAAACAAGTATACCTATCAAACCAGTGGCGCCATGAATCCAGTGATATCTGGAACCACCCCTTACGGAGCCCCAAGAGGTCAACTTGAATTTATCCCGCAGTAGTATATTTGCATTAACTCTTATCTTATCAACGGCCGTCCTCTGGGCATACATTGAGTACAAAGCCATGAATAGTAAATTTAATCAGGACATGGGAAACGGCATCATCATCTATGGAGACCACTATATTGACTCAGGAGACTGGCTATTCAATTGCGAGCTCGGAAGCCTCGTTAGCCGCATACCCTTACCCGTGCCAGCAGACCAACTGAAAAATACAAGTTCGTTCGAAACCGAGACCACGATCCATGTTAGAGAAAAACAAAAAAACACTGCCAAACTGGTAATACAGTACATTACCAAAAAACCGGAATGGTACATGGGACTACATTACAGAAACTCCATACTCAGCGAGTCCAGCAAATTACTATTCCACACATTCCAATTAATCACGGACTATGAGGGAGAAGCCTGGGAAATATACCTCTTCCAAGATCTAGCCCCAAGAAGTCACTCCCAATTCTCCATTGGCGCCAAGCCTCACGACCCGGCAACCTTTATCGATCATGAGAAAGCCATACAGCAGGCCAGAGCCAGCTGTCCCACTCCCCAATAGCTGCGCTGGCCTTACAGGACCTGAGCGCTGTGAAATGGTGAAATGCGGCGGATCGAGCAGAGCTGTCGGGAAGAACCAGACAATTGCTCCGTGTCGAGAAAGCATGGCATTGGCGACCGGCGACCGCTAAGAGTACTTACAAGAAAAGGATGCAGGCGAGTGACGAGATGGTTTAAAGATTCGAACAAAATACTCCTGGCCTGGGGAGCGATGGACGCTTTTCACCTCACTCGATACAGCCTGAAAGCCTGGCAAGCCGGGAACATCCCTTATCTCACCGACCTCATGAATACCCTTGCTTTAAGCTCCGAGCTCGGCCTGCCCTTGCTGATGATGGCCGCCGCATCATGGGGCCTGCAATTTTCCATAATCTTGACCGCCATATTGTTTCTTTGCGGCTACCGCCCGGCTCGTTACCTCGGTCTTGCGCAGATTCCGTTCCGACTTCTGTTCATCTACCCGTCGATAACGCCAATCTTGATGGCGGGAAGCTACTGGGCACAAAATCCACTCCCTTTGGTTCTGCTGCTACTGGCATCCGAGGCCCTGAAAGGCTGGACGCTTTGGAAACATGCTTGATCCGCGAAAAACTCCCAATGCTCATGCCCGCAGCGGTCACCGGTTCTCCTGTATGGGGTATCGTGCCCATCGAGGTCATGTTGTTTACGACGCGGCGATAACAGCCAAGGAAATGGCAGAAACGCTGGCGGCAATCTCCAGCGAGCAGGCTGGAAATGCGCACGGGCCGGGAAGCAAGCTCCCGCATCGCGCCCAATGCGCGCAAAGCCATTAACGTCAAGCGCAAGAGATCGTCTTGCGCACCAGGTGCCCCGCTGGAAGACGCCCGGCTCTAAGATGATGGGAGGGGTCATGCGCCCCGGCTTGCAGGCGCCCATCGGCTGCCTGTAGCCTGCCGTCCGCACAACGAGAGGCATGACATGTACATCTACCGACTGGTGCTGCTCCTGGTCGTGGGCATCTACCTGTTCTCGCCCGCCATCATGGACTGGTGGATCGACCCCAACGGCGCCTGGTATCGCCCTTACCTGCTGTGGCTGATTCTCATAGTCGTGACCTTCATCCTGCAGAGCCAGCGCGATGCTGACGAGCTTTAGCCTCACCCAGCTGATCCTGATCAGCGCCGCCTACCTCACCACCCTGTTCGGTGTCGCCTGGATCACCGAGCGCGGCTACGTGCCGCGCCGCCTGGTGCGCCATCCGCTGGTGTACACCCTGTCGCTGGGCGTCTATGCCAGCGCCTGGGCCTTCTATGGCACCGTCGGCCTGGCCTACCAGTACGGCTATGGCTTCCTGGCCATCTACCTGGGGGTGTCCGGGGCCTTCCTGCTGGCCCCGGTGCTGCTCTACCCGATCCTGCGCATCACCCGCGCCTACCAGTTGTCGTCGCTGGCCGACCTGTTCGCCTTCCGCTTCCGCAGCACCTGGGCCGGCGCGCTGACCACGCTGTTCATGCTGATCGGCGTGCTGCCCATGCTGGCCCTGCAGATCGAGGCGGTGACCAACTCCATCAGCCTGCTGACCCGCGGCGCCGACGCCCACAGCGCGGCGCTGGCGTTCTGCGCGCTGATCACCCTGTTCGCCATCCTCTTCGGCGCCCGCCACATCGCCACCCGCGAGCGCCACGAAGGGCTGGTGATGGCCATCGCCTTCGAGTCGCTGGTCAAGCTGATCGCCCTGGGCTCCATCGGCCTGTTCGCCCTCTACGGCGTGTTCGGCGGCCCCGACGGCCTGGAGGTGTGGCTGCTGCAGAACCAGGAGGCCCTGAGCACCCTGCACACGCCGCTGGCCGAAGGCCCCTGGCGCACCCTGCTGCTGGTGTTCTTCGCCTCGGCCATCGTGATGCCGCACATGTATCACATGACCTTCACCGAGAACCTCAACCCGCGCGCCCTGCTCAGCGCCAGCTGGGGCCTGCCGCTGTTCCTGCTGCCGATGAGCCTGGCGGTGCCGCCGATCCTCTGGGCCGGCCTGCACCTGGGCGCCTCGACCAACCCGGAATACTTCACCCTCGGCCTGGGCATGGCGGTGGACAGCCCGGCCCTGGCGCTGGCCGCCTTCATCGGCGGCATCTCGGCGGCCAGCGGGCTGATCATCGTGATGACCCTGGCGCTGTCGGGCATGGTCCTCAACCACCTGGTGCTGCCGCTGTACCAGCCCCCGGCCGAGGGCAACATCTACCGCTGGCTGAAATGGACGCGGCGGGCGCTGATCGCCACCATCATCCTGCTCGGCTACGGCTTCTACCTGCTGCTGGGCTCGGAGCAGGAACTGTCGAACCTGGGCATCGTCTCCTTCGTCGCCACCCTGCAGTTCCTCCCCGGCGCGCTCTCGGTGCTCTACTGGCCCGCGGCCAACCGCCGCGGCTTCATCACCGGCCTGGTGGCGGGCATGCTGGTGTGGGGCGCCACCATGCTGGTGCCGCTGATGGGCAACGTGCAGACCCTGCACATCCCGCTGTTCGACTCGCTGTACGTGCTCGACGAGGCCAGCTGGCACCTGGCCGCCCTCGCCTCGCTGGCGGCCAACGTGCTGGTGTTCACCCTGGTGTCGCTGTTCAGCGAGCCCAGCGACGAGGAAAAGGGCGCTGCCGAAGCCTGCGCGGTGGACAACGTGCGCCGCCCGCAGCGCCGCGAACTGCTCGCCGTCTCGCCCCAGGAATTCGCCAGCCAGTTGGCCAAGCCGCTGGGCGCCAAGACCGCGCAGAAGGAAGTGGAGCAGGCCCTGCGCGACCTGCACCTGCCCTTCGACGAGCGCCGCCCCTACGCCCTGCGCCGCCTGCGCGACCGCATCGAGGCCAACCTCTCCGGGCTGATGGGCCCAAGCGTGGCCCAGGACATGGTCGAGACCTTCCTGCCCTACAAGGCCAACAGCGAAAGCTACGTCACCGAAGACATCCACTTCATCGAGAGCCGCCTGGAGGACTACCACTCGCGGCTCACCGGCCTGGCCGCGGAACTGGACGCCCTGCGCCGCTACCACCGCCAGACCTTGCAGGACCTGCCGATGGGCGTGTGCTCGCTGGCCAAGGACCAGGAAGTGCTGATGTGGAACCGCGCCATCGAGGAACTCACCGGGGTGCCCGCGCAGCGCGTGGTCGGCTCGCGCCTGTCGGCCCTGCCGGATCCCTGGAAGGGCCTGCTGGAAGGCTTCATCGAGGCCCCCGACCAGCACCTGCACAAGCAGCGCCTGGCCATCGACGGCCAGACGCGCTGGCTGAACCTGCACAAGGCGGCCATCGAGGAACCCCTGGCGCCGGGCAACAGCGGCCTGGTGCTGCTGGTCGAGGACCTCACCGAAACGCAGTCCCTGGAAGACAAGCTGATCCACTCCGAGCGCCTGGCCTCCATCGGCCGCCTGGCCGCCGGCGTGGCCCACGAGATCGGCAACCCCATCACCGGCATCGCTTGCCTGGCGCAGAACCTGCGCGAGGAACGCGAGGGCGACGGCGAGCTGACCGAGATCAGCGCGCAGATCCTCGAACAGACCAAGCGCGTCTCGCGCATCGTCCAGTCGCTGATGAGCTTCGCCCACGCCGGCGGCAAGCAGGTGGCCGCCGAGCCGGTGTGCCTGGCCGACGTCACCCAGGAAGCCATCAGTTTGCTATCGTTGAACCGACGCAGCGTCGAAGTGCAGTTCTTCAACCTGTGCGACCCGGACCACTGGGTGGAGGGCGATGCCCAGCGCCTGGCCCAGGTACTCATCAACCTGCTGTCCAACGCCCGCGACGCCTCCCCGCCCGGCGGCGCCATACGGGTACGCAGCGAAGCCTCGGAGAACACCGTCGACCTCATCGTCGAAGACGAAGGCAGCGGCATTCCCAAGTCCATCATCGACCGCCTGTTCGAGCCCTTCTTCACCACCAAGGACCCCGGCAAGGGGACCGGCCTGGGCCTCGCACTGGTCTATTCGATCGTGGAAGAGCATTATGGGCAGATCACCATCGACAGCCCGGCCGATCCGGAACGCGAATGCGGCACCCGCATCCGCGTGACCTTGCCGCGGCATCCTGGCCCGACGGCCGAGCAGTAGACGAGCACGTCGAGAGAGCTGAATACATGGCACATATCCTCATCGTCGAAGACGAAACCATCATCCGTTCCGCCCTGCGACGGTTGCTCGAGCGCAACCAGTACCAGGTCAGCGAGGCCGGCTCGGTCCAGGAGGCCCAGGAGCGCTACAGCATTCCGTCCTTCGACATGATCGTCAGCGACCTGCGCCTGCCCGGCGCCCCCGGCACCGAACTGATCAAGCTGGCCCAGGGCACCCCGGTGCTGATCATGACCAGCTACGCCAGCCTGCGCTCGGCCGTGGACTCGATGAAGATGGGCGCGGTGGACTACATCGCCAAGCCCTTCGACCACGACGAGATGCTCCAGGCCGTGGCGCGCATCCTCAAGGACCGCCAGGAAGGCCGTGGCGCCAGCGCCGAAGCGCGGGGTAACACCCGCGCGGCGGGCGAGCGCGGTAACGGTAACGCCGCCCCGGCCGAGGGCGAGATCGGCATCATCGGCTCCTGTCCGCCGATGCTCGAGCTGTATTCGAAGATCCGCAAGGTCGCCCCCACCGACTCCAATGTCCTGATCCAGGGCGAGTCGGGCACCGGCAAGGAACTGGTGGCGCGCGCCCTGCACAACCTCTCCAAGCGCACCAAGGCGCCGCTGATCTCGGTGAACTGCGCGGCCATCCCGGAAACCCTGATCGAATCCGAACTGTTCGGCCACGAGAAGGGCGCCTTCACCGGCGCCAGCGCCGGCCGCGCCGGCCTGGTGGAAGCCGCGGACGGCGGCACCCTGTTCCTCGACGAGATCGGCGAACTGCCGCTGGAAGCCCAGGCCCGCCTGCTGCGCGTGCTGCAGGAAGGCGAGATCCGCCGTGTCGGCTCGGTGCAGTCGCAGAAGGTCGACGTGCGCCTGATCGCCGCCACCCACCGCGACCTGAAGATGCTGGCCAAGACCGGGCAGTTCCGCGAAGACCTCTATTACCGCCTGCACGTCATCTCGCTGAAGCTGCCGCCGCTGCGCGAGCGCGGCAGCGACGTGATGGAGATCGCCCGCGCCTTCCTGGCGCGCCAGTGCTCGCAGATGGGGCGCGCCCCGCTGAGTTTCTCCCACGAGGCCGAACAGGCCATCCGCCATTACCCGTGGCCGGGTAACGTGCGCGAGCTGGAGAATGCCATCGAGCGCGCGGTGATCCTCAGCGAAGGCCAGGAAATCCCCGCCGACCTGCTGGGCATCGACATCGAGCTGGACGATCTGGAGGACGACTTCGTCGACGAGACGGAGGTGCGCAACGCCGTGGCAGCCAACAACCACGAGCCCACCGAGGACCTGTCGCTGGAGGACTACTTCCAGCATTTCGTCCTCGAGCACCAGGACCACATGACCGAGACCGAGCTGGCCCGCAAGTTGGGTATCAGCCGCAAATGCCTGTGGGAACGACGCCAGCGCCTGGGCATCCCGCGGCGCAAGTCGGGGGCCTCGGCCGACTCCTGAGGTGCGCACAGCTGTTACCGCGGACATCCCGCGTAACAAAAGCCGGGTTCATCGGTAACGATAACCCGGCTTTTTTGTGCCTACCCGAAACCCCTTCCTACAGCTAAACCCTTGAAAAATAAGGATTCTAAAAAGTTGGCACGGCATCTGCTTTGTTATTGGCACAACAACAATAACAAGCACGAAACCACAGAACAAAAACAACACGTAACGACTCCAGCACAACAAAAACAAAATCGCGGAGGCGCAGCTAACTGATTCTTTTGGAGGAGAGTAGCTGGCGGGAGAAATCCCGCAACCGATCGAAGAACAATAAAACTGCCTCGAGGCAGCGGCGAAATCGGTTGGATCGAAAGATCACTGCTCACTCAGCGACCAAAGCAATCCGTTTGCTCTTGTCGATCCCGAATGGGAATGCCTCGAAGCGGCTAGCCTCGAGGACGGGTCTACAAACAAAAACAACAAGCCCGGCATCATAACAAGAACAAAGCACGCACCTACTTGGGGGGGAGCTTCGGCTCCCCCAGTAGCTTTCCCCGCTCTCCCCTGCTTCCCTCTCCTTCCTTCGTTCCCCATCTCCTGCGCCCCGATGCTAGAATCCGAACCCGTTCGGATATACAACGCATCAGAATTACCGCCGATTGTTTCCGCTGGCCATGCTTTTCAAGCATGATGGGCTGCCTGCCGACTGCGACCACCGGCCAGGGCACGCTGCGTTGCGCGACGCAATCCACCCCAACCTGTTAATAGTGCCTCCATGCTGAAAAAGCTGATCTCCTCCCTTCGCTCTCCCTTGCGCCGCAAGCGCGCAATCCGCACCACTCCGGAAATCGTCGGCAGCAACCAGCATCCGCTGCGTCGCGAGCAGTTCAGCCGGCATGCGGTGAGCGTGGTGGACCGGCTGCAGAAGGCGGGATACCAGGCCTACATCGTCGGCGGCGGCGTCCGCGACCAGTTGCTGGGCATCGCCCCCAAGGACTTCGACGTGGCCACCAGCGCCACCCCCGAGCAGGTGCGCGCCGAATTCCGCAACGCGCGGGTGATCGGCCGACGCTTCAAGCTGGTGCACGTGCACTTCGGCCGCGAGATCATCGAGGTGGCCACCTTCCGTGCCCACCACCCGCAGGAAGAAGGCGAAGGCGACAGTAACCAGGCGTCGCGCAACGAGGCCGGGCGCATCCTGCGCGACAACGTCTACGGCACCCTGGAAGACGACGCCCAGCGCCGCGACTTCACCATCAACGCCCTGTACTTCGACTGCAGCGACGAGCGCATCCTCGACTACGCCCACGGCGTGCACGACATCCGCAACCGCCTGGTGCGCCTGATCGGCGACCCCGAGCAGCGCTACCTCGAAGACCCGGTGCGCATGCTGCGCGCGGTGCGCTTCGCCGCCAAGCTGGACTTCGAGATCGAGAAGCACAGCGCCGCGCCGATCCGCAAGCTGGCGCCGCTGCTGCGCGAGATTCCCTCGGCACGGCTGTTCGACGAAGTGCTCAAGCTGTTCCTCAGCGGCCGCGGCGAGCGCACCTTCGAGCTGCTGCTCGAATACGAGCTGTTCGCCCCGCTGTTCCCGGCCAGCGCCAAGGCCCTGGCCCGCGACCCGGAGTACACCGGCAAGCTGATCCGCCAGGCCCTGGCCAACACCGATCTGCGCATCCACCAGGGCAAGCCGGTCACTCCCGCCTTCCTCTTCGCCGCCCTGCTCTGGCCGGCCCTGCCGGCGCGCGTGGCGCAGCTGCAGGAGCGCGGCATGCCGCCGATCCCGGCGATGCAGGAAGCCGCCCACGAACTGATCAGCGAGCAGTGCCAGCGCACCGCCGTGCCCAAGCGCTTCACCATCCCGATCCGCGAGATCTGGGACATGCAGGAACGCCTGCCGCGACGCCAGGGCAAGCGCGCCGATCTGTTGCTGGAGAACCCGCGCTTCCGCGCCGGCTACGACTTCCTGCTGCTGCGCGAGAGCGCCGGCGAGGAAACCGGCGGCCTCGGCGACTGGTGGACCGACTACCAGGACGCCAGCGACGGCGAACGCCGCGGCATGATCCGCAACCTGGCGGCCAGCCCGGACGATGGCGGCGCTGCCCCGCGCAAGCGTCGCCGCGGCGGTGCTAGCCGTCGCCGCCGAGGCCCGCGCAGCGAGGGGGCCGGCAACGAGTGAGCGAGCGCGTCTATCTCGGCCTGGGCAGCAACCTTGCCGATCCCCTGGGCCAACTGCGCGCCGCCATCGAAGCTCTGCGGGCCATCCCGCAAACCACGCTGGCCGCGGTTTCGCCCTTCTACATCAGCGACCCGCTGGGCCCGCCGGACCAGCCGCGCTACGTCAACGCCGTGGCCGCGCTGGACACCGAGCTTGCCCCCCTGGCCCTGCTCGACGCCCTGCAGGCCATCGAGCTGGAACAGGGCCGCGTGCGCAAGGACGAACGCTGGGGCCCGCGCACCCTCGACCTGGATATCCTGCTGTTCGGCGAGCGCCAGCTCGACGAGCCGCGCCTGACCGTGCCGCACTACCACATGCACGCCCGCGCCTTCGTCCTCTACCCCCTGGCGGACCTGGCGCCGCAGCTGCGCCTGCCCGACGGCCGCAGCCTGTCGGAACTGCTGGCGGATTGCCCATTCGCCGGTCTCGAACGGCTATCCTGATCGTCACCCCAGTTGGCGGTAACGCCGTAACAGTCCGGTAACACCTGCGATTGACTTCGCTCCGCCCCATCCGGACTATAGGTGCCCCGCGCCGGCGCCAGCCGGCCCAACGAGGACCGTTTTCATGCCTGATGTCACCCTGACCACCCTGCAAGGCCTGAAGCAAAGCGGCGAGAAGATCGCGATGCTCACAGCCTACGATGCCACCTTCGCCCAGGCGGCCAGCGCCGCGGGCGCGGAGATGCTGCTGATCGGCGACTCCCTCGGCATGGTGCTGCAAGGCCACGACAGCACGCTGCCGGTCACGGTCGAGGAAATGGCCTACCACACCGCCTGCGTGAAGCGCGGCAACCAGGGCGCGATGATCGTCACCGACCTGCCCTTCGCCTCCGGCACCTCGCTGCAACGCCTGCTGGACGACGCGGTCAAGGTCATGCAGGCCGGCGCCCACATGGTCAAGCTCGAAGGCGGCGCCTGGCTGGCCGAGCCCATCGTGCGCCTGGCGCAGATGGGCGTGCCGGTGTGCGCGCACCTGGGCCTGACTCCGCAATCGGTCAACCTGTTCGGCGGCTTCAAGGTCCAAGGTCGCCAGGAAGCCCAGGCCCGCCAGCTGCGCGCCGACGCCATCGCCCTGGAGCAGGCCGGCGTCGCCATGCTGCTGCTGGAGTGCGTGCCCAGCGCCCTGGGCCAGGAGATCAGCGAAGCGGTGAAGATCCCGGTGATCGGCATCGGCGCCGGCCCCGGCACCGACGGCCAGGTGCTGGTGATGCACGACATGCTCGGCCTGTCGCTGTCCGGCCGCGCGCCCAAGTTCGTGAAGAACTTCATGGAAGGCCAGGACAGCATCCAGGGCGCCTTCGCCGCCTACGTCAAGGCCGTGAAAGACGGCTCCTTCCCTGGCCCCGAACACGGATTCTCCGCATGAACACAGTCAAGACCGTCCGCGAACTGCGCGCCGCGGTCGCCCGCGCGCGCGGCGAAGGCAAGCGCATCGCCCTGGTGCCGACCATGGGCAACCTGCACGCCGGCCACGCCGCCCTGGTGGCCAAGGCCGGCCAGCGCGCCGACTTCGTGGTCGCCAGCATCTTCGTCAACCCGCTGCAGTTCGGCCCCAGCGAAGACCTGGACAAGTACCCGCGCACCCTCGCCGCCGACCAGGCCAGGCTGCTGGAAGCCGGCTGCCACCTGCTGTTCGCCCCGGGCGTGGAAGAGATGTACCCCGACGGCATGCAAGGCCAGACCAAGGTCAGCGTGCCCGGCATTTCCGAGGGGCTGTGCGGCGGCAGCCGCCCGGGCCACTTCGACGGCGTCGCCACCGTGGTCTGCAAGCTGCTGAACATGGTGCAGCCGGACATGGCGCTGTTCGGCGAGAAGGACTTCCAGCAACTGGCGGTGATCCGCAAGCTGGTGCGCGACCTGAACATCCCCGTGCAGATCTTCGGCGAACCCACCGTGCGCGCCGAGGACGGCCTGGCGCTGTCCTCGCGCAATGGCTACCTGAACGAGGACGAGCGCGCCCGCGCGCCGGTCATCCAGCGCACCCTGCGGCAGCTCGCCGAGGCCCTGCGCGGCGGCTCGCGCGACTTTCCGGCGCTGCTCGAAGAGGGCCGCCGGCAGATCGAGGCCGCCGGCCTGCGGGTGGACTACCTGGAAATCCGCGAGGCCCTGAGCCTGCGCCCTGCCGACGCCGGCGACAGGCAGGTGGTGGTCCTGGCCGCCGCCTTCCTCGGCAAGACCCGCCTGATCGACAACCTGCCGCTGCAGCTCGACTGACCCGCCGTTACCCGCCCAGGCCGCGCCGCACGCGGCTTGAGGCCAGGTAACAGGTTGGGCATACTCTGCCGCCGTCCGCGCCAAGCCCCACAACAACAGGAGCGCCCGCCATGCACAGCATCATGCTCAAGGCCAAGCTGCACCGCGCCGAAGTCACCCACGCCGTCCTCGACTACGAAGGCTCCTGCGCCATCGATGGCGAGTGGCTGGACCTCGCCGGTATCCGCGAGTACGAACAGATCCAGATCTACAACGTCGACAACGGCGAGCGCTTCACCACCTACGCCATCCGCGGCGAGGAAGGCTCGCGGATGATTTCGGTCAACGGCGCCGCCGCGCACAAGGCCAAGGTGGGTGACCGGGTGATCATCTGCGCTTATGCTCAGTACAGCGACGCCGAGCTCGCCAACTACCAGCCGCGCATGCTCTACATGGCCCCGGGCAACCAGCTCAGCCACACCAGCAACGCCATCCCGGTGCAGCTCGCCTGAACCGTCAAAGCCCGGAACCCCCGGGCTTTTTCACGCTCCAACGCACGTCACACCCCCGAAGGTACCGCATGGAACACCACCTCACCCCGCTGGATGCCACTCGCCTGCCGAGCTGGCAGGCACTGGCCGAGCACCGCAAGGATCTGCAGGACTTCAGCATGCGCCAGGCATTCGCCGGCGATCCGAAGCGTTTCGAGCGTTTCTCCCTGAGCGCCTGCGGCCTGTTCCTCGACTTCTCGAAGAACCTGATCCGCGAGGACACCCTCGGCCTGCTGGTCAAGCTGGCGGAAGAAGCCCAGCTGGGCGAGGCCATCCAGTCCATGTTCCGCGGCGAGGTGATCAACGCCTCCGAGCGCCGTCCGGTGCTGCACACCGCGCTGCGCCGGCCGATCGGCGACAAGGTGCTGGTGGACGGCGTCGACGTGATGCCGGAAGTGCACCGCGTGCTGCACCAGATGACCGAGCTGGTCGCCTACGTGCACAACGGCCTGTGGCGCGGCTACACCGAGAAGCCCATCACCGACGTGGTGAACATCGGCATCGGCGGCTCCTTCCTCGGCCCGCAGCTGGTCTCCGAGGCCCTGCTGCCCTTCGCCCAGAAAGGCGTGCGCTGCCACTACCTGGCCAATATCGACGGCAGCGAGTTCCGCGAGCTGACCAGCAAGCTGAACGCCGAGACCACCCTGTTCATCGTCTCCTCCAAGTCCTTCGGCACCCTGGAGACGCTGAAGAACGCCCAGGCCGCGCGCGCCTGGTACCTGGCCCAGGGCGGCAACGAAGCCGAGCTGTACCGTCACTTCATCGCGGTTTCCAGCAACAAGGAAGCGGCGGTGGCCTTCGGCATCCGCGAAGAGAACGTGTTCCCCATGTGGGACTGGGTCGGCGGGCGCTACTCGCTGTGGTCGGCCATCGGCCTGCCGATCGCCATGTCGGTGGGCATCAACAACTTCAAGGAACTGCTGTCCGGCGCCTACAGCATGGACCAGCACTTCCAGAGCGCGCCCTTCGCCCGCAACATCCCGGTGCTGCTGGGCCTGCTCGGCGTCTGGTACGGCGATTTCTGGGGCGCGCGCAGCCACGCCATCCTGCCCTACGACTACTACCTGCGGAACATCACCGACCACCTGCAGCAGCTGGACATGGAGTCCAACGGCAAGAGTGTGCGCCAGGACGGCACCCCGGTCAGCGCCGGCACCGGCCCGGTGATCTGGGGCGGCGTCGGCTGCAACGGCCAGCACGCCTATCACCAGCTGCTGCACCAGGGCACCCAGCTGATCCCGGCGGACTTCATCGTCCCGGTCTCCAGCTACAACCCGCTGGCCGACCACCACCAGTGGCTGTACGCCAACTGCCTGTCGCAGAGCCAGGCGCTGATGCAGGGCAAGACCCGCGCCGAAGCCGAGGCCGAGCTGCGCGCCAAGGGCCTGGACGAAGCCGAGGTGCAGCGCCTGGCACCGCACAAGGTGATCCCCGGCAACCGCCCGAGCAACACCCTGGTGCTGGAACGCATCAGCGCCCGCCGCCTGGGCGCGCTGATCGCCATGTACGAGCACAAGGTCTACGTGCAGAGCATTCTCTGGGGCATCAACGCCTTCGACCAGTGGGGCGTGGAACTGGGCAAGGAGCTGGGCAAGGCCGTCTACGGGCGCCTGGTCGGCAGCGAGGAAAGCCCGGCCGAGGACGCCTCCACCCAGGGCCTGATCGACTTCTTCCGCGGCCGCCACCGCGGCTGATTCCCTGCCTTGGCAAAAAGCGCCGTTTCCTCCATGGGGGAAGCGGCGTTTTCATTTCCGGTACGGCATACGCCGCCCCACCATTCCCCTGTAGGAGCGCGCCCTGCGCGCGAAATCGCGGGCAGGGCCCGCTCCTACAATTCGCCGGAAGGCATGGTGTTCCCGTAGGGCGCATAACCGTCCGCGGTTATGCGCCGATACACCGGGGCCACAGCCAGCGCCCAGGTCAACCCCGGAGCCGCCGGGGATCAAGGCCAAACGGCGGATAACGCCGTGGGCGTTATCCGCCCTACGCCTCCCCGACCGAACTGCCGGCCATCCCTCCAAGGCTTGAACCGGGCCGCGCATTGGCCCAGTCTTGAACCAGACGCCTTAGCAAAACATCACAACAACAAGGATATCGTCATGTTCGAAATCACCGCTCACCCGGTGCCGGACGCCGTTCGCCAGCGTGCCTACCTCGACGAGGAGGGCTACCGGCGCCTCTACCGCCAATCCATCGAACAACCGGACGTGTTCTGGGGCGAACAGGCCAAGGCCCTGCTCGACTGGTTCAAGCCCTGGCACTCCGTGCACCACGGCGACCTGGCCCGCGGCCAGGCCAGCTGGTTCAAGGGCGGCCAGCTCAACGTCGCCTACAACTGCATCGACCGCCACCTGGAACAGCGCGGCGAACAGGTCGCCATCATCTGGGAAGGCGACAACCCCGCCGAGTCCGCCCACATCACCTACCGCAAGCTGCACAGCCATGTCTGCCGCCTGGCCAACGTGCTCAAGAGCCGCGGCGTGGAGAAGGGCGACCGGGTGTGCATCTACATGCCGATGATCCCCGAGGCGGCCTACGCCATGCTCGCTTGCGCGCGCATCGGCGCCATCCACTCGGTGGTGTTCGGCGGCTTCTCGCCGGACTCCCTGCGCGACCGCATCCTCGACGCCGACTGCCACACCGTGATCACCGCCGACGAAGGCGTGCGCGGCGGCAAGTACATCCCGCTCAAGCAGAACGTGGAAAAGGCCCTGCAGGACTGCCCGAACGTCTCCACCGTGGTGGTGGTGCAGCGCACCCAGGGCAAGGTGCCCTGGGTCGAGGGCCGCGACCTCTGGTACCACGAAGCCCTGCACGGCGTCAGCGAGGACTGCCCGCCGGAGCCCATGGACGCCGAGGACCCGCTGTTCATCCTCTACACCTCCGGCTCCACCGGCAAACCCAAGGGCGTGCTGCACACCACCGGCGGCTACCTGCTGGGCGCGGCCATGACGCACAAGTACGTGTTCGACTACCACGAGGGTGACATCTACTGGTGCACCGCCGACGTCGGCTGGGTCACCGGGCACAGCTACATCGTCTACGGCCCGCTGGCCAACGGCGCCACCACCCTGATGTTCGAGGGCGTGCCCAGCTACCCGGACGCCTCGCGCTTCTGGCAGGTGATCGACAAGCACCAGGTGAACATCTTCTACACCGCGCCCACCGCCATCCGCGCCCTGATGCGCGAAGGCGAGGAACCGGTGAAGAAGACCTCGCGCGCCAGCCTGCGCCTGCTCGGCTCGGTGGGCGAACCGATCAACCCCGAGGCCTGGGAGTGGTACTACCACGTGGTCGGCGAGACGCGCTGCCCGATCGTCGACACCTGGTGGCAGACCGAGACCGGCAGCATCCTCATCACCCCGCTGCCCGGCGCCACCTCGCTCAAGCCCGGCTCGGCGACCCTGCCGTTCTTCGGCGTGCAGCCGGTGCTGCTGGACGAGCACGGCAAGGAGATCGACGGCCCCGGCGCCGGCGTGCTGGCGATCAAGGCCAGCTGGCCGAGCCAGATCCGCAGCATCTACGGCGACCACCAGCGCATGGTCGACACCTACTTCAAGCCCTATCCCGGCTACTACTTCACCGGCGACGGCGCGCGCCGCGACGAGGACGGCTACTACTGGATCACCGGGCGCGTCGACGACGTGATCAACGTCTCCGGCCACCGCATCGGCACCGCCGAGGTGGAAAGCGCCCTGGTGCTGCACGACGGCATCGCCGAGGCCGCGGTGGTGGGCTACCCCCACGACCTCAAGGGCCAGGGCATCTACGCCTTCGTCACGCCGATGAACGGCGTCGAGCCCAGCGAAGAGCTGAAGCAGGAACTGCTGGCGGTGGTCAGCAAGGAGATCGGCAGCTTCGCCAAGCCGGAAGTGCTGCAGTGGGCGCCGGGCCTGCCGAAGACGCGCTCGGGCAAGATCATGCGGCGCATCCTGCGCAAGATCGCCTGCAACGAACTGGACAACCTCGGCGACACCTCGACCCTCGCCGACCCCGGCGTGGTCCAGGGGCTGATCGACAACCGCATCAACAGGTGAAGGGCGGCTGCAAGCTGCAAGACAGAGCGCCTGCGGTTAAGCTAACCGTATGCACCACTTGTAGCTTGACGCTTGAGGCTTGCAGCTCGTCGACATGGAAACCGTTCGCCGTCATATCGAAAGCCAGGTCCTGAGCCTGACCGGACTCGCCCTCGGGGGCGTCGATTTCGAATCCCCCAAGGGCGACCCGGGCCTGTTCGGCCCCGACTCGGCCTGCTGGAAAGTCCATGGCGACTTCAGCTCCATGCTCATCGGCGGCATCAGCGCCCTGCTCCTGCAGATGCTCCATCCCGCCGCCCTGGGCGGCGTCTGGGACCACTCCAACTTCCGCGCCGACATGCTCGGCCGCCTGCGCCGCACCGGCCAGTTCATCTCCACCACCACCTACGGCTCGGTGGCCGACGCCGAGAAGCTGATCGCCCGGGTGCGGCGCATCCACGACAACGTCAGCGGCACCCTGCCCGACGGCACGCCCTATGCGGCCAGCGATCCGGACCTGCTGACCTGGGTGCACGTCGCCGAGGTCAGCTGCTTCCTCAAGTCGCACCTGCGCTACCTGAACCCCGAGCTGCCCGGCAGCGAGCAGGATCGCTACTACGACGAGATCGCCCTGGTCGCCGAACGCCTGGGCGCCCGCGACGTGCCGCGCTCGCGCCTGGAGGTGGCCGAGTACCTGGAACGCATGCGCCCCCAGCTCCACTACAACGAGCGCACCCGCGACGTGGTCGAGGTGCTGCTCGACGCCCCGGCGCCCAGCTCCCTGGCCAGGCCCTTCAGCGCCCTGATGATGCGCGCCGGCATCGACCTGCTGCCGGACTGGGCCGCCGACATGCTCGGCTTCTCCCTGCGCCCGCTGCAACGCCAACTGATCCGCACCAGCGTGAAGCGCAGCGTGCCACTGCTGCGCTGGGCGGTACGCAACGGCTCGCTGCACCGCGCGCGCCGGCGCATGGGCCTGCCGCCGCTGCGCTGACCGGCCGATCCCGCGCCTGACTCAGCGGTTCGGAGAGTGGTCGGCCATGCCCGCCTGTGCAACCATGCCCGCTCGTTCGCCGCGGCCCGCGCCGCCCCATGCTGAGGATTCGTGTCATGCAAGATGTCGTCATAGTCGCTGCCACCCGCACCGCCATCGGCAGCTTCCAGGGTTCCCTATCGGCCCTGCCGGCCCATGAACTGGGCGCCGCGGTGATCCGCCGCCTGCTCGAGCAGACCGGCGTCGCCGCGGAGGCGGTCGACGAAATCATCCTCGGCCAGACCCTCACCGCCGGCGCCGGGCAGAACCCCGCGCGCCAGGCCGCCATCGCCGCCGGCCTGCCGAACAGCGTACCGGCGATGACCGTCAACAAGGTCTGCGGCTCGGGCCTCAAGGCCCTGCACCTGGCCGCCCAGGCCATCCGCTGCGGCGATGCCGAAGTGATCGTCGCCGGCGGCCAGGAAAGCATGAGCCTGTCGCCCTACGTGCTGCCCAAGGCCCGCACCGGCCTGCGCATGGGTCACGCGCAACTGCTCGACAGCATGATCGTCGACGGCCTGTGGGACGCCTTCAACGACTACCACATGGGCATCACCGCCGAGAACCTGGTGGACAAGTACGGCATCAGCCGCGAGGAGCAGGACGCCTTCGCCGCCGAGTCCCAGCGCAAGGCCGCCGAAGCCATCGCCGCCGGGCGCTTCGAGGCGGAGATCACCCCCATCGAGATTCCCCAGCGCAAGGGCGAGCCGCTGCGCTTCGCCACCGACGAACAGGTCCGCGCCGGCACCAGCGCCGAGTCCCTGGCCAAGCTCAAGCCGGCCTTCAAGAAAGACGGCAGCGTCACCGCCGGCAACGCCTCCAGCCTCAACGACGGCGCCGCCGCGGTGCTGCTGATGAGCGCCGCCAAGGCCGCCGAACTGGGCCTGCCGGTGCTGGCGCGCATCGCCGCCTACGCCAATGCCGGCGTCGACCCGGCGATCATGGGCATCGGCCCGGTGTCCGCCACCCGCCGCTGCCTGGACAAGGCCGGCTGGCAGCTGGCCGAGCTGGACCTGATCGAGGCCAACGAAGCCTTCGCCGCGCAGTCCCTGGCAGTGGGCAAGGAACTGGGCTGGGACGCCGCCAAGGTCAACGTCAACGGCGGCGCCATCGCCCTCGGCCACCCCATCGGCGCCTCCGGCTGCCGCGTGCTGGTCACCCTGCTGCACGAAATGCTCCGCCGCGACGCGAAGAAGGGCCTCGCCACCCTCTGCATCGGCGGCGGCCAGGGCGTCGCGCTGGCCCTGCAACGCTGAGCCTCGCCGGGCGCGGCCGCAAGGTCGCGCCAACTGGGCTATCTTCATTGGGCGGATCGCGCCTTAAAGGATTGCCCATGAACAAACGCGTCATCGTGGTGGAGGATCACCCGGCCATGCGCCTGGCGATTCGCTCGCTGCTCGCCCAGGACCCCCAGTTCGAAATCGTCGGCGAGGCCGACGACGGCAACGCCGGGCTCAACCTGGTGCGCCAGCACAAGCCCGACCTGGTCATCCTCGACCTCAACCTGCCGGGCATGGACGGCATGGACCTGCTGGCGCGGGTGCACATCTTCGACGAGAACATCCGCCTGCTGGTGCTCAGCTCCCAGGACGAGCGGCTCTACGCCAGCCGCGTGGAAGCCGCCGGCGGGCACGGCTTCGTCAGCAAGAACAAGGACACCACGGCCATCCTCAACGCCGCGCGCATGCTGGTCGCCGGCTACCGCTGCTTCCCCGAGCGCCCCCTGGGCGCGCCCGGGCAGCCCGGCGACGACCCGGTGGCGGCGCTCACCCCGCGCGAGCTGGTGGTGCTGCGCAGCCTGGTGCGCGGCCAGAGCAACAAGCAGATCGCCGAGGAGCTGTTCCTCAGCCAGAAGACCGTCAGCACCTACAAGACGCGCATCCTCGAGAAACTGCAGCTGAACAGCCTGGTGGACCTGGTGGAGTTCGCCCGCCAGCACAACCTGCAGGCCTGAGCGCCGCGGCCGCGCAGCCACGGCTCAAGACTTGGAACTTTGCACGCGTGCCATACTCCGAGGTACGCCACGACGGAAAATGACTCCCGCTATGCCCAAAGGATTGATTCGCGCGATCGGCACCCTGGTGCTGCTGTTCCTCCTCTATTGCCTGCTGGGCTTCCTGATCCTCCCCGGCATCGCCCTACGCGTGGCCAACCAGCAACTGGCCCAGTACGCCACCGTGCCGGCGCACATCGAGCGCATCGAACTCAACCCCTTCAGCCTGGAGCTGAACGTCTGGGGCCTGCGCATCGGCCAGCCCGGCCAGGAGCAGGTGGCCTTCGAGCGCCTGTACGCCAACCTACAGCTCGACAGCCTGTGGACGCGCCAGCTGCACCTGGCCGACGTGCAACTGGACAAGCCCCATGGCGAAGTGGTGTTCGCCGAGGACGGCAGCCTCAACCTCAGCCGCCTGTTCAAGCTGCCGCCCAGCGAGCCCAAGCCCGAGCAGCCGGACAGCAAGCCCTTCCCGCTACGCATCGAGCGCGTCGCCCTGAGCCAGGGCAGCGTGCACTTCCAGGACAATCGCCCGAGCGAGCAGGTGGATTTCGTCTTCGACCCGCTGGGCTTCGAGCTGCACAACCTCAGCACCCTGCCCGACAGCGGCGCGCAGATGACCCTGAGCGGCGCCGGCCCCCACGGCGGCAAGGTCGACTGGAAGGGCGACCTCAGCCTGACTCCGCTCGCCTCCAGCGGCAGCCTGTCGATCCAGGGCATTCCGCTCAAGGCCTGGTGGCCCTACGTGCGCGACAACGCGCCGCTGGAGTTGCAGAAGGGCATCCTCAGCGTTGCCACCGAGTACAAGCTGGACCTGAGCAAGGACACCCATCTGCAGTTGGAAAAGACCAGCGCCAACCTGCGCGACCTCGACCTCAAGAGCCCGGCCGGCAAGCCGCTGGTCACCCTGGCCAGCCTCGACGTGGCCGAGACCAGCCTGGACCTGGCCAAGCGCGAAGTGCTGGTCGGCCAGATCCGCAGCCAGGGCCTGGAAACCTGGGCGGCCCGCGAGAAGGACGGCCAGCTCGACTGGCAGAAACTCTTCGCTGACTTCCAGAAGCCCGCGCGCAAGCCGGCCCCGGCCCCCGCAGAACAACCGGCGCCCACGGCCGATGCCGCGGCGAAACCCGCCGACGCCACTGCGGCCGCCGAGCCCGTAGCGGACGCGGCCAGCCCTGCGCCCGCCAAGAGCGATGCGGCCCCGGCGGACAAGACCGCAACCCAGGCCGCGGCGAAGCCCGAGGCCAAGCCTGAAGCAGAGGCCCAAGCCCAAGCCGACCAGGCTGCGGCCGCCGCCGACAAGCCGGCAAGCCCGCCGCCGGAACCGGCCAGGCCGACCGAGCCGCAGAAGCCCTGGCACGTGGTCCTGCGCGACACCCAGCTGCGCGGTTACAAGGTGCACCTGGCCGACCGCGTACCGGCCAGGTCGGTGGCCCTGGACGTCGGCCCGCTGGACCTCGACCTGCAGGACCTCGACAGCTCGCTGACCCAGGCGCTGCAGCTCAAGCTCAAGACCGGCATCGGCAACCGCGGGCTGATCGAGGCCAGCGGCAGCGTCATCCCCAACCCGGCCAGCGCCAGGCTCAAGGTCGCCACCCGCGACATCGACCTGCGCCTGGCGCAGTCGTACCTGGAACCCTTCATCCGCCTGGAGCTGCGCAGCGGCTTCCTCGCCAGCAAGCTCGACGTCGACCTCAAGAGCACCGAGCCGCTGGCCTTCAGCGTCGGCGGCAGCGCCGAGGTCAGCCAGCTGCACACCCTGGACACCCTGAAGAGCCGCGACTTCGTCAAATGGCAGAAGCTCACCCTCGACGGGCTGGCCTACAAGCATGGCGACAGCCTGGTGATCCAGAGCGTGTCCTTCGAGCAGCCCTACGCACGCTTCATCATCAACGAGGACCGCAGCACCAACGTCAGCGAGCTGATCATCGCCCAGCCCAAGCAGCCGGCGGCCAAGGGCGCCGCCAGCCCGGCCAAGGCCGGCAGCGACAAGCCCCTGGGCATCCACATCGGCGGCATCCGCATCAACGACGGCTCGGCCAACTTCGCCGACCTGACCCTGCGCCCGGACTTCGCCACCGCCATCCAGCAACTGGGCGGCGAGATCGGCACCCTCGACAACCGCAATCCGCAGCCGGCCAGTGTCGACATCAAGGGCAAGGTCGACAAGTACGCCCCGGTGACCATCAAGGGCAGCCTCAACCCCTTCTCGCCGCTGGAGAAGCTGGACATCGCCACCAGCTTCAAGCGCGTCGAGCTGACCACCCTGACGCCCTACTCCGGCAAGTTCGCCGGCTACCGCATCCGCAAGGGCCGGCTCAACCTCGACCTGCACTACCAGATCACCAAGGGCCAGCTGAAGGCCGACAACAAGGTGCTGGTGGAACACCTGCAGCTGGGCGAGAAGGTCGACAGCCCCGACGCCGTCGACCTGCCGGTGAAGCTGGCAGTGGCCCTGCTCAAGGACACCAACGGCAACATCGACATCCAGCTGCCGGTGGAAGGCGACCTGAACAACCCGCAGTTCAGCGTCATGCCCATCGTCTGGCAAACCCTGCGCAACCTGGTGCTGCGCGCCGTGCAGGCGCCCTTCAAGTTCATCGCCGGCCTGGCCGCCGGCGGTGGCGACGAGGACCTGGGCAACGTGCCCTTCGCCGCCGGCTCCAGCGAGCTGACGCCCGCGGCGCAAGGCAACCTCGACAAGCTCGCCGCCGCGCTCAAGCAGCGCCCGGCGCTGAAGCTGGAAGTCGAGGGGGTGAGCGCCGCCGCGGCCGACGGCCCGCTGCTGGCCGAGCAGCGCCTGCAGCAGGAATTCCGCAGCAACTACTACAAGATGCTGCAGCGCCGCGGCGACAAGGTGCCCAGCGACGCCAGCCAGCTGGAAGTGCCGGAAGACCTGCAACCGGCCCTGCTCGAAGGCATCTACCGCACGCGCCTGAAGAAACAGCCGCCGGCCGAGTGGCAGGAACTGGGCAAGGACGAGCGCACCGCCAAGCTGCGCCAGGCGGTGGTCGACTCCTGGAGCGGCAGCCAGTTGCTGCTGCGCAAGCTGGCCCAGGAGCGCGGCGCGCACATCAAGGACTATCTGGTCACCAAGGGCGGACTGGGGGATGATCGCATCTACCTGATCGACGTCAGCCAGGCCGAGGCGGAAAAGGGCGGCGAGGTCGTCACCCAGCTCCACCTCGACAGCGAATGAGGCACGCCCCGATGAAGTCCCTTCCCCTGCTGGCCGGCGCCCTGCTGCTGGCCAGCGCCGCAGCCCAGGCCGACAGCATGCGCTGCGGCAGCGCCCTGGTCAGCGTCGGCGACCGCGCCTGGGAAGTGGAGCAGAAGTGCGGCGCGCCGGACCATCGCGACGACGTCGGCTACACCCTCGGCGGCTACGACCGCCGCGAGTTCAAGGTCGAGGAATGGGTGTACGGCCCGCGCAACGGCGCCACCTACATCCTCACCTTCGAAGCCAACCGCCTCAAGCGCATCGAATTCAAGCGCGACTGACCGCAGCGGAGCCGCCATGCGCCTGTTCGTCCTCCCCCTGCTGCTGCTCGCCGCCACTCCGGCGCTGGCCGACAGCCTGCGCTGCGGCAGCCGCCTGATCAGCAGCGGCGACAGCAGCAGCGACGTGCTCGAACGCTGCGGCCAGCCGGTGGACCGTTCCTACCTGGGCAACCGCATCGTCGTCGGCGACTGGGGCCAGCGCGAGGAGGTGCGGGTGGAGGAATGGATCTACGGGCCCTGGAACGGCATGCTGTATTTCGTGCGCTTGCGCGGCAACCGCGTCGACGCCATCCAGAGCAAGCGCAGCAACTGACAGACAGCGCCCGATGCCGGTGATAGTCTCGCGCCATCACCGCCAAGGACAGGTCGCCCCATGCTCATCGTGCCCGCCGAACACCCGCTGGACTGGAAGAAGCCGCCGCTGGTCACGCTGCTGCTGATCCTGCTCAACTGCCTGATCTTCTTCGTCTACCAGGGTGGCGACCGGGCCCGCCAGGAACAGGCCGTCGGCGTCTACCTGGAGCTGGACCTGCTGGGCCGCGAGCGCGCCCTGTTCGGTGAATCGCTGGCGCGCCGCGAGAAGCTGGACGACACCCAGAAACGCGCCATCGAGGGCCTGCGCCGCCAGGACCTGGCCTGGCTGATCCTTCGCGACCTGGAGTTCGGCCATGAACTGCGCGGCCAGCCGGCCTTCCAGCAGGACCCGGCCTGGCAAGCGGCGCGGGCCAGCGCCGAGGCCGCGCGGGACCGCCTGAGCTCGCTGCGCTTCGGCTTCATCCCCGCGCAATTCAGCCTGCTGGGGCTGTTCGGCTCCATGTTCCTACACGGCGACTTCTGGCACCTGGCCGGCAACATGGTGTTCCTGTTCATCTTCGGCTTCGCCCTGGAAATCGCCCTGGGCCGCCTCAAGTACCTCGCCCTGTACCTGGTCAGCGGGCTCTGCTCCGGGCTGCTGTGGTGGGCGCTGGACCCGGTATGGGTGACCGGCATCGGCGCCTCCGGCGCCATCTCCGGGCTGATGGGCATGTACATCGGCGTCTACGGGCTGCGGCGCATCCGCTTCTTCTACTGGCTGGGGCCGCTGCTCGGCTACTTCAGCGCGCCGGCGCTGTGGATACTGCCGCTATGGATGGGCAAGGAGCTCTACGGCCTGCTGCGCGCCGCCGACCACGTCAACTACTACGCCCACCTCGGCGGCCTGGCCTCGGGCTTCCTGCTGGTGTGGCTGCCGCGCCGCTTCGGGCGGCTGAAGGTCGACGAAGCCTACCTGGCCAAGGAAGACCCGGACGCCGGCTTCAAGCGCGACCTGGCCGCCCTCGACGCCCTGATCGGCCGCTTCGCCCTGGACCAGGCGGCGAGCCGCGGGCAGGACCTGCTGCAACGCCACCCCGGGCGCCTGCTGCTGATCGAACGCCTGTACGGCGTGGCGGTCTCCCGCCAGGATGCGGCGCTGCTCGGCGCCGTGCTCAAGCAGTTGTTCGCCCTGCCGCCGAGCGAGGCCGCAGCGCTGCTGCGCCGCCTGGCCGACGACAGCGCCGCGGAGAAACAGCGCCAGCTGGCCCACCCCGTGGTGCAACTGCACCTGCTGCAACGGCTCCTGCAACTGGAGGACGGAGCGCGCGCCCTGGGTGCCTGGAGACGCCTGGCGAAAGGCGGCCAGCACCCGGCGCAGCTGCCGCAGATGACGCTGCAACTGGCCAAGCGCCTCGGCGCCCAGCGCGACAACCAGGGCCTGCGCGAACTGGCACAGTTCCTTCGCCAGCGCTACCCCGAGGCCGAGCAGACGCGCCAGCTGGCGCTCTACCAGCAGCAACTGGCGCGCTGACGAAAAGGCCCCGCCGGCTTGCGCCGGCGGGGCCTCGTGAAACCTCGCGCAGGGTTACAGGCGGTCGCTGAAGTCGCGGACTTCCTGCTCCGCACGGTCGCGGCTCCAGCCGTAGCGCTCCTGCAGCTTGCCGACCAGGTATTCGGCATGTCCGTCCGCCACTTGCAGGTCGTCGTCGGTCAGCTTGCCCCACTTTTCCTTCAGGGTGCCGGACAGCTGCTTCCACTTGCCCTTGATCACGTCGGAATTCATCACGCTATTCCTCGTTCGATGGGCAGGCCCGGCGCGAGCCGGGCCGCCATTGTCAGTCCACGGCCTTCAGGCCGTCGGCGGAAACCGCCTTGACGCCCTTGATGCCCTTGGTGGTTTCGATCGCCAGGTCACGCTCGGCGTCGGTCTTCACGGTACCGGACAGGGAGACCACACCCTGGTTGGTTTCCACCTTGATGCTGGTGCCGCTGATGTCCTTGTTGGCGATCAGGCTGGATTTCACCTTGCTGGTGATCCAGGTATCGGAAACCGCTTCCTCGGTCTTCTGCACGGTGTCATTCGCAGCGAGGGTCGTCGGTTGCGCGAACACCGGGCTGGCGAGCGAGAAGCTCAGGGCGGAAGCGGTGGCAGCGGCAAGGGCCAGTTTGCTGAAACGGTGTTTCATGGCGATCTCTCCTGTACTTTGCAAGGAACTGCGACCATGCCTGGCGGCAGTTTCACAAGGGATATCGCAAGCTCCGGGCCAGTTTTTCCGCTAAGACTAATTTCTTATAAATCAAACACATAGAAAAACAGCCAGAGGCACCCGGGCCGGCAAATTGCACACTGGGGCCCGGGGCGCCGTGCAATTTGCATGGGCTAACCGCCCTGGCGGGCCATCTTCTCCAGCACCTGTTCCAGGCTGGCCACCTCGGCGAGCAGCGGCGTGTCCGGGTAGCGCTGGCGGATGAACGCCAGCAGCTTGCCGGCCGGCTCCAGTTGCCCGAGGCCTTCGGCGAAGCCGCGCGCGGCCAGCAGGTACGCCCGCGGAATCTGCGGGTACTGCGGGAAGCGCTGGTGCAGGTTGCGCAGCAGGCTCAGGGCCTCGCGGGCCTTGTGCCGCTGCAGCAGCACCTCGGCGATGCGTTCGCACACCAGCGGGTCGTCCGGCAGGTAGTCGGCCTGCAACTGCCGGGCATTGAGCAGCGCGCCGGCCGCCAGTTGCGGGTTCAGCCGCGTCGCCAGGGGCAGGTAGCCCGCCAGGTGAGCCAGGCAGGCCTCGCGCTCGTTCAGCCCGTACAGCAGCTGGTGGTAGCGCTCGTTCAGGCGCAGGTCCTCGGCGTCCTGGCGCAGGGCCGCGGCCAGGGTTTCCACGGCAGCGCCGCCCTGCCCTTCCTTCACCCGCACTTCGGCTTCTGCCAGCGCCCGACGCCGGCGCCATTCGGCCTCGGGGAAGCCCTGCACGAGGTCATCGCCAGCCACCGCGTAGCCCAGCGCGCCCTGGTACTGGAACACGGCGTAACCCATCATTGCGCACATCACCACGCCGAAGTAGCCGAGCAGCGCCACCATCACCGGCATCAGCACCACCTTGGGCAGGCCGAAGCCGAGCAGCCAGGCCAGGTAGTTCGGCGATTGCCAGAGGATGAACAGGAACACGCAGAGGATCAGGTAGCGCCAGCCCATGGCGCCGATCACCTGGCCGACCTCCACCGGGCTGAGCGCCGCGCCCAGGCTCTTGTCCAGGGCCAGGCGGATGACGCTGGCCGGCAGCACCAGCACCAGGGCGAGGTTCACCGCCCAGAACAGCGAGGGATTGTCGAAGTCCGCGGCCAGCCAGAGCACCACCGCGGCCACGACGAACACCGCCAGCTGGCGCAGGAAGGCGCCCAGGCTGGAGAGGTCGAAGGCCTCGCCCAGGCCGGGCGCGTCGTTGCTGCCCAGGCTGACCGCCTCGATGACGCTGTGCAGGTACTTGGTGGCCACGCTCAGCAGGGCCAGCCACAGCAGCAGCATGCTGGGCATGAACAGGCTGGCCAGGGCCAGCGCCGCGGCGAACATCAGCGGGCCTGGTTGCAGGGCGTAGGCGAAGAACTTCGGCAGGCGCTCCCAGAACGGCTGGGCGCTGTTGGCCGCGCCCAGGTATTGCAGGCCGTTGCGGCACAGCGGGCAGGCCGGGGCGTATTCCGGTGCGTCGGCGTTCAGCGGCACGCAGCAGTCGCCGTAGTGGCGCTGGCACGGCAGGCAGAACCAGGTGGCGGGCTGCGCCTGGTGGTAGTGGCAGTAATGCTTGTCCATCGGCCTGGCTGTCCTTGCGTGCTGGCGAGACGCCATTTTCCAGGCAAAAAAAGAGGGCCCGCAAGGGGCCCTCTTTCATTTTGCTACCGCTTAGACGCCAGAAGCTTCTGCGGCGGCCACATCCTTGATGGACAGCTTGATGCGGCCACGGTTGTCGACGTCCAGAACCAGGACCTTGACTTCCTCGCCTTCCTTGAGCACGTCGGTGACCTTGTCGATGCGCTTGTCGCTGATCTGCGAGATGTGCACCAGACCGTCCTTGCCCGGCAGGATGTTGACGAAGGCGCCGAAGTCGACGATACGCTCGACCTTGCCGACGTAGATCTTGCCGATCTCGGCTTCCGCGGTGATGCCCAGGACGCGCTGCTTGGCGGCCTCGGCGGCTTCCTTGGTTTCGCCGTAGATCTTCACGCTGCCGTCGTCCTCGATGTCGATCGAGGCCTTGGTCTCTTCGCAGATGCCGCGGATGGTGGCGCCGCCCTTGCCGATGACGTCGCGGATCTTGTCCGGATCGATCTTCATCGACAGCATGGTCGGGGCGTTTTCCGACAGCTCGGCGCGCGGCTGGGCGATGACCTGGTTCATCTGGCCGAGGATGTTCAGGCGCGCTTCCAGCGCCTGCTCCAGGGCGATCTCCATGATCTCTTCGGTGATGCCGTTGATCTTGATGTCCATCTGCAGGGCGGTGACGCCCTTGGCGGTACCGGCGACCTTGAAGTCCATGTCGCCCAGGTGGTCTTCGTCACCCAGGATGTCGGTCAGGACGGCGAACTTGTCGCCTTCCTTGACCAGGCCCATGGCGATGCCGGCAACCGGAGCGCGAACCGGCACGCCGGCGTCCATCAGCGCCAGGGAGGCGCCGCACACGGAAGCCATGGAGCTGGAACCGTTGGATTCGGTGATCTCGGAAACCACGCGGATGGTGTAGGGGAACTCGTCCTGCGACGGCAGCATGGCGGCGACGCCACGACGGGCCAGACGGCCGTGGCCGATTTCGCGACGGCCCGGGCTGCCCATGCGGCCGCACTCGCCCACCGAGAACGGCGGGAAGTTGTAGTGCAGCATGAACGGATCCTTGCGCTCGCCTTCGAGGGTGTCGAGCAGCTGGGCGTCGCGGGCCGTGCCGAGGGTGGCGACGACCAGGGCCTGGGTTTCGCCACGGGTGAACAGGGCCGAACCGTGGGTCTTGCCGAGCACGCCGACTTCGATCTTCAGCGGACGCACGGTGCGGGTGTCGCGGCCGTCGATACGCGGCTTGCCGTTGACGATGTTCTCGCGAACGGTGCGGTATTCCAGCAGGCCGAAGACGTCCTTGACCTCGCTGGCCGAGTACTGGCCTTCGCCTTCGCCGGCGAACCTGGCGACGATCTCTTCGCGCAGGGCGTCCAGGGCGGCGTAGCGCTCCTGCTTGATGGTGATGGTGTAGGCGTCGGAAATGGCGGCGCCGAACTCGGCCTTGATGGCCTCGATCAGGGCGGTGTTCTCGGCCGGGGCGCTCCAGTTCCAGCTCGGCTTGCCGGCTTCGGTGGCCAGTTCGGCGACGGCGCGGATGACCGCCTGGAATTCTTCATGGGCGTACAGCACGGCGCCCAGCATCTGGTCTTCGGTCAGCTCGTCGGCTTCGGACTCGACCATCAGCACGGCGTCGGAGGTACCGGCCACGACCATATCGAGGCTGGAGCTCTGCAGTTGCTCGTAGGTCGGGTTGAGGATGTAGCCGACTTCCGGGTGGAAGCCCACGCGGGCGGCGCCGATCGGGCCGGCGAAGGGAATGCCGGAGATCGCCAGGGCGGCGGAGGTGCCGATCATGGCGGCGATGTCCGGATCGGTCTTCTTGCCGGTGGAAACGACGGTGCAGACGACCTGCACTTCGTTCATGAAGCCTTCGGGGAACAGCGGGCGGATCGGACGGTCGATCAGGCGCGAGGTCAGGGTTTCCTTCTCGGAAGGACGGCCTTCACGCTTGAAGAAACCACCGGGGATGCGGCCGGCTGCGTAGGTCTTTTCCTGGTAGTGGACGGACAGCGGGAAGAAGCCCTTGTTCGGGTCGGCCTGCTTGGCGCCCACGACGGTGACCAGCACGGTGACATCGTCCATGGTGACCAGCACGGCGCCGGTGGCCTGGCGGGCAATGCGGCCAGTCTCGAGGGTTACGGTCGATTGACCGAACTGGAATTTCTTGGTTACCGGGTTCACGGTGTCTTTACCTTCACTTAGTTGCCTTGGGGGAAATCGTGGAAATGCCGGGAGTCGGACCCAAAATCATTCCCTAAAAAAGCCGAAAGCTGGAAGCCGAAAACTGGAAGCAAGAGCAACGCCCCACTTCCAGCTTCCCACTTCCAGCTTCCGGCTCGCTCACGTCTTAGCGACGCAGGCCCAGGCGACCGATCAGGGCGCTGTAACGAGCAGTGTCCTTGTTCTTCAGGTAGTCCAGCAGCTTGCGGCGCTGGTTGACCATGCGGATCAGGCCACGACGGGAGTGGTGGTCTTTGCCGTTGGCCTTGAAGTGGTCCTGCAGCTTGTTGATGTTGGCGGACAGCAGGGCAACCTGCACTTCCGGGGAACCGGTGTCGCCTTCAGCTTGCTTGTACTCGTTTACGATCTGGGCTTTCTCTTGGACGCTCAGTGCCATGATGGGCTTTCCTCTGAGGTAACAGGCCAGGGACTTTTCCCTGTGTTCATAAAGGAGGTGTGACCGTGCCTGTTGACAGCCACCCTCGGGTTTCCGGCCTTACGACCGAATCAGTCGACGCGGCGCGATGCGCCCGTCGTCGGTCACCTCACCGATACCGATGAAGCGACCTTCGTGATCCTGTACCCGTAGCATGCCGAACTTCGGCGCCTCGGGTGCGCGTACCGGCTGCCCATGCAGCCAATAGTAGGCGCTGTGCTCGGACAGCTGCAGCAGCGGCCAGTGTTCCAGGCCGGCGTCCACCGGCAGCAGGAAGCGGTCGAGGGCCTCGTTGCCGCCCTCGGCATGGACCTGCACCAGTTCCTCCAGCGTCACCGCCTGGGCCAGGCCGAAGGGGCCCGCCTGGGTGCGCCGCAGCGCAGCCACGTGGGCGCCGCAGCCCAGCTCGCGGCCGATGTCCTCGACCAGGGTGCGGATGTAGGTGCCCTTGCTGCAGGAAACGGCCAGGGTGGCGCAAGGCGCCTCGAAGGCCAGCAGTTCCAAGCGCGCAATAGTAACAGAACGCGCCTCGCGCTCCACTACCTCTCCTGCGCGGGCCAACTTGTACAGCGGCTGGCCGTCCTTCTTCAGTGCCGAATACATCGGCGGCACCTGCTCTATTTCGCCGCGGAAGCGCGGCAGCAGGGCCTCCAGGGCCTCCCGACCGACGGTCACCTGGCGTTCCTCGAGCACTTCGCCCTCGGCGTCGCCGGTGGTGGTGGTGACGCCCAGCTGGGCCAGGGTCTCGTAGCCCTTGTCGGCATCCAGCAGGTACTGGGAGAACTTGGTGGCCTCGCCGAAGCACAGCGGCAGTACGCCGGTGGCCAGGGGGTCGAGGCTGCCGGTGTGCCCGGCCTTTTCCGCATTGAGCAGCCAGCGCACCTTCTGCAGGGCCTGGTTGGAGCTCATGCCGCGCGGCTTGTCGAGCACCAGCACGCCGTTGACCGCACGGCGGATACGTTTCACCTGGGCCACGCCTTACTCCTCGGAACCGCCACCGTGACGACGGTCTTCCGCCACCGCCCGCTCGATCAGCGCCGACAGCTCGGCGCCGCGGCGGATGCTGGCGTCGTAGCTGAAATGCAGCTGCGGCACGCTGCGCAGCTTCATCGCCTTGCCCAGGTGCATGCGCAGGAAGCCGGCGGCGTCGTTGAGGATCGAGACGTTCTGCTTGATCAGCTCGGCGTTGTCGTCCTGCCCCATCACGGTGATGAACACCTTGGCGTGGGACAGGTCGCGCGCCACGTCGACGCCAGTGATGGTCACCAGGCCCAGGCGCGGGTCCTTGACCTCGCGCTGGATCAGCAGCGCCAGTTCGCGCTGCATCTGATCGCCGATGCGTTGGGTACGGCTGTACTCTTTTGCCATTTTCCTAACCTGCTTCCGGTGGCCCAGGGGCACCGGACGAATAAGCGGCAAACGCCCGGATCAGCAAGGCTGACCCGGGCGCTGCGTTTACGCTCGTCGGCCCTTACAGGGTACGAGCGACTTCGACCTTCTCGAACACTTCGATCTTGTCGCCGACGCGGACGTCGTTGTAGCTCTTCACGCCGATACCGCACTCCATGCCGGCACGGACTTCGGCCACGTCGTCCTTGAAGCGGCGCAGCGATTCCAGCTCGCCTTCGAAGATCACCACGTCGTCGCGCAGTACGCGGATCGGACGGTTGCGGTGCACCAGGCCCTCGGTGACCATGCAGCCGGCGACCGCGCCGAACTTCGGCGAACGGAACACGTCACGCACTTCGGCGATACCCAGGATGTTCTCGCGGACATCGCTGCCAAGCATGCCGGTCAGGGCTTTCTTGACGTCTTCGATGATGTCGTAGATCACGTTGTAGTAACGCATGTCCAGGCCTTCGGCCTCGACGATCTTGCGCGCACCGGCGTCGGCACGGACGTTGAAGCCGAACAGCACCGCGTTGGAGGCCAGCGCCAGGTTGGCATCGGATTCGGTGATGCCACCGACGCCGCCGCCGACCACGCGGACCTGCACTTCTTCGTTGCCCAGGCCGCTGAGCGAGCCCTGCAGGGCTTCCAGAGAACCACGCACATCGGCCTTGAGGACGATGTTGAGGGTCTTTTTCTCTTCCTGGCCCATGTTCTCGAAGATGTTTTCCAGCTTGGCCGACTGCTGGCGAGCCAGCTTGACCTCGCGGAACTTGCCCTGGCGGAACAGCGCGACTTCGCGGGCCTTCTTCTCGTCGGCGACCACGGTCACTTCGTCACCGGCATCCGGGGTGCCGTCCAGGCCGAGGATTTCGACCGGGATCGACGGGCCGGCTTCCTTGATCGGCTTGCCGTTCTCGTCGAGCATGGCGCGCACGCGGCCATAGTTCACGCCGCAGAGGATCATGTCGCCCTGGCGCAGGGTACCGTCCTGGACCAGCACGGTGGCTACCGGGCCACGGCCCTTGTCCAGGCGCGACTCGACCACCACGCCACGGCCGGGGGCCGACGGGGTGGCTTTGAGTTCCAGGACTTCGGCCTGCAGCAGCACGGCTTCGAGCAGCTCGTCGACGCCGGTACCCATCTTCGCCGAGACCGGCACGAAGGGTGCGTCGCCGCCCCACTCTTCCGGGATCACGTCGAGCGCGGCCAGGCCGTTCTTGATGTTGTCCGGGTTGGCGTCGGGCTTGTCGATCTTGTTGATCGCGACCACGATCGGCACGCCAGCGGCTTTCGCGTGCTGGACGGCTTCCTGGGTCTGCGGCATGACGCCGTCGTCGGCCGCCACCACCAGGATGACGATGTCGGTCGCCTGGGCGCCACGGGCACGCATCGCGGTGAACGCGGCGTGGCCGGGGGTGTCGAGGAAGGTGACCATGCCGCGGTCGGTTTCCACGTGGTAGGCGCCGATGTGCTGGGTGATGCCGCCGGCTTCGCCCGCGGCCACCTTGGCACGGCGGATGTAGTCGAGCAGCGAGGTCTTGCCGTGGTCGACGTGGCCCATCACGGTCACTACCGGTGCACGGGCTACCGCCTCGCCTTCGAACTTCAGCGACTCGGCCAGTTGCTCTTCCAGTGCGTTCTCGCTGACCAACTTGACCTTGTGGCCGAGTTCCTCGGCGATCAGTTGGGCGGTCTCCTGGTCGAGCACCTGGTTGATGGTCACCGGGGTGCCCATCTTGAACATGAACTTGACGACTTCGGCGCCCTTCACCGACATCTGCTGAGCCAGCTCAGCAACTGTGATGGTCTCACCGATACTCACTTCACGCACAATCGGTCCTGTCGGGCTCTGGAACCCGTGCTGGTTACGCTTCTTCAGCTTCGACTTGCCGCGACCGCCGCCACGGCGACCGAAACTGTCGTCGTCATCCACACCGGTGCGAACAACGCGCGGCGCGGAGGTCTTTTCCTTTTCCTTGATCGACGGGCGATGCTGGGCATGCTTGCGATCGCGACGCTCGTCTTCCTCTTCGCGCTTGGGCGGACGGCGTACTTCGGCTTCCTTCTTGCGCTCCTCGCCAGCAGCCGGAGCGGCGGCGGGCGCGACAGGCGCGGCAGCCGGAGCCCCGGCAGCGACAGCGGGGGCCGCAGGCTGGGGAGCCTGGTCAGGCTGGCGACGAGCCGCTTCCTCGGCCTGACGGCGGGCTTCGGCTTCGGCCTTCTGACGGGCTTCTTCCTCGGCCTTCAGGCGAGCCGCTTCCTCGGCGGCGCGCTGCTCTTCCAGCTCGCGCTGGCGCTCGGCCTCGATCTCGTCGGGGCTGCGCTTGACGTAGGTCTTCTTCTTGCGGACCTCGACGCTCACCGTCTTGCTGCCGGCCACCCGCAGGGTGGAGGTGGTCTTACGCTGCAGGGTGATCTTGCGCGGTTCTTCCAGGCGATCGCCGTGGCTACCCTTGAGGTGCGCCAGCAGAGCCTGCTTTTCGTTATCGGTCACTACCTGCTCGGCACTGCTGTGCGGCAGGCCCGCCTCGCGCATCTGCTGCAGCAGGCGCTCGACCGGCGTATCGACCGTTTTGGCCAGTTCTTTCACCGTGACTTGCGTCATGCATTTCTCTCCTCAGGCCGCGAATGCTTACTCGAACCAATGGGCCCGGGCGGCCATGATCAACTTGCCGGCACGCTCTTCGTCCATGCCGTCGATGTCGAGCAGGTCGTCGATAGACTGCTCGGCAAGATCTTCACGGGTGGTTACGCCACGCAGCACCAGGTCCAAGGCCAGCTCTTTGGTCATGCCATTGAGGCTGAGCAGGTCTTCGGCCGGTTGCGCGTCGGCAAGTTTTTCCTCGGTCGCGATGGCTTTGGTCAACAGACGGTCCTTGGCGCGCGAGCGCAGCTCGTTGACGATGTCTTCGTCAAAGCCGTCGATGTTGAGCATCTCTTCCATCGGTACGTAGGCGATTTCTTCCAGGGTGGTGAAGCCTTCCTCGACCAGTACCTGGGCCAGCTCCTCGTCGACATCCAGCTCGTCGATGAAGCGCTGCAGGATGTCGCCGGTCTCGGCCTGCTGCTTGGCCTGGATGTCGGCCTCGGTCATCACGTTCAGCGTCCAGCCGGTCAGTTGGCTGGCCAGGCGGACGTTCTGGCCGCTGCGGCCGATGGCCTGGGCCAGGTTGTCCTCGGCGACGGCGATATCCATGGTGTGGGTATCCTCGTCGACGATGATCGCCGCCACTTCGGCCGGGGCCATGGCGTTGATGACGAACTGCGCGGGGTTGTCGTCCCACAGGACGATGTCCACGCGCTCGCCGCCCAGCTCGCCGGACACGGCCTGGACGCGCGAACCGCGCATGCCGATGCAGGCGCCCTGCGGGTCGATGCGCTTGTCCTTGGAGCGTACCGCGATCTTGGCGCGCGAACCCGGGTCGCGGGCGGCGGCCATGACATCGATCAGCTGCTCGGCGATTTCCGGCACTTCGATGCGGAACAGCTCGACCAGCATCTCCGGCGCGGTGCGCGAGAGGACCAGTTGCGGGCCGCGGTTCTCGCTGCGGATTTCCTTGAGCAGGGCACGCACGCGGGTGCCGACGCGGAAGGTCTCGCGCGGGATGATCTGGTCGCGGGCCAGCAGCGCTTCGGCGTTGTTGCCCAGGTCGACGATGACGTTGTCGCGGGTGACCTTCTTGACGGTGCCGGAGATGATCTCGCCGACCTTCTCGCGGTAGGCGTCGACCACCTGGGCGCGCTCGGCCTCGCGGACCTTCTGCACGATGACCTGCTTGGCGGTCTGCGCGGCGATGCGGCCGAACTCGATGGACTCGATCTTCTCTTCGATGACGTCGCCGGCCTTGGTGCCCGGGTGGCTTTCCTGCACGTCCTCGACGGTCAGCTCGGCGGCCGGGTTGGAGTAGTCCTCGTCCTCGACCACGGTCCAGCGGCGGAAGGTGTCGTAGTTGCCGTTGGTGCGGTTGATCTGCACGCGCAGGTCGACCTCGTCCTCGAAACGCTTCTTGGTGGCGGTCGCCAGAGCCAGTTCCAGCGCCTCGAAAATCACGCCGGGCGGTACACCTTTCTCGTTGGATACCGACTCAACAACCAGCAGTACTTCTTTGCTCATCGTACGCCTCGCCTTTCAATCCATTGGAATCCGCTTGATCCGCGGCTCACTCAAATCGGGGAATGATGTTGGCCTTATCGATCGAATCGATCGGCAGCAGGTATTCATGGTCGTCCACCAGGACCACCACGTCCTGCTCCTCCACACCGCGGAGGACGCCCTGGAAGTTGCGGCGACGCTCGAAGGGCACGCGCAACTTGATCTTCACTTGCTCGCCAACGTAGCGGGCGAACTGCTCGAGGGTGAACAGCGGGCGGTCCATACCCGGGGAGGAAACTTCCAGGGTGTATTCGCCGCTGATCGGGTCCTCGACGTCGAGCACGCCGCTGACCTGACGACTGACCGTCTCGCAGTCCTCGATCAGGATGCCGTCGGCCTTGTCGATATAAACCCTCAGCAGGGAATGACGTCCCTGGGACAGGAACTCGAGGCCCCAGCACTCGTAGCCGAGCGCCTCTACCACAGGGGCCAGCAAGGCCTGCAACTGTTCTAGCTTGCTCGACACCTGATCGCCTCGCGTATGCCGTAGAAACGAAAAATGGGCGAAACGCCCATCCCTAAAGGGCCGCCCAGCAACGGCGGCGCGGACTGTCCAGCTAGCAAAAAGCCCCTGAAAAGGGGCTCTGCCATAACTGGTTGCGGGAGCTGGATTTGAACCAACGACCTTCGGGTTATGAGCCCGACGAGCTACCAGACTGCTCCATCCCGCGTCAAAGCTGGTGCGAAATTATACGGTTACACCCTATCCAGGTCAACCGACGCACCGGAAACGAAAGCCCCGCATGCGGGGCTTCGTATATGGTACCGAGGAGGGGACTCGAACCCCTACAGCCTATGGCCACTACCACCTCAAGGTAGCGTGTCTACCAATTCCACCACCTCGGCAAAAACCTTTGCCTTACTTCTGCTCAGGAGCTGCCGGAACGTCACCGTTGCCGGCTGCCGGGGCTTGTTGCTGCCCCTGGGTCGCCGGCACGTCGGAGGTTGCCGGGACCTTCTCCTGATGCTGCTCCATCACTGCCGGATCAGGAAGTCCGATGTGACGTATCATATCAGCTTTTTCTTTAGCGAAATACGCTAAACCCAAGCTGGTAATGAAAAAAACTGCAGCCAGTACAGCAGTAAAACGACTGAGGAAGGTTGCGGAACCCTGGCTACCGAAAACGGTACCCGAAGCACCAGCGCCAAAGGAGGCACCGGCATCCGCACCCTTGCCATGCTGAAGCAGGACCAGTACAACCAGACCCAGCGCCATCAGCAGGTGAATCACGATTACAACTGTTTCCAGCATCTTCAGCTTCCCGCGGCGCGACAGATCGCACCGAACTCATCCGCATTCAGGGAGGCACCACCAATCAGCCCCCCATCGATGTCCGGCATGCCGAACAGTTCGACCGCATTCGCCGCCTTGACGCTACCGCCGTAAAGCAGGCGAACCCCGCGGGCGACCTCGGCATTCTCTGCCGCCAATTGCGCACGGATGGCCGCATGTACTTCCTGGGCTTCTTCAGGCGAGGCGGTAAGCCCCGTCCCGATTGCCCACACCGGCTCGTAAGCCACTACGGCGCGGGAGAAAGCCCCGACGCCCAAATCTTCTATCACCGAGCTCAACTGACGCCCGACGACCTCGAGGGTCTTGCCGGCTTCGCGCTGCTCGCGGGTCTCGCCCACGCACAACACGGGAACCAGGCCACAGGATTGCGCCGCGGCGAACTTGCGACTGATGATACCATCGCTTTCGCCCAGCACCTGGCGGCGCTCGGAGTGCCCCACCAGAACCAGGGAGCAACCGGCATCGGCCAACTGGCTGGCAGCAATTTCGCCCGTGAGGGCGCCCTGCATCGGCTCGATCGCGCAGTTCTGCGCACCGACCGCAACCGCCTTGCCATCCAGGCCCTGAAGAACCTGGTTGATGTACAGACAGGGCGGCAGAACCGCCACGTCGACACCTGTAGACAGAGCCAGTTGTCGCAAGCCTTTGATCAGCTCCGCAACACTGGAGCGGGTACCGTGCATTTTCCAGTTCCCGGCCACTAAGGGTCGACGCATGCTGTACCTCGCTGAGCAAAGTGGGCGCAGATGTTACTCGACAAAAATCGGACTGACAAGAGAAATCAAGCACATACCTCGGTTACGACCTTCGCCAGCTGTTCGGCGTAGGCACGCACCCGGGTCTCTTCGTCGCCCTCGACCATCACCCGCACCAGCGGCTCGGTGCCGGACTTGCGCAGCAGCACGCGGCCGCGGCCGGCCATGCTTTCGGTGACGCGGGCGCAAGCCTCCTTGACCGCCGGATGCTCGATGGGATCGACGTCCTTGCCCTGGTAGCGCACGTTGATCAGCACCTGCGGGAACCTGCGGATGCCCTGGCGCGCCTCGGCGAGGGTCTGGCCGCGGCTCTTCAGTGCCATCAGCACCTGCAGCGCGGCGATGATGGCGTCGCCGGTGGTGGTGTGCTGGGCGCAGACCACGTGGCCGGAGTTCTCGCCACCCAACTGCCAGCCGCGATCGAGCATTTCCGCCATCACGTAGCGGTCGCCGACCTTGGCCCGGGTGAAGGGGATCTGCAGGTCGGCCAGGGCCAGCTCCAGGCCCAGGTTGCTCATCAGGGTGCCGACCACGCCGCCCTGCAGGCGGTTGCGCTCCTGCATGTCGCGGGCGATCAGGAAGAGGATCTCGTCGCCGTCCACCACCGCGCCGGTATGGTCGACCATCATCACGCGGTCGCCGTCGCCATCGAAGGCGATGCCCATGTCGGCCTGCTCGGCGATGACCGCCGCCTGCAGCGCGGCGACGTGGGTGGAGCCGCAGTTGTCGTTGATGTTCAGGCCGTTGGGCTGCGCGCCGATCACCGAGACCTGGGCCCCCAGCTCGCGGAACACGCTGGGCGCGACCTTGTAGGTGGCGCCATGGGCGCAGTCGACGACCAGGCGCAGGCCGGAGAAGTCGGTGCTGGTGGGCACGCTGCTCTTGCAGAACTCGATGTAGCGGCCGGCGGCGTCGTTGATCCGCGAGACCTTGCCCAGGCGCGCGGAGTCGACCACCGTCATGGGCGTGTCGATCAGTTCCTCGATCATCAGCTCGACGTCGTCGGGCAGCTTGGTGCCCTGGCCGGAGAAGAACTTGATGCCGTTGTCGTCGTGCGGGTTGTGCGAGGCACTGATGACGATGCCCGCCTCGGCATGGAAGGTGCGGGTCAGGTAGGCGATGCCGGGGGTCGGCATCGGGCCCAGCAGCATCACGTCTGCGCCGGCGGCCGACAGGCCGGCCTCCAGGGCCGATTCGAACATGTAGCCGGAAATCCGCGTGTCCTTGCCCACCAGCACGCGGCACTTGCCCTGCTGGCGGAAAGCCATACCTACCGCCCAGCCCAGCTTGAGCACGAAGTCCGGCGTGATCGGCGGCGTGCCGACGCGGCCACGGATGCCATCGGTACCGAAATATTTCCTGCTCATGCTGTCATTCCTTCTTCCTTAGCCTGTTCCACCGCATCGATCATGCGGACCACATCCACCGTTTCGGCAACGTCGTGCACGCGAATGATGCGCGCCCCCTTGGCCACGGCCAAGGCCGCCAGCGCCAGGCTGCCATACAGACGGTCACCGACCTCGCGCCCCAGGGCGCGGCCGATCATGCTCTTGCGCGACACTCCGACCAGCAGCGGGCAGCCCAGTTCCAGCAGACGCTCCATGCGCTGGAACAGCACCAGGTTGTGCGCCTGGGTCTTGGCGAAGCCGAAGCCGGGGTCGAGCACCAGGCGCTCGCGGGCGATTCCCGCCGCCTCGCAGACGGCGATGCGCTCGGCGAGGAAGTCATGCACCTCGGCCAGGATGTCGGGGTAGCGCGGATCGTTCTGCATGGTGCTCGGCTCGCCGCGCATGTGCATCAGGCACACGGCCAACCCGGTATCCACCGCGGCGTCCAGCGCGCCATCGCGCTGCAGCGAGCGCACGTCGTTGATCAGCCCGGCGCCCAGGCGCGCGGTCTCGCGCATCACGGCGGGGGTCGAGGTGTCGACGGAAATCACCACGTCCAGTTCGCGGGCGATGGCTTCCACCACCGGCGCCACGCGCTCCAGCTCCTCGGTCGGCGACACCAGGCGCGCGCCCGGACGGGTCGACTCGCCGCCCACGTCGATCAGGCTGGCGCCAGCCTCGACCATCGCGGCGGCGTGGCGCAACGCGACGTCGCGCTGGCTGAAGCGGCCGCCGTCGGAGAAGGAGTCCGGGGTGACGTTGAGGATACCCATGACATGGGTACGCCCTAAATCAAGAACCCGGTTGCCGCAAGGCAACCGGGTCGGGTACAGCTCGAAACTCATCTAGTGCTCTCAGTGCTCGCCGGCGGGCCCACCGATGGGGTTTTCCTTGCGGCCACCCTCGTCGCGGCTGGCGGTCGCCGAGCCGGAGGAACCGGAACCGCCGCCCTGCCAGTCGCGCGGCTCGCGCGGCACGCGGCCGGCCATGATGTCGTCGATCTGGTCGGCATCGATGGTTTCGTACTTCATCAGCGCGTCGGCCATCATGTCCAGCTTGTCGCGGTTCTCTTCCAGCAGGCGCTTGGCGGTGCCGTAGCAGTCGTCGATGATGCGCCGCACTTCCTGGTCGATCAGCTTGGCGGTCTCGCCGGACACGTTGGCGTGCTGGCTGCCGGCGCTGCGGCCGAGGAACACCTCGCCCTCCTCTTCGGCGTACATCAGCGGGCCGAGCTTCTCGGACAGGCCCCACTTGGTGACCATGTTCCGCGCCAACTGGGTGGCACGCATGATGTCGTTGGAGGCGCCGGTGGTGACGCCTTCGAAGCCGAGGGTCATCTCTTCCGCGATACGGCCGCCGAACAGCGAGCAGATCTGGCTTTCCAGGGCGCGCTTGGACAGGCTGTAGCGATCCTCCTCGGGGAGGAACATGGTCACGCCCAGAGCGCGGCCGCGGGGGATGATGGAAACCTTGTAGACCGGGTCGTGCTCCGGCACCAGGCGGCCGACGATGGCGTGGCCGGCCTCGTGGAAGGCGGTGTTCTTCTTCTCCTTCTCGGACATGACCATGGTCTTGCGCTCGGCGCCCATCATGATCTTGTCCTTGGCCAGCTCGAACTCGCGCATGTCGACGATGCGCTTGTTGGCGCGGGCGGCGAACAGCGAGGCCTCGTTGACCAGGTTGGCCAGGTCGGCGCCGGAGAAGCCCGGGGTACCGCGGGCGATCACCGCCGCGTCGACGTTGTCGCCCAGCGGGACCTTGCGCATGTGCACCTTGAGGATCTGCTCGCGGCCGCGGATGTCCGGCAGGCCGACCACCACCTGGCGGTCGAAGCGGCCCGGGCGCAGCAGCGCCGGGTCGAGCACGTCCGGACGGTTGGTCGCGGCGATGACGATGATGCCGTCGTTCATCTCGAAGCCGTCCATCTCCACCAGCAACTGGTTGAGAGTCTGCTCGCGCTCGTCGTGACCGCCGCCCAGGCCGGCGCCACGATGGCGGCCGACGGCGTCGATCTCGTCGATGAAGATGATGCACGGGGCGTGTTTCTTGGCCTGGTCGAACATGTCGCGCACGCGGGAGGCGCCCACGCCGACGAACATCTCGACGAAGTCGGAACCGGAGATGGTGAAGAACGGCACCTTGGCCTCGCCGGCGATGGCCTTGGCCAGCAGGGTCTTGCCGGTACCGGGCGGGCCGACCATCAGCACGCCGCGCGGGATGCGGCCGCCCAGGCGCTGGAACTTGCCCGGGTCGCGGAGGAACTCGACCAGCTCGCTGACCTCTTCCTTGGCCTCGTCGCAGCCGGCGACGTCAGCGAAGGTGGTCTTGACCTGGTCCTCGGACAGCAGGCGCGCCTTGCTCTTGCCGAAGCTCATCGGGCCGCCGCGGCCACCGCCGCCGCCCTGCATCTGGCGCATGAAGAACATGAACACGGCAATGATCACCAGAATCGGGAAGCTGGCGACCAGCAGTTGCGTCCAGATGCTCTGCTGCTCGGGCTGCTTGCCCTCGATGACCACGTTGTTGTTGACCAGGTCGCCGATCAGGCCGTTGTCCTGGATCGCCGGACGGACGGTCTTGAAGGTATCCCCGTCCTGGCGCTTGCCAGTGATCACGTAGCCGTCGACGGTAACCCGCTCGACCTTGCCTTCCTTCACCTGTTGGATGAAGTCCGAGTAGTTGAGCGTCTGCGGCTCGCTCGGACTGGAGAAGTTGTTCATCACGGTGACCAGCACCGCCGCGATGATCAACCACAGGATCAGGTTCTTTGCCATGTCGTTCAATTGATTACCCTCTGAAGCCGGCTCCGCCCTGGAAACCGCTTCACACGACGGCCAGACTCCTGCCGGCCAAATTACTACACAACCCCTAGCGACGTAGGAGGCGTCTGTAACCCTTTATGAACCCCGGCGCGAGCCGGGACAAGCCCTACTTGCGTGCAGTGGACGGACAGACGGCCCATTCGTCGCAGTCTAGGCCCCGCGGAAGCCCCGCGCGAGCAGATATTGCTCGCGGGAGCGGTCGCGGGAGGACAGCGGCTTGCGCATCTGTACCTTCTCGAAATTCTCGCGGACCGTCTTCAGGTAGGTGTCGAAGCCCTCGCCCTGGAAGATCTTGATCAGGAAATCGCCGCCCGGTCGCAACACCCGGGCGCACAGGTCCAGCGCCAGCTCGCAGAGGAACATGGCACGGGGCATGTCCACGGCGGGCAGTCCACTCATATTGGGGGCCATATCGGAAATCACAAGGTCTACCGGATTTTCTCCGATGGCCTCGAGCAGCCGGGCGAAGACCTCGTCTTCGGTGAAGTCGCCCTGGATGAAGGTGACGTCCGGGATGCTGTCCATCGGCAGGATGTCCGAGGCGATCAGCGTGCCCTTGTCGCCGATCACCCGGCTGGTGACCTGCGACCAGCCGCCCGGCGCGGCGCCGAGGTCGACCACGGTCATGCCCGGGCGCAGGATGCGATCCTTCTCCTGGATCTCCAGCAGCTTGTAGCTGGCGCGCGAGCGGTAGCCGTCGCGTTGCGCCATCTTCACGTAAGGATCGTCGAAGTGTTCTTTCAGCCAGCGATGGCTAGTCTTGGAACGGGCCACTTGTTACCTCGTCTGAGCGGGCACCCGGTAAACCGAAACTCGGGTAGAATATCCGCCTTTTTTCCCAGGGGTCTGATTATGGCGCTCACTCAGGAGCAGAAGAAACAGTTCAAATCTATCGGCCACCACCTGAAGCCTGTATTGACCGTTGCCGAAAACGGTCTTACCGAGGGCGTCATGGCCGAACTGGAGCGTGCGCTCAACGATCACGAACTGATCAAGGTGCAGTTCCGCATCACCGAGCGCGACGACCGCCGCGCGCTGATCGACGAGCTGTGCCGGAACGGCAGTTGCGAGCTGATCCAGACCATCGGCAAGATGGCCCTGGTCTACCGCCGCAACCCCAAGCCGAACCGCAACCTGTCGAACGTCAGCCGCTACAGCGGCCTGTGACAGCATAGGCCGGGCGCCCAGGCGCCCGGCCGAGGCTCCCCGCCGGCGCTCAGCGCGCCGCGTCCCGCCCCGGTACCGGCTGCAGCACCAGCAGCACGCCGCACAGGGCCAGCACCAGGTAGTTGAACAGCAGCCAGCGCTGGGCATCCGGCGCCAGTTGGTTCACCACCAGGTAGCTCGCCACCATCGCCAGCGCCGTCAGCAGCAATTGCCCGCGCATCTCGCGCCAGAGGCTCGACAGCCCCTGCGCAGTCACCAGCACCAATACCTGGAGCAGCGCGCAGAAGCCGGCGAAGCCGACCAGCAACGGCGTCAGGGCGTCGGCCACCGACTGCACCAGCAGCGGCGCCAGGCCGACCTTCTGCAGCGCCGGCAGGACCACGAAACGCAACAGCCAGAGGCCGCCGACCCAGAAGGTCTGGGCCAGCAACCAACTGGCTGCGGCGGCTTTCAGCGGACGCGACTCAGGCGTGGCGGACTTCAACGATCTCGTACTCGACGTCGCCGCCCGGGGTCTTCACCAGCACGGCGTCGCCCTCGGTCTTGCCGATCAGCGCGCGGGCGATCGGCGAGTTGACCGAGATCTTGCGCGCCTTGATGTCGGCCTCGTCGTCGCCGACGATCTGGTAGGTCACGGTCTCGTCGGTCTCGACGTTGGCGATGTCCACGGTGGTGCCGAAGATCACCTTGCCGGTGTGCGGGATGGTGGTGACGTCGATGATCTGCGCGTTGGACAGCTTGGCCTCGATGTCGCGGATGCGCGCCTCGGACATGCCCTGCTGCTCGCGGGCGGCATGGTACTCGGCGTTTTCCTTGAGGTCGCCCAGCTCACGCGCTTCGGCGATGGCCTGGGTGATCTGCGGGCGCAGAACGGTCTTCAGGTGTTTCAGTTCTTCTTCCAGGGCGCGGGCGCCCTGGACGGTCATCGGGAATTTGCTCATGCGTTGATTCCTGCATGCAGGTCCTGCAGCCGGCGAACGGTCTTCTCGGGACCGAACTTGAGCGCCTCGCAGATCGCCTGCCCCGCCGCGATGGTGGTGGTGCAGTAGATCTTGTGCTGCAGGGCGTTACGACGGATCGAATAGGAATCGGCGATCGACTGGCGGCCTTCGGTGGTGTTGATGATCAGGGTGACTTCGTCGTTCTTGATCATGTCGACCACGTGGGGGCGGCCCTCGGTCACCTTGTTCACGCGACGCACCGGCAGGCCGGCCGCCTCGATCACCTTGGCGGTACCGGCGGTGGCGACCACCTCGAAGCCCAGCGCGACCAGGTCGCGAGCGACCTGCACGGCCTGCGGCTTGTCGTCCTCGCGGACGCTGATGAAGGCGCAACCGGCGTTCGGCAGGATCTCGCTGGCGCCCAGCTGGGCCTTGGCGAAAGCCTCGCCGAAGCTGTCGCCCACGCCCATGACCTCGCCGGTGGATTTCATTTCCGGGCCGAGGATGGGGTCGACGCCAGGGAACTTGGCGAACGGGAACACCGCTTCCTTGACGCTATAGTACGGCGGGATCACCTCTTCGGTGAAGCCGACTTCGGCGAGGCTCTTGCCGGCCATGACGCGCGCCGCGATCTTGGCCAGGGATTCGCCGATGCACTTGGAGACGAAGGGCACGGTACGCGAGGCGCGCGGGTTCACCTCGATGACGTAGATGTCCTCGCCCTGCACGGCCATCTGCACGTTCATCAGGCCGACGACGCCCAGCTCCAGGGCCATCTTCTTGACCTGTTCGCGGATCTCGTCCTGGATGTGCCTGGGCAGCGAGTACGGCGGCAGCGAGCACGCGGAGTCGCCGGAGTGCACGCCGGCCTGCTCGATGTGCTGCATGATGGCGCCGATCACCACGGTCTCGCCGTCGCAGACCGCGTCGATGTCCACTTCGATGGCGCAGTTGAGGAAGCGGTCGAGCAGCACCGGGCTGTCGTTGGAAACCTTCACCGCCTCGCGCATGTAGCGCTTGAGCTCTTCTTCCTGGTAGACGATTTCCATCGCCCGGCCGCCCAGTACGTAGGACGGGCGCACCACCATCGGGTAGCCGATGTTCTTCGACAGGCTCAGGGCCTCGTCTTCGCTGCGCGCGGTGGCGTTGGCCGGCTGGCGCAGGTTCAGGCGCTGGACCATCTGCTGGAAGCGCTCGCGGTCCTCGGCGCGGTCGATGGCGTCGGGGCTGGTGCCGATGATCGGCACGCCGGCCTCTTCCAGGGCGCGGCAGAGTTTCAGCGGGGTCTGGCCGCCGTACTGGACGATCACGCCCTTGGGCTGCTCGACGCGGACGATCTCCAGCACGTCTTCGAGGGTCACCGGCTCGAAGTACAGGCGGTCGGAAGTGTCGTAGTCGGTGGAGACGGTCTCCGGGTTGCAGTTGACCATGATGGTCTCGTAGCCGTCTTCGCGCATCGCCAGCGCCGCGTGCACGCAGCAGTAGTCGAACTCGATGCCCTGGCCGATACGGTTCGGGCCGCCGCCGAGGATCATGATCTTGTCGCGGCCGGACGGGTTGGCCTCGCACTCTTCCTCGTAGGTCGAGTACATGTAGGCGGTGTCGGTGGCGAATTCGGCGGCGCAGGTGTCCACGCGCTTGTACACCGGCACGACTTTCAGCTTGTGGCGGTGGCTGCGCAGGTTCTTCTCGGTCACGCCCAGCAGCTTGGCCAGGCGCGCGTCGGAGAAGCCCTTGCGCTTGAGCTTGCGCATCAGGTCGGCGTCGATGCCGGACAGGCCGAGGGTCTTGACCTTCTCTTCTTCCTTGATCAGGTCCTCGATCTGCACCAGGAACCATTCGTCGATCTTGGTCAGGGCGAAGACTTCTTCGATGCTCTTGCCGGCGCGGAAGGCATCGGCCACGTACCAGATGCGCTCGGCGCCCGGCACGGTCAGCTCGCGGCGCAGAATGCCCTCGGCTTCCGGGTCGGCCAGGTCGAGCTTCGGATCGAAGCCGGCGACGCCCACTTCCAGGCCGCGCAGGGCTTTCTGCACCGACTCCTGGAAGGTCCGGCCGATGGCCATGACCTCACCCACGGATTTCATCTGGGTGGTCAGGCGGGCATCGGCCTTGGGGAATTTCTCGAAGGCGAAGCGCGGCACCTTGGTCACGACGTAGTCGATGGCCGGCTCGAAGGACGCCGGGGTGCGGCCGCCGGTGATGTCGTTCTGCAGCTCGTCGAGGGTGTAGCCGACGGCCAGCTTGGCGGCGATCTTGGCGATCGGGAAGCCGGTGGCCTTGGAGGCCAGGGCCGAGGAGCGCGACACCCGCGGGTTCATCTCGATCACGACCATGCGCCCGGTGTCCGGGCAGATGCCGAACTGCACGTTGGAACCGCCGGTCTCCACGCCGATCTCGCGCAGCACCGCCAGGGAGGCGTTGCGCATGATCTGGTATTCCTTGTCGGTCAGGGTCTGCGCCGGGGCCACGGTGATGGAGTCACCGGTGTGCACGCCCATGGGGTCGAAGTTCTCGATGGAGCAGACGATGATGCAGTTGTCTTTCTTGTCGCGGACAACCTCCATCTCGTATTCCTTCCAGCCGATCAGCGATTCGTCGATCAGCAGCTCGTTGGTCGGCGACAGGTCCAGGCCGCGGGCGCAGATTTCTTCGAACTCTTCGCGGTTGTAGGCGATGCCGCCGCCGGTGCCGCCCATGGTGAAGGACGGACGGATGATGCAGGGGAAGCCGACCTGTTCCAGCACGCCATAGGCCTCTTCCATGCTGTGGGCGATGCCCGAGCGCGGGCAGGCCAGGCCGATGGCCTTCATGGCCTTGTCGAAGCGCGAGCGGTCCTCGGCCTTGTCGATGGTGTCGGCGTTGGCGCCGATCATCTCGACGCCGAACTTCTCCAGCACGCCGTGGCGCTCCAGGTCCAGCGCGCAGTTCAGCGCGGTCTGGCCGCCCATGGTCGGCAGCAGCGCGTCGGGGCGCTCCTTCTCGATGATCTTGGCCACGGTCTGCCACTTGATCGGCTCGATGTAGGTGGCGTCGGCCATGGCCGGGTCGGTCATGATGGTGGCCGGGTTGGAGTTCACCAGGATGACGCGGAAGCCTTCTTCCTTCAGGGCCTTGCAGGCCTGGGCGCCGGAGTAGTCGAATTCGCAGGCCTGGCCGATGACGATGGGGCCGGCACCGAGGATCAGGATGCTCTTGATGTCTGTACGCTTGGGCATGGGACTCTCGTTGCAATATTCAGGAAAGGGTTGCGCTGGCCAGCTTCACGCCGAAGCCGACGAACAGGGCGCCGACGCCGCTCGAGGCGCCGGCCGCCAGTCGTTGCCGGCGGCGGAACCAGGCCGCCAGGCGCACACCGGAAAAGATCAGGAAGCTGAGGTAGAGGGCGCTGATGACCTCGAGGATCGTGCCCAGCACCAGGAACGACACGCCGGGGTAGGCATAGCCCGGGTCGACGAACTGGATGAAGAAGGACACGAAGAAGAGGATCGCCTTGGGGTTCGACAGGCTCAGCAGCAGCGCCTTGCGGAACGGCTGGGCGACGTCCACTTCCTTCGCCGGGGCGGCCTGTTCCAGCGGCTGGCGCAGCTTCTGCAAGCCGCCGCGGAGCATGCCCAGGCCCAGGTAGAACAGGTAGGCAGCGCCGGCGTACTTCAGGCCGAGGAACAGCACCGGCTCGGCCTTGAGCAGCGAGGCGATGCCCAGGGCCGACAGCAGCATCAGGATGGCATCGCCCAGGAACACCGCGCTGGCCGCCCGGTAGCCGGCGCCGACGCCGCGCTGGGCGGCGGTGGCCAGCACGAACAGCGAGTTCGGGCCCGGCAGCAGGACGATGAACAGCGTACCCAGGACGTAGGTCCAGAGGTCGGTGATTCCCAGGGTCGGCATCATCTTCGCTTACCTCTTCGCAGCTCTCAGCGACGCTCGGCCATGGCCGAGATGAAACGGTCGAACAGCGGCGCCACGTCGTGCGGGCCGGGGCTGGCTTCCGGGTGGCCCTGGAAGCTGAAGGCCACCTTGTCGGTGCGCTCGATGCCCTGCAGGGTGCCGTCGAACAGCGACTTGTGGGTGGCGCGCAGGTTGCCCGGCAGGGTTTCCTCGTCCACCGCGAAGCCGTGGTTCTGGCTGGTGATCATCACCACGCCGGTATCCAGGTCCTGCACCGGGTGGTTGGCGCCATGGTGGCCGTGGCCCATCTTCATGGTCTTGGCGCCCGACGCCAGGGCCAGCAGCTGGTGACCGAGGCAGATGCCGAAGACCGGAATCTCGGTGTCGAGGAACTCGCGGATGGCCTGGATGGCGTAGTCGCACGGCTCGGGGTCGCCGGGGCCGTTGGAGAGGAAGATGCCGTCCGGGTTCAGCGCCAGCACTTCGCTGGCCGGGGTCTGCGCCGGCACCACGGTCAGGCGGCAGCCGCGGGCCACCAGCATGCGCAGGATGTTCAGCTTGACGCCGAAGTCGTAGGCGACCACGTGGTAGGGCAACTCGGCGGCAGGGATTTCCGGGTGGCTGTCGGTTTCCAGGTTCCACACGCTGGAGCGCCACTCGTAGCGCTCGGTGGAGGACACCACCTTGGCCAGGTCCATGCCCTTCAGGCCCGGGAAGGAACGCGCCAGTTCCAGCGCCTTCTCTTCGGTGGCGTCGTCGCCGGCGAGGATGCAGCCGTTCTGCGAGCCCTTCTCGCGCAGGATGCGCGTCAGGCGGCGGGTGTCGATACCGGCGATGGCGACGGTGCCGTTCTCCTTCAGGTAGTCGGGCAGCGACTGCTTGTTGCGCCAGCTGCTGGCCAGCAGCGGCAGGTCGCGGATGATCAGGCCGGCGGCCCAGACGCGGTTGGCTTCGGCGTCTTCCGGGGTGGTCCCGGTGTTGCCGATGTGCGGATAGGTCAGGGTGACGATCTGCTGGGCATAGGAAGGATCGGTAAGGATTTCCTGGTAGCCGGTCATGGCGGTGTTGAACACCACCTCGCCGACGGTCTGACCGTCGGCACCGATGGCTTCACCGCGAAAAATGCTGCCGTCGGCAAGTGCAAGTATGGCTGGCTTAGTCAAGAAGACCTCCCGTGAATCAAGCCTGGCTGGGCGTGCGCAGGTTGTAAAAAAGCGGGATGACATCAGAAGAGGTCATCCCGCTTTTTATATGGTTCATGCTGCGCTGCTTTTAGTGGACACACTAAATCTGTAGTTTACAGAAACGCGACATAATGGTCCACCTTTTGCACGACGCGTAACGCTACCGCTGGGTCATTTTTGCCCCGTCATGCCGACGCGCGGCAGGCGCTCAGCGCAGCCCGAGCACGTCCTGCATGTCGTACAGGCCGCTGCCCTGCCCTTCCAGCCACAGCGCCGCACGCACCGCGCCGCGGGCGAAGGTCATGCGGCTGGAGGCCTTGTGGGTAATCTCCACGCGCTCGCCCTCGGCGGCGAACAGCACGGTGTGGTCGCCGACCACGTCACCAGCGCGCACGGTGGCGAAGCCGATGGTCTCGCGCTCGCGGGCGCCGGTCTGGCCCTCGCGACCGTAGACCGCCACCTTCTCCAGGTCACGCCCCAGGGCATTGGCCACCACCTCGCCCATGCGCAAGGCAGTGCCGGACGGCGCGTCGACCTTGTGCCGGTGGTGGGCCTCGATGATCTCGATGTCCACTTCGTCGCCCAGCACGCGGGCGGCGGTGTCCAGCAGCTTCAGGCAGAGGTTGACGCCGACGCTGTAGTTGGCGGCGAAGACGATCGGAATGTCCTTGGCGGCCTCGGCCAGCAGGACCTTCTCTTCCACGGAGAAACCGGTGGTGCCGATGACCATGGCCTTGCCGGCCTTGCGGCAGACCTCCAGGTTCTTCAGGGTCACGGTGGGATGGGTGAAGTCGATCAGCACATCGAACTCGTCGACCACCTTCGCCAGGTCGCCCGACAGCGGCACGCCGATGCGCCCCAGGCCGGCCAGTTCACCGGCGTCGGCGCCCACCAGGGTGCTGTCCGGGCGGTCGATGGCGGCGGTCAGGCCGGCGCTGCCGTTGGTCTGCTGCACCGCCTCGATCAGGTTCTTGCCCATGCGCCCGGCGGCGCCCATTACGGCTATACGTCGCATAACAGAAAGCTCCAAGCTGGAAGCCAGAAGCCGGAAGCCCGAGCCGGCCCGCTTCAAGCCTCCAGCTTCGAGCTTCCAGCCCATCACTTATAAATCGTCGAAGAAGCGCTTCATGCCTTCGAACCAGCCACTGGCGCGGGGCGAGTGGGAGGTGTCGCCCTGCAGGCTGCTGCGGAACTCCTCGAGCAGTTCGCGCTGGCGCTTGTCCAGGTTCACCGGGGTCTCGACCACCACGCGGCACATCAGGTCGCCGGCGCCACCGCCGCGCACCGGGGCCACACCCTTGCCGCGCAGGCGGAACAGCTTGCCGGTCTGGGTGCCCTCCGGGATCTTCAGCTTCACCCGGCCATCCAGCGTCGGCACTTCCAGCTCACCGCCCAGGGCGGCGTCGGCGAAGCTGATCGGCACTTCGCAGTACAGGTGCTTGCCGTCGCGCTGGAAGATGTCGTGCTCGCGCACGTTGACCACCACGTAGAGGTCGCCCGCCGGGCCGCCATGGGCCCCGGCCTCGCCCTCGCCGGTGAGGCGGATGCGGTCGCCGGTGTCGACGCCGGCCGGCACCTTGACCGACAGCGTCTTCTGCTCTTCCACGCGCCCCTGGCCATGGCAGGTGCCGCAGGGGTCGCTGATCATCTTGCCGCTGCCATGGCAGCGCGGGCAGGTCTGCTGCACCGAGAAGAAGCCCTGCTGCATGCGCACCTGGCCGATGCCGCCGCAGGTGGTGCAGGTGACCGGCGAGGTGCCGGGCTTGGCGCCGCTGCCGCTGCAGGTCTTGCAGCCGACCAGGGTCGGCACGCGGATGGTCACGGTGGTGCCGCGGACCGCGTCTTCCAGGTCCAGGTCCAGGGTGTAGCGCAGGTCGGCGCCGCGCTGCGGGCCGCCGCGGCCGCCACGGCCACCGCCGCCGCCACCGAAGAAGTCGCTGAAGACGTCGCCGAAGATGTCCGAGAAGCTCGCGCCACCGAAGCCGGCGCCACCGCCGCCCATCTGCGGGTCGACGCCGGCGTGGCCGTACTGATCGTAGGCCGCGCGCCTGCTGGCGTCGGACAGGATCTCGTACGCCTCGTTGGCCTCCTTGAATTTATCCTCGGCTTCCTTGTCGCCGGGATTGCGGTCCGGGTGGTACTTCATGGCCAGCCGGCGGTAGGCCTTCTTCAGGTCCGACTCGCTGGCGCCACGCTCGACACCCAGTACCTCGTAGAAATCACGTTTGGCCATAAATTCTTTGCACCTTGAAAACCTCTCCCCCAGACACGCCGACGCGGGAGCAAGCCCCCGCGTGACGTTTCATGCGCACCGACACGCTGGTCGGTGCGCCGGAGCGCAAGCTTGCACGAGGCTTACTTGTTCTCCTTGACCTCTTCGAACTCGGCGTCGACCACGTCGTCGCCGGCCTTGTGGTCAGCATCGCCGGACTGGGCTTCGGCGCCCGGCTGCGGTTGCTCGGCGTACATCTTCTGCGCCAGCGGGGTGGACGCCTGGGACAGCGCGTTCATCTTCGCTTCGATCTCGGCCTTGTCGTCGCCCTTCACGGCGGCTTCCAGGTCGGCCAGCGCCTTCTCGATGGCAGCCTTCTCCTCGGCGGTGGCCTTGTCGCCAGCCTCGGTGACCATCTTGCGAGTCGCGTGGACCAGCGCATCGCCCTGGTTGCGGGCGGCGGCCAGTTCCTCGAACTTGCGGTCTTCCTCGGCGTTGGCCTCGGCGTCGCGCACCATCTGCTGGATCTCGTCCTCGGACAGGCCCGAAGAGGCCTTGATCACGATGGACTGCTGCTTGCCGGTGGCCTTGTCCTTGGCAGACACGTGCAGGATGCCGTTGGCGTCGATATCGAAGGTCACTTCGATCTGCGGCACGCCGCGCGGCGCCGGCGGGATGTCGGCCAGGTCGAACTTGCCCAGCGACTTGTTCTGCGCGGCCTGCTTGCGCTCGCCCTGCAGCACGTGGATGGTCACGGCGCCCTGGTTGTCGTCGGCGGTGGAGAACACCTGCGACTTCTTGGTCGGGATGGTGGTGTTCTTGTCGATCAGCGCGGTCATCACGCCACCCAGGGTCTCGATGCCCAGGGTCAGCGGGGTGACGTCGAGCAGCAGCACGTCCTTGACGTCACCGGCCAGCACGGCGCCCTGGATGGCAGCACCCATGGCCACGGCTTCGTCCGGGTTGACGTCCTTGCGCGCTTCCTTGCCGAAGAACTCAGCGACGGTCTTCTGCACCAGCGGCATACGGGTCTGGCCACCGACGAGGATCACTTCGTCGATCTTCGACACGTCCAGGCCGGCGTCCTTCAGGGCCACGCGGCAGGGCTCGATGGTGCGCTGCACCAGGTCTTCCACCAGGGACTCCAGCTTGGCGCGGGACACCTTGACGTTCAGGTGTTTCGGGCCGCTGGCGTCAGCGGTGATGTACGGCAGGTTGACGTCGGTCTGCTGGGTCGAGGACAGCTCGATCTTGGCCTTCTCGGCAGCCTCTTTCAGGCGCTGCATGGCCAGCGGGTCGCCCTTGAGGTCCATGCCGGTTTCTTTCTTGAACTCGTCGACGAGGTAGTCGATCAGGCGCAGGTCGAAGTCTTCGCCACCGAGGAAGGTGTCGCCGTTGGTGGCCAGCACTTCGAACTGGTGCTCGCCGTCGACTTCGGCGATCTCGATCACCGAGACGTCGAAGGTGCCGCCGCCCAGGTCGTAGACGATGATGGTGTGGTCGCCCTTGGCCTTGTCCAGGCCGTAGGCCAGCGCAGCCGCGGTCGGCTCGTTGATGATGCGCTTGACGTCCAGGCCGGCGATGCGGCCGGCGTCCTTGGTGGCCTGGCGCTGGCTGTCGTTGAAGTAGGCCGGCACGGTGATGACCGCTTCGGTGACCGGCTCGCCCAGGTAGTCCTCGGCGGTCTTCTTCATCTTCTTCAGGACTTCGGCGGAAACCTGCGGCGGGGCCATCTTCTGGCCCTTGGCTTCGACCCAGGCGTCGCCGTTGTCAGCCTTGACGATGCTGTACGGCACCATCTTGATGTCTTTCTGCACGACGTCCTCTTCGAAGCGACGGCCGATCAGGCGCTTCACCGCGTACAGGGTGTTCTTCGGGTTGGTGACAGCCTGGCGCTTGGCCGGCTGGCCGACCAGGATCTCGCCGTCGTTGGCGTAGCCGATGATCGACGGGGTGGTGCGAGCGCCTTCGGCGTTCTCGATCACCTTGACGCTGCCGTTTTCCAGGATGGAGACGCAGGAGTTGGTGGTCCCCAGGTCGATACCAATGATTTTGCCCATATTCACTCTCCAGAAATTAGATTCCGTGCTGATCCCGCTGCGGACCTTGTGCTCGGTTGATTACCCAGATGGGGACCGGGTGGCGGATTTCAAGCCTTCTCGTCGATCGAAGGCGGGGTTTGCTCGGGTGCCTTGCTGACCACAACCATGGCCGGGCGCAGCAGGCGACCGTTGAGCAGGTAGCCCTTCTGGAACACCTTGACCACGCTGCCGGGCTCCAGGTGCACGCTCTCTTCCATCGCCATCGCCTGATGGTGCTCGGGGTTGAACGGCTCGCCGTGGGGGTCGACCGGCTCCAGGTTGTAGCGCTTGAGGGTGTCGTGGAACATCTTGAGGGTCAGCTCGATGCCTTCGCGCATCGGCTTGATCGCCTCGTCGTCCGGGCTGGACATCTCCAGCGCGCGCTCCAGGGTGTCGACCACCGGCAGCAGGTCGCCGGAGAACTTCTCCAGGGCGAACTTGTGCGCCTTCTCGATATCCTGCTCGGCGCGACGGCGCACGTTCTGCAGCTCGGCGGCGACGCGCAGGCTCTGGTCCTTGGCCGCGGCCAGCTGTTCCTCGAGGTCCAGCACGCGGGCGTTCAGGTCGTCGCCGGCAACCTGTTCCGGCTGCTCGTTCAGGTGCGAATCCTGAGTCTGTTGCTCGTCAGACATGCCACTCTCCTAAAAAAGAAAAAGCCTTTGAAAACAAAGCGAACCCAATGGCTCGCGGCTCTGCCGGCTATATGGGGGCCATTTGCGCCGGTTCAAGGGGCGGGCGATGAATTGCCAGCGGCAAAAAATACTGTATAAATAAACAGACCTTTTCACCGGAGCCGCCTCCATGCTGGTTCATCTCTCCGTGCACAACTACGCCATCGTCGAGCACCTCGATCTCGAGCTCGCCGCCGGCATGACCGTGATCACCGGCGAGACCGGCGCCGGCAAGTCGATCATGCTCGACGCCCTCGGCCTGGCCCTGGGCGACCGCGCCGACAGCGGCGTGGTGCGCCCCGGCGCGGACAAGGCCGACATCCTCGCCAGCTTCGACGTCGGCGCCATCGCCGAGGCCCGCGACTGGCTCGCCGAGCGCGACCTGGAGCAGGACGGCCCGTGCATCCTGCGCCGGGTGATCACCGCCGAAGGCCGCTCGCGCGGCTACATCAACGGTACGCCCTGCACCCTGGGCGACCTCAAGGCCCTGGGCGAGCTGCTGATCGATATCCACAGCCAGCACGAGCACCAGTCGCTGCTCAAGGCCGACACCCACCGCCGCCTGCTCGACGAATACGCCGGCAGCCAGGACCTGGCGCGCCAGGTACAGCTGGCCGCGCAGCGCTGGAAACAGACGCGCCACGAACTCGACCGCCTGTCGCGCAGCAGCGACGAACAGCGCGCCCGCCACCAGTTGCTCAGCTACCAGCTGGACGAACTGGAGAACCTGGCCCTGGGCGAGCACGAACTGGAGGCGCTGGAGGCCGAGCACAAGACCCTGAGCAACGCCGGCGCGCTGCTCGGCGCCTGCCGCCAGGTGGTGGACATGTGCAGCGAAAGCGACGCCGGCAACGTGTTGTCGGTGCTGACCGCCAGCCTCAACCGCCTGACCGCCTTCCAGAGCCAGCCCGCGGCGCTGGCCGAGGCGGTCAACCTGCTGTCCAGCGCGCAGATCCAGGTAGAGGAAGCGGTGGGCGAGCTGAACCGTTTCGTCGACAACTTCGATGCCGACCCCAGCCGCCTGCAACAGCTGGAAGAACGCATGGACGCCATCTACAGCCTGGCCCGCAAGCACCGCGTGCAGCCCCACGACCTGCAAGCCCTGCAACAGCGCCTGCTGGAGGAACTGGAGGCACTGAACGCCGACGACGAAGCCGCGGAACGCCTGGGCGAGGAACTGGCCGCCTACGAGCGCCATTACCAGGAAAAAGCCGCGGAACTCAGCACCCTGCGCCGCCAGGCCGCTCCGCAACTGGCGGCCCTGGTGGAGACGGAAATGCAGCGCCTGGGCATGCCCGGCGGGCGCTTCGCCATCGAACTGAGCGACGCCCCCGCCGACGAGCCCCAGGCCAACGGCCTGGAGCAGCTGGAATTCCTGGTCAGCGCCAACCCCGGGCAGCCGCTCAAGGGCCTGGCGCGGGTCGCCTCCGGCGGCGAACTGTCGCGCATCAGCCTGGCCATCCAGGTGATCACCGCGCAAACATCGCGCACGCCCACCCTGGTCTTCGACGAAGTGGACGTCGGCATCGGCGGCCCCACCGCGGAAGTGGTCGGCCAACTGCTGCGCCGCCTGGGCGAAGGCGGCCAGGTGCTGACCGTCACCCACCTGCCGCAGGTCGCGGCCCAGGGCCACCAGCACCTGTTCGTGCACAAGGAACGCGGCAGCAGCGAAACCCGCACCGCGGTAGCCAACCTGAAGAAGGCCGAACGCATAGAAGAGATCGCCCGCATGCTCGGCGGCGTGGACATGACCAAGGAATCCCTGGCCCACGCCCGCAAGATGGTGGACCGGGCGCTGCAGGGCTGAAAAACCGCGAATCGCGCCGCGATGCGCGGCTATCGCGGACAAGGTCCGCTCCTACGGGGAAATGCCACGCCTCGGGCTGACTGTAGGAGCAGGCCCTGCCTGCGATTCGCGCGCAGGGCGCGCTCCTACAAGGGCACGGCGCATGGGCAACCTGTAGGAGCGGATCTCATCCGCGAATCGCGCCGAGACCTCCGACTATCGCGGACAAGGTCCGCTCCTACCGCATGAGCGAGCATGGCTTTTCGTAGGATGGTGTTGAGCGAAGCGATACCCATCACCACCACCGCATGGGTTTCGCAAGCTCAACCCATCCTACGAAAAGCGCCTCGGCGCAGACAGTTGCGCCTACGCACCAATCTCACCTGAAATCCCCCTGAAAATGAAAACGGCGACCCCAGGGCCGCCGTTTTCCGTTCGTTGCAAGGCTTTATTTCTTCTTGCGCACGTACAGGACCAGGTTGTGGTCCACCAGCTCGAAGCCGCGCTCCTTGACGATTTCCTTCTGGCGCTTCTCGATCTCGCTGTCCATGAACTCGATGACCTCGCCGGTATCCACGCAGACCATGTGGTCGTGGTGGCCGCTGTCGGCCAGCTCGAACACGGCATGGCCGCCGTCGAAGTTGTGGCGCACCACCAGGCCGGCTGCCTCGAATTGGGTCAACACGCGGTACACGGTGGCCAGGCCGACATCCTCGCCAGCCTCCATCAGCGCCTTGTAGACGTCCTCGGCGCTCATGTGGCGTTGCTCGGCGGAATCGAGCATCTGCAGGATCTTGACGCGCGGCAGGGTGACTTTCAGGCCGGCCTTGCGCAGTTCGCTATTTTCAACCATGTGTGCTTTCTCGGCGCGGAATGCTTCGCAGCATCCTTCAATGCGGGTATGATCGGGGTTTCGTCGCCCAGCCAAGATAGTGGAAGTCACCCCCCGATGCAAAACACCAAGCTCATGCTGACCAGTCTCGCATTCGCAATGGGACTAGCCGCACTCGCCGGTTGTTCGTTCCCGGGGGTCTACAAGATCGACATCCAGCAAGGCAACGTCGTAACACAAGACATGATAGACCAACTGAAGCCGGGAATGACCCGTCGGCAGGTGCGTTTCATCATGGGCAACCCGCTGATCGTGGATACCTTCCACCCCGACCGCTGGGACTACCTGTACAGCATCCAGCCCGGCGGCGGCCAGCGCCAGCAGGAGCGCGTCAGCCTGATGTTCAACGGCAACGACCAGCTGATCGGCCTGAACGGCGACTTCCGCCCGGGCGTCAGCCGCGACGAGGCCATCCTCGGCAAGGAATCCACCCCCGCTTCACCCGAGCAGCCGCAACAGCAGAAGCCGGAGCAGCCCAAGGAAGAGCCGGCCAAGCCGGGCTCGGTGGAAGAACAGCTGCAGCGCGAAGTCGACGAGGCCAAGCCGGTCGCCGTGCCCACCCCGGAACCGCTGGAAACCAATCCGCAGTAACCGGCACATCCATGAAAAAAGCCCGGCATCGACCGGGCTTTTTCATGTCCGCGTGTTTCGCTCAGCCCTTGCTGGCCTTGGCGCGGGCGGCACGCTGCTTGCGCACTTCCTTGGGGTCGGCGATCAGCGGCCGGTAGATTTCCACCCGCTCGCCCTCCTCCAGCACCCGGCCGTCCGGGTCGGCGACCGCCTTGCCGAAGATGCCCAGCGGGCTGTCGAGCACGTCCAGTTCGGGGAACTGCGCAGCGATGCCGGACAACCTCACCGCTTCGCGCACCCGCGTGCCGTAGGGCACGCTCAGGCGCAGCAGGCGCTGGCGCTCAGGCAGCGCGCAGACCACCTCGATGGCGATGCTGCGCTTATCAGCCATACAGCTGCTTGGCGCGCTGGCAGAAGGCGTCGACCATGGTGTTGGCCGCCTGGGTGAACAGCGGCCCGAGGGTCGCCTTGACCAGGGCGCCGGCGTAATCGAAGGTCAGGTCCAGGGTGATCTTGCAGGCCTTGTCGCCCAGGGCCTTGAAGGTCCACACGCCGTGCAGCTCGGAGAACGGGCCGTCCTCGAGGTTCATCTCGATGCTCTGCCCGGGCACCAGCACGTTGCGCGTGCTGAAGCGCTGCGACAGGTTGCCCTTGGCCACACTGAGCTCGGCGCGCATCGCCGTTTCGCTTTCCTCCAGCACCTTGCTCGCCGAGCACCAGGGCAGGAACTCCGGGTAGCGCGCCACATCGTTGACCAGGTCGTACAGCGCCTTCGCGGGATAGGGCAGCAGGGCCGAACGCTGGATATGCGTGCTCATAGGGATCTCGCTTCTTCAGTGGCGGACGCCGGCGAACCGGCCTCCAACGGTACGAAAAACAGCGCGCATTCTCCGAGATTAGCCACCCACCCTCAAGCGCGCATCCCGCCGCACCCGGAATTGACCGACCCCGATGGCGGCGCGGCGAGCGACTCCCTATAATGCGCGGCCTATGGCTAAACAGAAGAAACACCCCCAGGGAACCATCGCGCAGAACAAGAAGGCTCTGCACGACTACTTCATCGAGCAACGCTTCGAGGCGGGCATCGCCCTGGCCGGCTGGGAGGTCAAGAGCCTGCGCGCCGGCAAGGCCCAGTTGGTCGACAGCTACGTCCTGCTCAAGGACGGCGAGGCCTGGCTGCTGGGCAGCCACATCACCCCGCTGACCACTGCCAGCACCCACGTGATCGCCGACCCGGTGCGCACGCGCAAGCTGCTGCTGCACAAGCGCGAGCTGGGCAAGCTGTTCGGCGCGGTGCAGCAGAAGGGCTACGCCTGCGTGGCGCTGTCGATGTACTGGAAGAAGCACCTGATCAAGTGCGAGATCGCGCTGGCCAAGGGCAAGAAGGAATACGACAAGCGCGACACCGAGAAGGAACGCGATTCCAATCGCGAGATCCAGCGCGCCATGCGGCACGGCAAGGACGACTGACGCCAGGCTTTTCGTAGGATGGGTGGAGCGAAGCGATACCCATCGCCGTCAGCCCCCGCTTTTCGTAGGAGCGAGTTTGCTCGCTCCTGCAGGTTCCTGCCGTTAAACCCCCAGCCTGCGCTGCGCCCGCTCCAGGCGCCGCACTTCGTCCTGTGCCTCCTCCAGCACTTCCCGCACATAGGAAATGTGCCGGTGGGAAATCTCCCGCGCCTCTTCCGCCCGGCCCTGCATGATCGCGTCGTACAGCTCGCGGTGCTGGCTCATCAGTTGCTCGCGGGTTTCCGTGCGCTGGGCGTACATGCCGCCGATGTTGGTCACCACGTTGTGCTTGAGCAGGTCGAACAGGCCGCGGATGGTGTGCAGCAGCACGGTGTTGTGGCTGGCCTCGGCGATGGCCAGGTGGAAGCTGGCGTCGGCCGCCCCCTCCTCCTCGCTGACCTTGTCGTTGCGCTGATAGCAGGCCTGCAGCGTCTCGAAGGCGCTGGTCAGGCGCTGGTGGTCCACCTCGGTGGCGCGCAGCGCGGCGTAGTAGGCGCAGGAGCCTTCCAGGGTGTGGCGGAACTCCAGCAGGTCGCGCTGCGCCTCGGGGTTGCTCTCCAGCAGGTGCAGCAACGGGTCGCTGAAGGTCGAGCCCAGGGACTGCGCGACATAGTTGCCGCCGCCCTGGCGGCTGACCAGCAGCCCCTTGGCCACCAGTTTCTGGATCGCCTCGCGCAGCGAAGGCCGCGACACCCCGAACTGCTCGGCCAGCACCCGCTCGGCCGGCAGGCGTTCGCCCGCCTTCAGCGTGCCCTCGAGGATCATCGCCTCCAGACGCTCGACGATATCGTCCGACAAGCGGCGCTGCCGTACCTGATTGAAAGCCATCTTTTCCCCACCTCTCGGCCCGCCTGGCGGAAGGCCCCGTTTCGCAGGGGCGGCAGCCTAACCAGCGGCACCCGACACAACAAGCCCGACGATCGCCGGGATCGCCCGGTCCGACAAAAGTTGTAGCGCCGCAAATTGACAGCCTACAGGGATGCTTTTACTCTGAGCGCTCGCTTTTGTAAATTGGTATTACCAATTTTCGCGAGATCCGCCGAGACGGTCGTCCGCCTGCCGCCAACCCCGCCCGGGGCGGCGCCAAACCCACGACACGGCGCAAGACTAGACTCCAATCAAAAAACAATTAGGAGCCAAAACAGCATGCAAACCTGGCAGCAGATCTATACCCCGCTCGGCAGCCTCGGCCTGTCCGCGCTGGTCGCCGTGATCCCGATCGTCTTCTTCTTCCTGGCGCTGGCCGTGTTCCGCCTCAAGGGCCACGTCGCCGGCACCATCACCCTGATCCTCTCCATCGTCGTCGCCATCGCCGCCTACGGCATGCCGGTCGGCAAGGCCCTGGGCGCCGCGTTCTACGGCTTCCTCTACGGCCTCTGGCCGATCGCCTGGATCATCGTCGCGGCGGTGTTCCTGTACAAACTGACGGTGAAGAGCGGGCAGTTCGAGATCATCCGCAGCTCGGTCCTGTCGATCACTTCCGACCAACGCCTGCAGGTGCTGCTGATCGGCTTCTCCTTCGGCGCCTTCCTGGAAGGCGCGGCCGGCTTCGGCGCGCCGGTGGCGATCACCGCCGCCCTGCTCGTCGGCCTGGGCTTCAACCCGCTGTACGCCGCCGGCCTGTGCCTGATCGCCAACACCGCGCCGGTGGCCTTCGGCGCCCTGGGCATTCCGATCATCGTCGCCGGCCAGGTCTCGGGCATCGACGCCTTCAAGATCGGCGCCATGGCCGGCCGCCAGCTGCCGCTGCTGTCGCTGCTGGTGCCGTTCTGGCTGGTGTTCATGATGGACGGCCTCAAGGGCGTGAAGGAAACCTGGCCGGCCGCGCTGGTCGCCGGCGGCAGCTTCGCCGTCAGCCAGTACTTCACCTCCAACTTCATCGGCCCGGAACTGCCGGACATCACCTCCGCGCTGATCAGCCTGGTGTGCCTGACCCTGTTCCTGAAAGTCTGGCAACCGGCCAACGCCGTCGAAGTGGTCGGCGTCTCCGGCGGCGCAGCCGTGGTCGGCGGCGGCAACGCGCCGCGCTCCGAACCCTCGCCCTACAGCACCGGCGAGATCATCAAGGCCTGGTCGCCGTTCCTGGTGCTCACCGTGCTGGTCACCATCTGGACGCTGAAGCCGTTCAAGGCCATGTTCCTGCCCGGCGGCGCGCTCTACAGCCTGGTGTTCAACTTCCCGATCCCGGGCCTGGACCAACTGGTGTTCAAGGGCCCGCCGATCGCTGCCGCCGCCACCGCGCTGCCGGCCGTGTTCAAGTTCGACCCGCTGGCCGCCACCGGCACCGCGATCCTGATCTCCGCGATCGTCTCGATGTTCATCCTGCGCATCGCCACGAAAACTGGTCTGACCACTTTCAAGGAAACCCTGGTCGAGCTGAAGTGGCCGGTGCTGTCCATCGGCATGGTGCTGGCCTTCGCCTTCGTCACCAACTTCTCCGGCATGTCCACCACCCTGGCCCTGGTCCTGGCCGGCACCGGCGCGGCCTTCCCGTTCTTCTCGCCGTTCCTCGGCTGGCTGGGCGTGTTCCTGACCGGTTCGGACACCTCGTCCAACGCGCTGTTCGGCGCCCTGCAGGGCACCACCGCGCACCAGATCGGCGTCAACGACACCCTGCTGGTGGCCGCCAACACCACCGGTGGCGTGACCGGCAAGATGATCTCGCCGCAATCCATCGCCGTGGCCTGCGCCGCCACCGGCATGGTCGGCAAGGAATCCGACCTGTTCCGCTTCACCCTGAAGCACAGCCTGCTGTTCGCCGCGGTGATCGGCGTGATCACCCTGCTGCAGGCCTATGTCTTCACCGGCATGCTCGTTCACTAAGCTGTACCTGCCGGGCCCCAGCGCTACGGGGCCCGGCCTTCACCGTCCACCCCAACCGGTGCCCTGCCAGATGATCATTTCCGCCTCCACCGACTACCGCGCCGCGGCCCAACGCAAGATTCCGCCCTTCCTGTTCCACTACGCCGACGGCGGCGCCTACGCCGAGCACACCCTGCGCCGCAACGTGGCGGACCTGTCGGACATCGCCCTGCGCCAGCGCGTGCTGAAGAACATGTCCGAGCTGAGCCTGGAAACCAAACTGTTCAACGAGACCCTGGCGATGCCGGTGGCCCTGGCCCCGGTCGGCCTGACCGGCATGTACGCCCGCCGCGGCGAAGTGCAGGCGGCGCGCGCCGCGGCCTCCAAGGGAGTGCCCTTCACCCTGTCGACCGTCTCGGTGTGCCCGATCGAGGAAGTGGCGCCGGCCATCGACCGGCCCATGTGGTTCCAGCTCTACGTGCTGAAGGACCGCGGCTTCATGAAGAACGCCCTGGAGCGGGCCAAGGCCGCCGGCTGCTCGACCCTGGTGTTCACCGTGGACATGCCGGTGCCTGGCGCCCGCTACCGCGACGCGCACTCCGGCATGAGCGGCCCGAACGCGCCCATGCGGCGCATGTGGCAGGCCATGACCCACCCGCAGTGGGCGCTGGACGTGGGCCTGCTGGGCCGCCCGCACGACCTGGGCAACATCTCCAAATACCGCGGCAACCCCACGGGCCTGGCCGACTACATCGGCTGGCTGGGCGCCAACTTCGACCCGTCGATTTCCTGGAAGGACCTGGAGTGGATCCGCGACTTCTGGGAAGGCCCGATGGTGATCAAGGGCATCCTCGACCCGGAGGACGCCAAGGACGCGGTGAAATTCGGCGCCGACGGCATCGTCGTCTCCAACCACGGCGGCCGCCAGCTCGACGGCGTGCTGTCCAGCGCCCGCGCCCTGCCGGCCATCGCCGACGCGGTGAAGGGCGACCTGACCATCCTCGCCGACTCCGGCATCCGCAACGGCCTGGACGTGGTCCGCATGATCGCCCTGGGCGCCGACAGCGTGCTGCTCGGCCGCGCCTTCCTCTACGCCCTGGCGGTGGATGGCGAGGCCGGCGTGCGCAACCTGCTGGAGCTGATCGAGAAGGAAATGCGCGTGGCCATGGTGCTCACCGGCGCCAAGTCGATCGGCGAAATCACCCGCGATTCGCTGGTGCGCGAACTCGGCGCCTGAAGGCGCCCCCTGTAGGAGCGAGCTTGCCCGGCTCCGAGCCCGCCGGGTTCGCGAGCCAGCTCGCTCCTGCAAAATCAAAAGAACACCGATGGGCCGTCCAGCGGTCCACGCTCACCGATGATGACTGGAGCCGCCATGAGCCTGCCCGCCGCGTTCCTCGACACGGTAGAACACCTGATCCCGCGCGAGCGGCGTTTCGATGATCCCCTATCGACCCTGGCCTTCGGCACCGACGCCAGCTTCTACCGGCTGATCCCCAAGCTGGTGATCCGCGTGGAGAGCGAAGACGAGGTGCGCACCCTGCTGCGCGCCGCCCACGCCCAGCAGGTGGCGGTGACCTTCCGCGCCGCCGGCACCAGCCTTTCCGGCCAGGCGGTCAGCGACTCGGTGCTGCTGGTGCTGGGCGACAACTGGAACGGCCGCGACATCCGCGCCAGCGGCGGGCAGATCCGCCTGCAGCCCGGCGTCATCGGCGCCCAGGCCAACGCCTGGCTGGCGCCCTTTGGCCGCAAGATCGGCCCGGACCCAGCCTCGATCAACGCCTGCAAGATCGGCGGCATCGTCGCCAACAACGCCAGCGGCATGTGCTGCGGCACCGCGCAGAACAGCTACAACACCCTGGCCGGCCTGCGCCTGGTGCTGGCCGACGGCACCCTGCTGGACAGCGAGGACGCAGCCAACATCGAGGCCTTCCAGGCCAGCCACGGCGAGCTGCTGGAACAACTGGCCGAACTGGGCCGGCAGACCCGCGCCAACACCGAGCTGGCGGCCAAGATCCGCCACAAGTACCGCCTGAAGAACACCACCGGCTTCTCCCTCAACGCCCTGGTGGACTACGACCAGCCGCTGGACATCCTCACCCACCTGATGGTCGGCTCCGAAGGCACCCTGGGCTTCATCAGCGCAGTGACCTACGACACCGTGCCGGACCACCCGCACAAGGCCAGCGCGCTGATCGTCTTCCCCGACGTGGAAACCTGCTGCAAGGCCGTGCCGGTGCTCAAGCAGCAGCCGGTGTCCGCCGTGGAACTGCTGGACCGCCGCAGCCTGCGCTCGGTGGAGAACATGCAGGGCATGCCGGTGTGGGTGAAGAGCCTGTCCGCCGGCGCCTGCGCGCTGCTCATCGAATCCCGCGCGGCGACGCAGACGCTGCTGCACGAACAGCTCGCGCAGATCATGGCCTCCATCGCCGAATTCCCGGTGGAGAAGCAGGTCGATTTCAGCGAAGACCCGCTCGTCTACAACCAGCTCTGGCGCATCCGCAAGGACACCTTCCCGGCGGTGGGCGCGGTGCGCGAGACCGGCACCACGGTGATCATCGAAGACGTCACCTTCCCCGTCGAACAACTGGCCGAGGGCGTGAACCGCCTGATCGAGCTGTTCGACAAGCACGGCTACGACGAGGCGATCCTGTTCGGCCACGCGCTGGAGGGCAACCTACACTTCGTCTTCACCCAGGGCTTCGACTCGCCCGAGCAGGTGGCGCGCTACTCGGCCTTCATGGACGACGTGGCGCACCTGGTGGCGGTGGAATACGGCGGCTCGCTGAAGGCCGAGCACGGCACCGGGCGCAACATGGCGCCCTTCGTCGAGCTGGAATGGGGCCACGACGCCTACCAGCTGATGTGGCAGCTCAAGCGCCTGCTCGACCCGCAGGGCATCCTCAACCCCGGCGTCATCCTCACCGACGACCCGCAACTGCACCTGAAGAACCTCAAGCCGCTGCCGGCCGCCGACGAGATCGTCGACAAATGCATCGAGTGCGGCTTCTGCGAACCGGTGTGCCCGTCCAAGGGCCTGACCTTGAGCCCGCGCCAGCGCATCGTCATGTGGCGCGACATCCAGGCCAAGCGCCGCAGCGGCGTCGATACCACGCAACTGGAGCGCGACTACCAGTACCAGGGCATCGACACCTGCGCCGCCACCGGCCTGTGCGCCCAGCGCTGCCCGGTGAACATCAACACCGGCGAGCTGGTGAAGAAACTGCGCGGCGAGCAGGCCCACCACGCCGGCACCGCCACCTGGCTGGCGCGCAACTTCGCCACGGCCATGAAGGGCACGCGCTTCATGCTGCATGCCGCCAACGGCGCGCGCAGGCTGCTCGGCGCACCGCGCCTGGCCAGCCTCAGCGCCTCCATCAGCCACGCCAGCAAGGGCCGCGTGCCGCAGTGGACGCCAGCCATGCCGCAGCCGGTGCGCTTCAGCCTGCCGGCGGCCAGCGACGCCACCGACAAGCCGCGGGTGGTCTACCTCACCGCCTGCGTGTCCCGCGCCATGGGCCCGGCGGCCGGCGACGAGGAACAGGTGCCGCTGATCGACAAGACCCGCCAGTTGCTGGAAAAGGCCGGCTACCAGGTGGTGTTCCCGGATAACGCCGACAACCTCTGCTGCGGCCAGCCGTTCGCCTCCAAGGGCTACAAGCAGCAGGCCGACGACAAGCGCGACGAACTGCTGGCCGCGCTGCTGCAGGCCAGCCGCGGCGGGCTCGACCCGATCTACTGCGACACCAGCCCCTGCACCCTGCGCCTGGTCCAGGAGCTGGCCGACAGCCGGCTGCGGATCTACGACCCGGTGAAGTTCATCCGCAGCTTCCTGGTCGAGCGCCTGGACTTCCAGCCGCTGGACAAGCCGGTGGCGGTGCACGTCACCTGCAGCACCCAGCACCTGGGCGAAAGCCAGGCGCTGATCGACCTGGTACGCCGCTGCACGAACGAAGTGGTGATCCCCGAAGGCATCCACTGCTGCGGCTTCGCCGGCGACAAGGGCTTCACCACCCCGGAACTCAACGCCCACTCGCTACGCAGCCTGAAAGACGCGGTGCAGTACTGCGAAGAAGGCATCTCCACCAGCCGCACCTGCGAAATCGGCCTGAGCGCCCACAGCGGCATCGACTACCACGGCGTGGTCTACCTGGTGGACCGGGTAACCCGCCCCCGTGCGCAGGCGCAGCGGATCGACGCACCGTAGGGCGAATAACCGTTCGCGGTTATCCGCCGTTGCCCCGGCACGCAACCACCCGGCGGGCTCCCCGTAGGATGGGTTGAGCGAAGCGATACCCATCACCACCACCGCATGGGTTTCGCAAGCTCAACCCATCCTACGAAAAGCGCCGGCCTTAACCCCACGTTAAGCGAGCCCTGCCAGCCTCTGCCGCGAAACCGCCGCTGCGGCTATCCTGCTCGGCGACAGCATGCGAATGGGGGCGAAGATGAGAATCCTGCTGGCTGAAGACGACCCGCTGCTGGGCGACGGCATCCGCGCCGGGCTGGGCCTGGAAGGCGACACCGTGGACTGGGTGACCGACGGCGTGGCCGCCGACCAGGCCCTGGCCACCGACGAGTTCGACCTGCTGGTGCTCGACCTCGGCCTGCCGCGGCGCGACGGCATGGAAGTGCTGCGCGGCCTGCGCAAGCGCGGCGACATGACCCCGGTGCTGATCCTCACCGCCCGCGACAAGGTGGCCGACCGCGTGGCCGGCCTGGACGCCGGCGCCGACGACTACCTGAGCAAGCCCTTCGACCTCGACGAACTGCTGGCCCGCGTACGCGCCCTCACCCGCCGCCACACCGGCCGCGCCCAGCCGCTGCTGGAACACGGGGAGCTGCGCCTGGACCCGGCCACCCACCAGGTCAGCCTGGGCGGCGAGCCGGTGGAACTGGCCCCGCGCGAATACGCCCTGCTGCGCCTGCTGCTGGAGCAGCGCGGCAAGGTGCTCTCGCGCACCCGCCTGGTCGAAGCCCTGTACGGCTGGGACGGCGAGCTGGAAAGCAACGCCATCGAAGTCCACGTCCACCACCTGCGGCGCAAGCTGGGCAACGAGCTGATCCGCACCGTGCGCGGCATCGGCTACGGCATCGACCGCCCGGCCAAGGACGCGCCTTGAGCGCCACGCCCGGCCGCACGCGCCGCGCCGGCTCGCTGAGCCGGCGCCTGCTGCTGCTGCTGATCGGCGGCGTGACGCTCTGCTGGCTGCTGGCCGGCACCCTCACCTACCACCTCGCCTCGCGCCAGGTGGACCGGCTCTACGACGAAGACATGATCGACTTCGGCGAGGCCGCCCTGCGCCTGGTGGACGTCGCCGGCGGCCAGGGCGAGCTGATCGCCCGCAGCCGCAAGGCCATCGAGGGCCTGCCGCTGATCAAGCGCGAATCCGCCCTGGGCTACAGCCTCTGGTACCAGGGCCAGCCGCTGTTCGCCACGCCCGGCCTGCCCACGGGCCTGGAAACCCTGGAGACCGGCTTCTCCGAAATCCGTCACAGCGGCATCACCTGGCGCGTCCTGCAACTGAGCACCCGCGACGAAAACGCGCGCATCTGGGTAGTGGAAAACCTCCACCACCGCAGCCACACCCTGCACCTGCTGCTGCTCAGCGCCCTCTTCCCGCTGCTGCTGGCCCTGCCGCTGCTGGCCCTGCTGGTGTGGTTCGGCGTCAACAACGGCCTGGCGCCGCTGCGCAGCCTCACCGCGCAACTGCACCAGCGCAGCGCGCGCAGCCTGCAGCCGCTGGCGCTCAACCGCGCGCCGGTGGAAGTGCACAGCCTGGTCAACGAACTCAACCTGCTGCTCGAACGCCTGGGCACCGCCATGGAAGCCGAGCGCCGCCTGACCAGCGACGCCGCCCACGAAATCCGCACCCCCCTGGCCAGCCTGCGCACCCATGCCCAGGTGGCGCTGCGCTCCTCCGACCCGGCGGTGCTCGCCCACGGCCTGCAGCAGGTCAGCCGCAGCATCGAGCGCATCGGCACGCTGATGGAGCAGATCCTCCTGCTGGCGCGCCTGGACAACGAGGAACTGCACGAGACCTTCACCCGCGTCGACCTCGGCCAGCTCAGCGAGGAAACCATCGCCGACCTGGCGCCCCAGGCCATCGACAAGGGCATCGAGCTGACACTGGAGAGCCAGGGCGCCGTGGTCATGGGCGTGCCGGTGTGGCTGGGCATCATGCTCGGCAACCTGGTGGGCAACGCCCTGCGCTACACCCCCGAGGGCGGCCGCGTGGAAGTGCGCCTGGGCACCGAGGGCGGCAAGGTGCAGCTGTGGGTGCTGGACTCCGGCCCCGGCGTGGCCGCCGCCGAGCAGGCCGCCATCTTCACCCGCTTCTACCGCAGCCCCGGCGTCGCCTCCGGCACCGGCGGCAGCGGCCTGGGGCTGCCCATCGTCAAGCGCGTGGTGGAAATCCACCAGGGCCACATCAGCCTGCACCCCGGCCTGGACGGGCGCGGCCTGGGCGTGCGGGTGGAACTGCCGTCCGCGCAACTTTCCTGAACCCCGGCACCTGCGGCGCAGTCCACCGTGCAGGCCCCGCTCGCCTGGCGAGTCGCCGCCTGTGACATGTTCAGCCGTACAGGTACCGCATCATGAAAACCACCATCCTGTTCATCAGTGCCGCGCTGCTCGCGTCGCCGGTGTTCGCCGCCGACCGCTGCAGCGACAACCTGCAGAGAATCGACGAGAGCATGCAGAGCACCAACCGCAGCGACAGCGTGCAGGAGCAGGCTATGCGGCTCCAGGAAAAGGCCGCCCAGGCCCAGGAACAGGGCAATACCCAGGCCTGCGTGGCCATGACCGAGAAGGCCCTCAAGCTGCTGAAAGCCTCGTCCAGCAGCTGAGCCGACGCCCGGCGGGCGCCGCCGCGAGCGGGGAAACGCGGCGGCCCCGAGCCGCGGCAATCGACACACGAGGAAACAACCCCTTGAGCGCGCCGGGCAATCCGCTAGAATGCCCGGCGTCATTGGGGAGTAGCCGCCCGCCCGGAACACCGGCGGGGACCACGTCAACATCCTTGGCCGGCAGGCCATGGCGTGGCCAGCGCAAAGCCTGGCAAGACCTTTGACCATGCAACCTCCGCAACGGCCGAGGAGGCGCATGGTCATGGGTAATACACCGGCCGGGAGTTCCACCGTGATGCACCGCCTCCGTCCCGAATCGCCCTCCACCCGCGAGGAGCGCGCGCCATGCTGACCTTCGTCCTCGAACTGCTCGGCATGCTGTTGCTGATCCTGATCGCCGCCGAACTCTTCACCAACGCCCTGGAACACCTGGGCGAGCGCCTGGGCATCTCCGAAGGCGTCACCGGCTCGCTGTTCGCCGCCATCGGCACCGCCCTGCCGGAAACCCTGGTGCCGCTGCTGGCGCTGGTGGCCGGCACCAGCAACGTCTCGCTCAACGAAGAAGTGGGCGTGGGCGCCATCCTCGGTGCGCCGCTGATGCTCTCCACCCTGTCCACCTGCCTGATGGCCTGCTTCGTCCTCCGCGGCCGTGGCCTGCGCGGGCGCCTGGTGCCCGAGCGCAGCGGCCTGCTGCGCGACCTCAACTTCTTCCTCCTGGCCTTCTGCCTGGCCACGGTGGCGATGTTCGTGCCCTCGCAACTGCACAGCTACCGCATCGGCCTGAGCCTGCTGCTGGTGCTCACCTACGTCGGCTACATCACCCTCACCCTGCGCGCCTCCCGCGACCTGGTGGAAGACGGCCACGGCACCGCGGCGGAAAACCCCATGTGGCTGTCGCGCCTGGGCGTGCCGACCAACGCCTTCACCATCCTCCTGCAACTGGTGCTGGGCCTGGCCCTGCTGGTGCTCGGCGCCAAGGGCTTCATCCACGGCGTGGAGGGCCTGTCCGACCTGCTCGGCATCTCCGCCCTGCTGCTCTCGCTGCTGATCATCCCCATCGCCACCGAGCTGCCGGAGAAGGTCAACAGCATCCTCTGGGTGCGCCGCGGCAAGGACACCCTGGCCTTCGGCAACATCACCGGCGCCATGGTCTTCCAGGGCACCCTGCTGCCGGCCATCGGCATCCTGCTGACGCCCTGGCAGCCGCGCATCGAAGTGCTCACCGGGGTGCTGGTGACCCTCGGCGCGGCGCTCTGGCTGCGCCTCAACGCCCGCCACAATGGCATCGCCGCCTGGGTGCTGCTGGGCAACGGCGCGCTCTACGTCGCCTACCTGGCCATCACCCTCGGCCGCTGAACGCCGGCGCCGCCGTGCAAGCCACGGCGCAGCGCCTAAACTGACGGTTCCGCCAGGCGCCCGGCCGGCGCCTGCCGACACACCGCTGCATGCAAGGAGAGGCCATGAAGATCCTGGTAGTGCTCACATCCCACGACCAACTGGGCGACACCGGCAAGAAAACCGGCTTCTGGCTGGAGGAGTTCGCCGCGCCTTACTACGTGTTCAAGGACGCCGGCGCCGAGCTGACGCTCGCCTCGCCCAAGGGCGGCCAGCCGCCGCTGGACCCGAAAAGCGACGAGCCCGACGCCCAGACGCCGGCCACCGAGCGCTTCCGCAAGGACCCCGAAGCCCAGGCCGCCCTGGCCAGCACGCGCAAGCTGGCCGAGGTGAACGAAGCCGACTACGACGCCGTCTTCTACCCCGGCGGCCACGGCCCCCTGTGGGACCTGGCCGAGGACAGGTACTCCATCGCCCTGATCGAATCCTTCGCCAGCGCAGGCAAGCCGGTCGCCGCCGTCTGCCACGCCCCCGGCGTGCTGCGCCACGTGAAGAACGGCGACGGCAAGCCGCTGGTCGAGGGCCGCCACGTCACCGGCTTCTCCAACAGCGAGGAAGAAGCCGTGGGCCTGACCGCCGTAGTGCCCTTCCTGGTGCAGAGCGAACTCAAGGCCAAGGGCGGCCGCTACGCCAAGGCCGACGACTGGCAGAGCCACGTGGAAGTGGACCGCCTGCTGATCACCGGGCAGAACCCCGCATCGAGCGAAGCGGTGGCCGCCGCCGTGCTGAAACTCCTGGCCTGACAGGGGTTTGCAGAGCCCCCGGTGGACTCGCCGGGGGCTTTGCCGTACACTGGCCGGGACCTTCAAAGGTTCTGGGGCCGATTAGGATTCGACGCCGGTAACAAAACTTGAGGGGCATGCCGAGTAGGTGACAGTTCTCGTAAATCCGCTGCCACAATTCATAGTTGCCAACGACGACAACTACGCTCTGGCCGCCTAAGGGCGCCAGCAGACCCTAGGGGATGCCTGTAAACCCGAAGATTAGGTCTGTCAGATAGAACAGGATCGCCGCCAAGTTCGCTGTAGACGTAACGGCTAAAACTCATACAGCTCGCTCCAAGCGCCCTGCCACTCGGGCCGCGCGGAGTTAACTCAGTAGAGATGGCTAAGCATGTAGAACCGATAGCGGAGAGCTGGCGGACGGGGGTTCAAATCCCCCCGGCTCCACCAAATAACCATCTAAAGACGTCCTCGGACGTCTTTTTTTGTGCCTGAAATCCAGTAAATACGGGGCCTTCAGCGTCATCACGATCCGACAGCATCCAGCAGGATCTACGAAATTCGGTATTCCAAGTGGTATTCCAAGCCATCCACTGGTAATTTTTGGAATACCGAAACCGTTCCTGGAATACCCCATGTGCGCCCAAGCTACTCGCCTCTCGGACCTCAAGGTCAAAGCCGCCAAGCCCCAGGAGAAGGACTACGTCCTGAGCGATGGTGACGGCCTTCAAATGCGAGTGAGATGTAATGGCTCTAAGCTCTGGAACTTCAACTACCGGCATCCGGTGACGAAGAACCGGATCAACATGGGCTTCGGAACCTTCCCCGAAGTTTCATTGGCACAGGCACGCAAGCGCACCGTTGAGGCACGTGAACTTCTCGCCCATGGCATCGACCCCAAAGAGAAACGGGACGCCATGCAGCAGGCCAAGAAAGCGGCAACCGAGCACACATTCCAGAATGTAGCGACGTCCTGGTATGAGCTGAAAAAGGATGCGGTGACACAGGCCTACGCCGAGGACATCTGGCGCTCCCTCACACTGCACATCTTCCCGGACTTGGGCAGCACGCCGATTTCCGCCATCAACGCCCCCAAGGTCATCAACCTGCTCCGACCACTCGAAACCAAAGGCAGCCTTGAGACCGTTAAACGGCTGACGCAACGGCTCAACGAGATCATGACCTACGGGGTCAACTCGGGACTGATTCACGCTAACCCGCTCAGCGGTATTCGCTCTGTCTTCAAGAAACCGAAAAAGAAAAACATGGCGGCACTACCCCCTGATGAGCTGAAGGAGCTCATGGTGGCGATCGCCAATGCCAGCATCAAAAGGACGACCCGCTGCCTGATCGAATGGCAACTCCACACCATGACCCGGCCAGCAGAGGCAGCGACCACCCGCTGGGCGGACATCGACATCGAGAAGAAGATCTGGACGATTCCCGCTGAGCGCATGAAGAAACGCCGTACTCATATCGTCCCGCTCACAGAGCAGGCTCTCGCGCTACTGGAAGCAATCAAGCCCTACAGCGGACACAGGGAGTACGTATTCCCCGCAGACCGGAACCCTCGCACCCACTGCAACAGCCAGACCGCCAACATGGCGCTGAAGCGGATGGGTTTCGAAGGACGCTTAGTCAGCCATGGCATGCGTTCAATGGCCAGCACCATCCTCAACGAACACGGCTGGGATCCTGAACTGATTGAGGTAGCGCTTGCCCACGTCGACAAGGACGAGGTTCGCAGTGCCTACAACCGGGCGGACTACATCGAACGCAGGCGCCCGATGATGACCTGGTGGAGCGAACACATCCAGGAGGCTGCTACTGGCAATCTGTCTGTGTCGGCCATCAAAGAAAATCGGAGCCAAAAAGTCGTTTCAATCCGATAGGCAAAGATGCCATGACTAGCCAAGGACTCCTGACCTCCTGACGCAAGCAGCAAGCACCTATACAGGTCTCACCAGGTGCAGAGATGACCTCCGCGCCCATTAGATGCACAAACTGTGCACCCAATACACAAATCTGTGTTGGTATCCCCCACATCTGCGTATAAGATACATAGATGCGTCGAATTACAATCAGCGATCTATGCGAGTTAACTGGATATTCTCGCGACCAACTGCGCGGGCTGCTAGCCCAATTGCCCCGTTTCGCGGATAGGCATGGTGAGGCCCGAGTAGCACGGGTGTACTCAAGCACAGATGTAGTACTGGTGGTTTTGCTCTGCCGACTAGAGACGGCCTACGGCCTCAAGAGAAGCGTCGTCTCTGCTCTATGCGAACCGATTGCCATGGCCCTAACGATAGCTAGCAAGGAATGCAAGCACGCAAGCTTGGTCATGCATATCCAGGATGCAACATGCGAGTACGCCGACACGCCCCCCCTGATCGGGGATGGTCTAGTTGTCGCCTTACCCCCAATTTTTATGGCTATCGAATCTTATCTACTGCCCACGCCATTGCTATCACGAGACGTAGCATTAACAGCCCCAGACACACCCTGTAACTCCGTCAGCACAAAGACAACAGAATCATCTCTACGGGATTGCACGCATCACGAGCGCAAGCGGAGACGGTCGAATCATGCGTAACCGTATAGGCTGGTGGGATGCTTGGCTGCAATCAGAATCTTCTGCGCAGGTCAGCGGGCTAGTACGAGTGCATGGCTATCAAGCTGATGGACGACCGCCCGAGGAAGTCTCCGTAATGGAGAAGGCAGCCGAGTATGGTGCCGACGCAGTGTTCTTTGAGCTTGAGCAGTACGGCCGGAGAGCCTCGGCACAGGCATTTATTTATGGCTCCGACACACTCACAGATGATCAAGAGTTCGCCGAACGCCACCGCAAGCTCTGGAGCTGGGGAGGCGTGCCCTTGGTTTATCGACGCACGCCTGGACTGCTGCAGCTATTCCGTTGCGCGCATCGTCCTGACTTTCTCGCCAAAGACGGGAGCCTTAAGTGCAACCCCATAAAACAGCTAAACCTAGCAGCACAGATTGAGCTTGACCCCTGGTGGGATGAGGAGCGCATTCGCAATGGTACGCTTTGGACCGATCCACGCACCTGCGAGTTGCTGTTATCGAACCGAAAGGCGGCACACAAAAGCCTTTTCGATGCTTTTAAGCGCCTGAGCAATTACCTCGACGAAGAGAAAATATTACCTAAGCGTTTACGCCGCCGGTTGCTAATCCTGTCGCTGCTGATCGCCTACCTAGAACAGCGAGGCGTGTTCAGTGAGGGGTTTTTCTCGGCTTTCGTACCTGGGGCTCAACGATTTTTCGAGGTGCTGCGTAACGGTCCGGCATTGGTCCAGTTACTCGCAGCCCTAGAGGATCGCTTTAACGGTAACGTGTTTGCGCTGGAAGCATCGGAAGTCGACAAACTTCTGAACACCCAGCAATTGGAGCGCTTTGCTTGCATGATCGAAGCGCGTGAAAACCAATCGGGCCAGTTGTCATTGTGGGAACTGTATTCGTTCCGCGACCTTCCAGTCGAACTGATCAGCCAAATTTATCAGCTCTTTGTTGAGAATGCGGACAGCTCTGTTTACACCCCACCATTCCTCGTGCGCTTTTTGGTAGAAGAGGCGCTTAGCTGGGACACGCTGGATCACATTACCTCAAATCACCAAGTAATTCTGGACCCGTCCTGCGGATCGGGTGTTTTTCTTGTAGAGGCATACAAACGCCTAGTACTGCATTGGCGCCTACGCCACCAGTGGCAACGCCCGGACAAACAGGTTTTGCAAAGTTTATTGGCCTTTGTGCATGGGGTCGATCTAGAGGAGGATGCCGTCGAGCTAGCCGGCTTTAGTCTGTGCTTGGCCATGTGCGATGCCCTGCAACCGAAAGATATTCGCTGCAGCATCAAGCTCTTCCCGAACCTCCGCCAACAGACCCTGCACCATGGTTGCTTTTTTGAAGCCAAAGAGGCCGACTTACTACCCAAGAGAGTCGGTGCGATTCTAGGTAATCCGCCATTTGCGTCCACGCTACAAACAACGGCCACCCAGCGAGCCTATGCGCGGTATCAGAACGAACACGGAAAGAAGCTTCCAGATAAGCAGGTCGGCTATCTATTCCTGCATGAAGCCAGCGAAATCATGGAGGATGGCGCCACAATCTCCATGCTGCAGCAGTACAACTTTCTGTATAACCAGAATGCTCTCGCGTTTCGACACAGCTATTTAAAGCGATATTGGGTTCGCGAGATCCTTGATTTCGTTTCAGTTCGTGGCCTTTTTCAAAAAGGTGCCGCCGACACAAAGATCATCGTTGTCGTAGCACAAAAGAGGCCTCAACCCGCGAATGCCAAGCTACTGCACGCAACATTCCGCCGTACGGGCCGCATGGATGCTGAGCAAGGGCTAGACCTAGATTACTATGACCTGCACTTCGTACCGTATAGCGTCGCCCTGAAAGACGACCGCCTCTGGCGTGCCAACCTTCTGGGTGGCGGACGCGCTCTGTCGCTTGTTAACCGACTGGCACAATCACGCACACTGCGCGAATACGCTGAGCAAAACGACTGGGAAGTTGGCGAAGGCTTCATAGTGGGCCAAAGTGTCCAACGTAAGCATGCCCCTCATCTAACAGGGCATCCTTACCTTCCATCTAACGCATTGACCACAAGCGGCATCGACGAATCCCAGATCAAACCACTAGAAGATGAGCTCTTTCGGTCAGCGTACACTGAGCGACGATTCACCCCACCCATGCTCCTAATACGGGAGCAGATGCACCTCGCGCACGCCATATGGGACAAGCACTACCTGACGTATAGCCAGCGCATGGTTGGATTTTGCGCCCCGCACAAGGATCTCCCTAAGCTCAAGTCTATTGATCGCTGGTTGACCGCAGAAAAACGTACGCTGTGTGCCTATCTGGCATTGACCAGCCCCGGTCTATTTGCCCAGAAAGCAACCGCCTTACAAGCCGACGACATCTACTCGATTCCGTATCCAGTAGAGGAGACCTTCGACCTGAGCGAGAACGAACGCACCGTCGTCGACGATATCGTGGATTACCAATCGGACCTAATCCGGCTGGGAGAGTCATCAGCAGCGATGCACCAAGTTTGTGATGAAGACCTGCAAGCATATGCGGACGTGCTATCCAGACAAGTCAATGCATTGTACGGGTCTCAAAATTTCGGCTTGCGCGGTCAATACACTTGGTCAGGCGCAGTGTGCCAGGCGTATGCCTTTGGCGATACGCAAGTCGAATGGTCGGGAGCAGAGGAGTTGCGTGAGCGCATCGCAACATTACTGCACACAGAATCGCACCAGAACCTGACAATTACACGTATCTGTCGCCTATACGACCGCAGCTTCTTGTTCATTCTGAAGCCGGACCGGTTGCGCTACTGGATGCGCTCAGTCGGACTACGTGACGCCGATGATGTCTTGGCAGATCTTCGGGCTCAGGGCTATTAGAGAGGCGCGATGCTGGCGGACCGTCCCACTTCTACTGCATTAGGCGAACTAGGCTCAGGAGTTCTTTCCGAGGGCCGCTCTCGGGCTGCCATTTTGGATTTCATTTTGGACCAGCTTCCTCGCTGGCGAGATCGGCCTGACCGGCCGGCACGTACTGGCGAGACAGCGCTCACGTCGCAACTGTGCGCCCACCTTAATAGCGCAACACGCAAAACACCTGGCTGGGATTGTCTGCAATTTCGGGTGGAGGAGGCTGATGAGACGCTAGCCTCACGCAAGATCGACTTGGTGGCTGCCGCAGCTGGCGATGCATTGATCGTACAGGGCAGGAGCTATAGCGATTTCGAGACGATTCTACCGATTGAATGTAAGCGGCTGCCCATTCCTGCTGGAGGGGATCGTGATGAGCGCGAATACGTTGTAACGCGGGTTGGAGTAGGGGGCGGCATCCAGCGCTACAAAGAGGGCAAACACGGTGCAGCACATGTACGTGCAGCCATAATCGCCTACGTACAAGAACATGATTTCGATCACTGGTTTACCCTGATAGGAAACTGGATTCGAGACCTGCACATCGCAGGCAGTCCTGGCTGGTCACCAGCCGATACACTGCTCATTCAGAAACAAGACGATATAACCGGAATTGCAGTGCACGAGTCGGTCCACAACCGAACGAATCTGCCCGAGATCTACCTGCGCCATCTATGGGTGAAAATGACGCATTAGCAGGGGCACATGGACGACATACAGCGTCCCCAACCAAAGCATCTCATCGACAACCATGCCCCTCACTCAACTGCCCAGCAGGTTGTTCGCATGTAGCTGTGATGGGGTGTCTAGTATCGTGTTTGGTGCATCTTGACGCACGCAGCAATTGAACACCCGGCCAATCGATTCGAAATAATCGCAGCCCTACATAACAGCAGTGACATCCCCACCAATGAGGTTCGCCCCATGTCATTGCAGTGCCCTCGCTGTCATTCCCCCAAAGTCGCGTCCTTCCACCACGCCATGAAAGTCGGCGCCGCCATCGGCACCGTGGGCGGTGTTGCGCGTGGCGTCAGCGCTGCCCTGGCGGGTGGTCAGGCTGGCGCAGCTATCGGCGCGTTCGCCGGCCCTGTCGGCATCACCCTCGGCTCCGTGTCGGGCGCCATCCTTGGCGGCCTGGCCGGCGGCGTAGGTGGTTGCGCACTCGGTGCTCAGCTGGGTGAGTCGCTCGACCGCCACGTCCTGGCCCACAACCTCTGCCTGCTCTGCGGTCATCGCTTCAACCTGCCGGCCTGATCCGGCGCCCACGCTATCCTCATCTCAATCGTCCGGTAGGTGCTGCGCCGTGCGCGGCGCTTTATGCCGGCGCGCACCCAAAGGAATCGTTCACATGGCACATCTCGTCGAGACCATGGCCTACGCTGGCGCTACACCGTGGCACGGCCTGGGCAATCAACTCACTCAGAAACAACCCATCGAAGTCTGGCAACGCGAAGCCGGGATGGACTGGCAGATCCTGGAGAGCCCCGTGCACTTCAAATCGGATGCCGTCGGCCACCTGGGCGCGATCCATTCCTTCCCCGAACAGAAGGTGCTGTTCCGCTCGGACACCAAGGCACCGCTGTCGGTGGTCTCCCAGCGCTATCACACCGTGCAGCCGCGCGAAGTTCTGGAGTTCTACCGGGATCTGACCGAGGTCTCCGGCTACGAGCTGGAAACCGCCGGCGTACTCAAGGGCGGTCGCAAGTTCTGGGCGCTGGCACGTACCGGGCAAGGCGCTGCGCTCAAGGGCAACGACCAGGTCAACGGCTACCTGCTGCTGGCCACGTCCTGTGACGGTACCCTGGCCACCACAGCAACGCCGACCACTGTGCGGGTGGTGTGCAACAACACTCTGACCATCGCCCTGGACGGCACCAGCCGCGCGATCAAAGTGCCGCATAACACCCGCTTCGATCCCAAAGTGGTGAAGAAGCAACTCGGCATCGCCGTCTCCCAATGGGACGATTTTATGTACCGCATGCGCGCGCTGGCCGAGCGCAAGGTGCAGTGGCATGAGGCTTTGGGATTCTTCATGTCTGTGCTCTGCGAAACCAGCCCAACCGGTGCAATGCCGGAGGTATTACCGAACGAGCGCGCCCTGCGCAAAGTCCAGGAGCTATACGAAGGTCGTGGTCGCGGTAGCCTGCTGGACTCGGCACGCGGCACCGCCTGGGGCCTGCTCAACGCCGTGACCGAGTACGTCGACCACGAGCGTCGTGCGCGCAGCAACGAGTACCGCATGGACTCGGCCTGGTTCGGCCAGGGAGCGCAGATCAAACAACGCGCCCTGGATACCGCGCTGCAGCTCGTCGCTTAACCCTCACTCACACCAACCCTCGCGCCCGGTCAGCCTTGTGCTGGTCGGGCGTTTTTATGTCGGCAGGTGAACAGCATGAAAGCAACATCATTGAACGGCAGCACCAGCAAGAAACGCCCTGCCCTGCGTCTGATCAGCACCAAGGAGCTGCCGCGCGAGGACTGGCTGCAGATCCGCAAGCAAGGCATCGGCAGTTCGGATGCCGCCGCTGCGGTCGGCCTGAATCCCTACAAATCACAGCTGGAGCTGTGGCTGGAGAAGACCGGTCGCGATGCCGGCATGCCCAAGGCCGATCCCCAGGATGAGGAAAGCCCGATGTACTGGGGCAACGTTCTGGAACCCATCGTGGCCTGGCACTACAGCAAGCGCACCAAGAACAAGGTGCGGCGCATCAATGCCGTGCTGCAACACCCGGATCTCGAGCTGCCCTGGATGCTGGCCAACATCGACCGCGAGGTGATCGGAGCCGACGACGTGCAGATCCTCGAATGCAAGACCGCCGGCATAAACGGGGCACGTCTCTGGAAGGAAGGCATCCCCGAGTATGTCGAGCTTCAGGTGATGCACCAGCTCGCCGTCACTGGCAAGCAGGCTGCGGATGTCGCCGTGCTGCTCGGCGGCCAGACGTTGGAGATCCACCGCATCGAGCGTGACGAGCAGATGATCACGCGCCTGATCGAGCTGGAGCGCAAGTTCTGGCAGTACGTGGAAACTGACACGCCACCGCCGGCCGATGGTACGGCGTCCGCGGAGGCAGCTCTGCGTTGCCTCTACCCGGAGGACAACGGCCAAGTCGTCGACTTCAGTAACCACGCCGGACTGACCGCCGCCTATATCGAACTGAAGGCCCTGCGGCAGTCGATGGCCGACAAGGAAAAGCGCGAGGCCGAGCTCAAGCAGATGCTGCAGCAGGCCATGGGCGATGCCAGCCGGGCGGAGTTTTCCAGCGGCTACGTTTCCTGGCGCAAGGCCAAGGACAGCGTCGGTCTCGATGTCGTGCAACTGCTCCAGGACAAGCCGTACCTGCAGGCCAAGTACCCGCTGCTGAAGCCCGGTGCGCGGCGTTTCCTGGTCGGCTGATTTCCTCCTCCATCCCCCCTTCCCCCTTGGCCAGTCCATGCAGTTCGCGCTGCGTGGCTGGCTTTTTTTCATTTTCAGGAGAACCACCATGCTCAAAGGTCTCGCACTCACCCCGCCGGTGCTCGGACGCATCTCCATCGGCAAGGTCGTCGAGAAGAACGGCAAGCGCCTGCCGGAGAAGGATGACCAGTTCACCATTACCTCCCAAGTGCAAGGCAAGGACGGCTGGCTGCTGCATCCGCTCAATGACGAGCTGCGTCAGGGCAAGGACGACAAGCTGCGCAGCATCCCGGTACGTCTGCTGTTCAACGAACCGGAGCTGAACTTCCGCGCCGACTACACCCTGTTCGACCGGCAGTCCGGGCGGCCGCTGTGCGTGGGTAATGGCGAGACCTGCAAGCGCGTCACGCAGGACGGTATGCAATCACTACCCTGTCCTTCACCGGATGCATGTCCGCTGGCCAAGGGTGGTGCCTGCAAACCTTACGGTCGGCTGAACGTGGTCATTGGCGATGACGATCCGTTGGGGAGTTTCGTGTTCCGCACCACCGGTTTCAACAGCATCCGCACCCTGGCAGCTCGCCTGCATTACTTCCAGGCCATCTCGGGCAACCGCCTGGCGTGTCTGCCGCTGGAACTGCGCCTGCGCGGGAAGTCCACCCGGCAAAGCCATGGGACGCCGATCTTCTACGTCGACCTCACGGTACGCGGCGGTATGGACATGACGGAGGCACTGCAGGCCACCAATGAGCTCGATGCGCAGAGGCAAGCAGCAGGCTTCGATCAGACCACCTTGGATGAAGCGGCGCGACGCGGCTTCGGCAATGGCGCCTTCGAGGACAGCGAGGAAGACGCTGGCGCCATCGCCGAGGAGTTCTACCCCGTCGAGGAAAGCCCCTCTTCAGCCAGCAGCACACCCCAACGCTCTGCGAAAGCCAGCCTGGCCGAGAAGCTGGCAGCACGAGCCCAGCGTGGCATCCCACCGACAGATAACCCTCAAGGAGCCCAGCATGCGCTTGCACAAGCTGAAGGCCAGTGACGCCACAGGCACCTACCTAGTGGAGTCACCAGTCACCGAAACCGACATCCTGCTGATGGCCCGGCAGTTGGCGAATCTGCGTCTGCGCCGGGGGCGAGCACTGACCTCACCGAAGGCGGTATTCAGTCACCTGCAGGCGCTGCTGGGCGATTACGAGCATGAGGTTTTTGCACTACTCCACCTCGATAGCCGTCACCGGGTAATCGCCTTCCAGGAAATGTTCAGGGGCACGCTCGACGGTGCCAGCGTTTATCCACGCGAGGTCGTCAAGGCAGCCCTGGAGCACAACGCCGCAGCAATGGTTCTGGTGCACAACCATCCCTCTGGGGATCCAGAACCCAGCCAGGCAGACCGCAACCTAACCCACAAGCTGAAGGAGGCACTGAGTCTGATCGGGGTGCGAACGCTGGATCACATCATCGTGGGTCGTGAAGGCAGCGTGTCGCTGGCGGAACAGGGCTACCTGTGAGGAGAACACGACGATGAAGCTACTACGGATCTTTGCCGCCGTGTTCATGTTCGCCGGCATCCTCGCGGGCTGCCTGGCCCTTCTGCTGCTGGTGCTTCTGATGGTGCGCTTTCCGCCCCTGCTGATCGCCGTGCTGCTGGCGTGCTGGATTTTCTGCCGCCTCGTGAACGCATTGGCACCCGGAACAGCCGCGGCAGATTCCGCCACTGCACCACCGAAATAATCACTACCCCTGAGCCGCCAGGCATGCACTGGCCGCCTCAACTCAATAGGGAGCATGACGATGAACAGACAGTGTTTGATCTGCGACTCAAGCGCCGTGCTGACACGGGACGCAGCCAAAGGGCTGACCCTGCTGGCCGGGTTGCTCAATGGCGCAATCAAGGGCGCTCAGCGCCCACATGAGGGGAGCGGCCAGGCCGCTCTTCTCAACGGTCTGGCAGCAGTCGTACCCGCTTGCCCGGAGGCACGAAAGGCGGCAGAGGATGTCGCGCGGTTTCACTTCGCCGGCTTCGACTGCCTGTGCCTGCGCTGCGGCGCCTTGTTCGACGAGACGGCAGAAAGTCAGGAGGGCCTTAGTCCCGGCTGAGGCGCGCCACCAGACGCTCCACAAACTCCAGCACCAGCGCACGATCGTCCGAGTTCAGCATGGACAGCAGCCCCTGCAGTCGACGCGCCTGATCCTCTGGGCGCGAGCTTCCCTCGGTCAGCAGGTCGGCGGTCTCACAGCCGAAGACAGCCGCCAGTTCAATCAGACGTTCGACATTGGGCATGACGACCCCACGCTCGATGCGTGAAACGGCCTCACTACCAATCCCCAAGCGCTCCGCGACCTGTTCCTGACTCAGCTTGCAACGCACTCGCTGACGAGCAATCGCTTGGCCCACGACTTCCGCCAACTGCTTTGAATCGCTTTTCGACATGCCACCCCTCCAGATCAACTCGGATGGTTGGGCATCAACCTGTTGACATGAAGGACTTCACAAACCGAGACTCAACCCAAAAGGTCGATATTCAACTTTTCCTCCAACTCCAAGCAGGGAGCACAGAACAGATGCACGTCATCACCGGACTGAACGAAGCGCAGATCGAAAGTCTCGTGCGCAGCAAAGCGTCCTTCGAGATCAACGGCCTCAGAGGCAATTTCACGGAAGGCATCAAATTAGTCGAAACCAAGATCGAAAGCGCGGGAATGAAATGCCGTGTCATCAGCGATTTGAAAGGTGCAGCTATGCGCGGTGGAGCACTTGGGGCGGCGGCCACTGTGATGTCAGCACCAGCGACACTCACCCTGGCTGCACTGACCATTGCAGCAGGTGTCGGCCACGCTCTCGCCACCTACAACCCCGATTACGAAATCATCAAGGACTACGTGAACAAGCGGCTCAAGGTCCTCTACAAGAAATAGCCCTTCAATCCAGAGCTACCAACAGCGAAGAGTTTCGTTTCACAGCAGGCGAGCCCTGCTGCGCCAATGGTCGTTCAACAGCCGGATCCTTTCGCTCTCGCAAGAAATCACAGACTGGAGTTACCTCATGAAACGGATACTCAGCATCCTGCTACTAGCCTTCTGCGTCAACGTCAGCGCCGCTGTCGACTACACGTGGACGAGTCTCGCCATTCCCGACGAGACATCCACTAGCGGTCTCCCAGAAGCAATTCCATGCATTACCCAGAAAGCCCCTGACGGAAAGCCGCTGCTACGGTGCACGTGGCTAGAAATGTCCCGCGACGTGCTCATCTGGGATGCTCAGCGCCAGCAGGATGTGCGTTATCGCAACCAAGTGAGCGGTACGTGCCTGCGCGGTAAGTGCCGGACTAGCAATGCCATCGTGGGCGAGTGGAACCAGGATGGGTTCTTCCTACTCTCCATCTGGTATCGCATCGGTATCAGTTCCGACGGTAAGGCGGTCGCCTATCGCATCGATACCTCGCGCCAGGTGTCCTACGCCGAGGCAGGTACGCTCCTGTACCAGTTCTATCTGGATATTGGCGTCCCTGATGATCATCTGGTGCCGACGTTCGATGGGCGCTATGAAGGCGGCTATGTAGCGTGGCAGGCACAGAGAGGAGGAGTTCAAGCTGGGGCCTCGCCATCGTCTGGCCCCTCAGATCAATCTGAATGGCCGGAAGTTACATCCGCCTGGTGCAATCCGCGCATGGATGACGAGTGCTACATCAATAACCAGAGGGTACCCGTGGCAGACCTTGGTAAGTGGTTGCCTGCCGTTGCTGAATCGAACATCGATCAGATCGGCGGGTACTGCGAGACCATCCTCTGTTTTGATAAGGACAATCAGCCTGCCGGTTACCTACTGCAGTAACGGACCTGAGTTCCACTGGATCAATCAACACCACTGAACCACCGCTGCTATCTCACTCACCGGCATTGGCCGCACTACCAACAGAGGGAGCCCCAAGCCCCCTCTTTTTTTGCCCTCAAATGGCGCAATGGCGTGGTGTTCTGAAGGCGATGCCGGCTAGGACACTCAACAGCCGATTACAGACTCTGCATCACTCGACACTTGGGAAACGCCGAACAGCCCCAGAATTGTTGCCCTGCTTTCGGGCCGGACTTCACAGTGCGGATCAGCAGGACGCTGCCACATTTCGGGCATTTCCGCTCTGCTGTTGGATCACTCCGACGCTTGAGGTTGTGCACGTGCTCGCGGTGGGTGGCGAGAGTGGGGGCGCGGCGGCCAGTTTGCAGGGCCTGCACCATGGTTTCGACTTCAGTCTGGCTGAATATCGGCTGCTGAAACGACTTGATGTAGCGGATAAAACCAATTCCCTGGGTCACGTTGGCCGGCACCTCGGTTTTGAACGTGCTGCCGCCGACAAAGGTAATCACCGAGTGCAGGTACTCAGGGCTGACGCCCAGAGTGGCTTCAAGCGCTTTGAGATGCTTGTAGTTCTGCCGCAGCGGATTCTGGAATTTGAAAGTGCGTTTGTAGAGCTTCTGCGTCCACTGCGCCTGCTTCTCGCTGCCGAAGATCCAGCCGCTCATGTTCTTCGTTTCTAGCACGAAGATGCCGTAGGGCGAGAGGAATACGTGGTCGATTTGGGTGGTGCCGTCTGGAGTGTTCAGGGTGACGTTGTGCAGGCCACGGTAGATTTGCTTGTCCAGTTGCCAGTGAGCGAACAGGCGTACCAGGAGCTCGCCAATATGGCCCTTGGCCCAGGGCGACTTGAGTAGGCCAATCAGCAGCATCAGCGGGATTAGCCAACTGACGGTACTCCAGACCTGGGCGATGATGGGGGTGAAGTCCATTTCTTAACCTTCGGCGATCCTGAATCTGCCGGATCTTACCCAAACAAACCTCAACAGAGGATAAGGCGCGCGGTTTATTGGCCTCGCGCCCTGTAGCACAGCTATCCCTGCGTGATGAGTCGAGCTGATTGCGGGTCGTACGCCACGCCAGTGATTGAGCCATCACGAATACGCTCCACTGCTTCGTCAATCACGTGCAGCGGCACCAGGAACCACTCCCTGGGCTTGACCGGGTTGCCAAAGCGGTCGGGGATGGTCAGCTCTATTTGGGCAGGGCTGAACAGCCGGTGGAATAAGTTTTCCATCCGTGCGCGATTGATGTTGTGCAGCTTGTAGGTCGCCACAACCTCAACTTCCGCCAGTAGGTAGGTGGCGTCCTTGTCAGCACCGGCGATGCGGGTTTCCACCTTGCCGCCCGTGACGCCGATTTTGTGGATCAGATCGCGATGCTCGGCCACGAAGGGATGCGTTGAGTGGCTGCGAAGCACGTAAATGGTGCCACTCTCGATGTCGTCGGGATCCAGCGTTTCGCCAAACAATGGGCCTGCATCCGCATCGGTAATACGACGGCCGGCATCATCCTTGTACAGTGCACGCTGCAAGGATCTTCGCAGTAGATTGCTCTCTGTGCCGTTGGAGTAGATCACCCTCAGCCGAGCATCGCTCTCACCATTCGGAGCCTTAATGGGCTCACCGACTTCAGCCACATAAACCGTCTGTCCGCCAAGGATAAAGAACTGTCCTTCCTCGATGCTGGCATCCCGGATGAAGGTGCGAGTCACACGGCTGCCTGACTGCAGCTCACGCTGTACCAGCTCAAAAAGCGGCTGGAAGCGCTCGAAGTCCTCGCAACGATCGCGCTGGGCAATCTCCTCTGCCTCACGCTTCTCAGCATTGCTGCGAACGTGGCGAAGATTCTGGATGTCAGCACCATCATCGTCCCCAGCCAACTCCGCCAACAGCTCATCGTCCGTCATGGAGTAGTCACCTTGCGGCTCCCGTACCTCGATGGCATTCAGCAGGCCCTGATGGTCCATTGGTTGCAGCAGCACGCGGCATTCTTCCTGTTCGCGCAGGCGATCCAGACGCACGGCATACAGGCGCTCGAAGATATCCTTATCGTCGCCGTGGCGCGGCGCGCGGCCGTGCAGCTCAACGAAGCGTTGGATATCCTCGAAGCCGGCGATGATGCGCTCCTCGCGAGGAGTGCGACCGACCTTCTTGTCTGAAGTGGCGAAATCGGAAAGCTCCGCTTCCAGCTCATCCAGATCGAATTCGTTAGCCATATCGGCCCTCTTTCTTGAAACGCATAAAGGCTGCAGCGCCTTCCGCCATGCTCCGCTCCCAAGGGTCTTGAGCGGTCAGGGAAGGCACCCGGCCATGATCCTTCTTGAATTTTACTGCCCGCACGGCAAGATCTTTGGCTTCTTCAGGCGTCAGTCGAGTGCGCTTGGCACCAATCACCGCCGCAACCTGCTTGAGGCTTTCCTCGCTCATGGTCTTGGCCAGGATCGCGTATGCCTCGCTGAACGGATTGATCCGGTCGATCAAGTCGATATCCAGCTCCCGCACATCCATTGCAAACTTGCGCACGCCATCAATCAGAGCCGTGCTGGGGGTGCCATTCCCCCCATTAAGCGTACTTTGCGGATCATCACCTAATACCAGCTGCTTGGCTTGCTGGGTCAGGTTCAGGGCAGCAATGGCGTGTTGGCGAACGGCCTCCTGATCCTCGGCATCCAGTTCGGGATACTTGTCGCGGATGATCTTGCCCATACGCAGCTGGGTCAGCTCCTCGGGCACCAACTCATCATCGAACAGGCCGCGCTCGATGTTGGTTTTGTCCTGTACGAAGCTGGCAATGACCTCGTTCAGGTCTTCCTGGCAGATGCGATTGGCTTCAGGGCTCTTGGGTTCAGCCAGGCCCTTGATTTCGATCTGTAGATGGCCGGTTTCGTGGTTGAAGCCAACATTGCACTTGTCCGGCTGATAGCCTGCGTCTCCGTAGTCAAAGCCTTCCTGAGGCCCACTGGTGGGGGTCTTCGGCTTGAACTCGAAGCGCGGTGCCAGAACCTGTTCCATCAAGAGGCTGGCGGCAATTGCCTTGAGTGTGTCGTTCACGGCCTCGGCCACCACCTTCTCGCTGGCATCTGGCTCGGCGATCAGGTTGGTGAAGCGCGCCCGTGCCTTACCGGGAGCATCGCGGGTTGCTCGGCCGATGATCTGCACAATCTCTGTCAGGCTGGAGCGGTAGCCCACTGTGAGTGCATGCTCACACCAGATCCAGTCGAAGCCCTCTTTGGCCATGCCCAGAGCGATGATGATGTCGACATGGTCGCGGTTGTTCTTCTGGGTCGGGTCTTTCAAGGCTGCCGCGACTTTGTCGCGCTTGGCCGGGTCATCATCCACCAGGTCGGCAATACGGAGTAAGCGTCCATTGGCGGTCTTCACAAGTTGGAAGCCTGTCACCGGGTCGGTGCCTTGCCACTCACCGAGCTCTTCGATGATGTGCTCGACCTCCCGGATCTTGTCTTTGGTGCTCTCGCGGGAGTTCACGTTCGGGATGTGGAGGATGGTTTTTTCGCTATGGTCGAGCACCTTCAGGATGTCGTCGGAGTATGCGCCCGAGTAGAAGTAGTAACCAATGTCTAGCTTCTTCAGGTGCTCGTAGCCGTTGAGCTGTTCGTAGTAGGTGTAAGTCACGGTATCGAAGCGAGCTTCATCGGTCGGCGCCAGTACGGCCTCGGCATCACCTCGGAAATAGGAGCCGGTCATGGCGACGATGTGCACCTTGTCGCGAGCGATGAATTGGCCCAGGTGAGTGCCCAGTTTATTGTCCGGATTGGCGGAAACGTGGTGGAACTCATCCACGGCGATCAGCCGGTCATCGAAGGCCGCCACACCAAATTTATCCACTGCGAAACGGAACGTGGCATGGGTACAGACCAGTACCTGGTCGCTGCTTTCCAGGAATGCGCCCACCGCATTGACCTTGCCGCCATCGTCAGTGCCTGGTGCATCACACAGATTCCAGCGAGGCTCTACATGCCAGTCGGCCCAGAAGCCATAGCGGCTAAGGGGTTCGTCGTGGAAGCTCGATCCAATGGACTTTTCCGGCACCACGATAATGGCTTGCTTGATGCCCTGATGGGCCAGTTTGTCCAGGGCGATAAACATCAAGGCTCGGCTTTTACCGGACGCGGGGGGCGATTTAATCAGCAGGTACTGTTCGCCGCGTCGCTCATAGGCACGCTCCTGCATAGGGCGCATGCCCAGCTCATTGGCCTTGGTGGATCGTCCGCTCTGGGCATAGGAAACGGAAACGGAGGGAACGGTTTGAGTCATGTCTACGCTACCAGTCAGGGCTTCATGCCCATGTGTTTGATAAGGATAAGGTCACTCATTACTTGGCCTTCCGTGGTTTCTGGCTGGCCGTCATCTTGGTATACAGCTCGAACAGCTTCTCCAGGCGTTCGGTATCGTTCTTGAAGCAACGACCTATATAGATGCGCTCCAGCATTTCGTCGTTGCGCTCGTGTGCTGCACGCAGATTGTCCGGCATGGTCTCCGGGTCGTAGAGATCTGCAATCGTGGCCGGGAAGTGAGCTTCGCGTGCCAGAAGAATGTCTTCGGCGCAGCGGGTGAGGTCGGCTTTGTTTTTCTCGGTCAGAGGCGGCACGGGGAATGTGTTCCAGCCTAGGGTATTAGAATAGGAAAAGCGCATCTCAAGACGGACACAAACGCTGGCTATCCAAACCCAATGTAAGCGCGAAGCGATAAGCGACATATTCCACAAAGGTGCATCATAAAGGGCAAAGTTTCGGTCACCTACGACGTAATTTGACGTGAGGTAGTCGACTGGCAAGTAAGGTCTATTTTCTGACGATACCCTCGGCACCACGATGGCTGTTTTTTTCGTTCTGCCAGCAATTTGGACAAAGCGATGTGGCTGTTTTGAAAACTGTCTAGTTGATTCGGCGTTCGACTGATTTCGGTTCTCCGCGACCAATCGCAGCCTCTGCGCTATAAATTCGCTTTTAACTGCCGCTTCAACTTCAGCATCTTCAATCCACAGGCAATAGCGCTGCCGCCCATTAATCAGTTCATCCGAACCAACGAAGTGCTTAATAAAATGCTGAGCAATCGAGTCTTCCTTGGCGATCTTTTCTGCTAAATCACTATCCAAGAACAAGTGCCCGCCATCGCGTGGCATATTTCCGAAGAGCATAATCGATTGCTCGCCGATTGGTAGGTTGGCTTTCTGCACATACGCCAAACTGTCCGGTACTAGATAGGGGCCGATTGCGGAGCACTGTTTGACTAAGTCGTCTTGGTAAATCGTCTTTGAAGCAGGCGATTTTTTGCTCAGACCGACGATAACAACCGTGACACCAGCATTGTTGCTGGCCAAGTTAGCCCACTTGAATGAGGTGTGAGCAAAGCGAATCTCACAACCACGCTCAAATGCTGCCGGCCACACCTCTGTCGCTTGCTGTCCTTGGCAAACGCTGTTGGTCGCTACAAAGGCAGCTACAGCGGATGGTTCTTGATCGGCATAGTCCAGGAAGCGGGCGAACCAACCCGTTACATAATCGGTGGTCTTGGCTAACTTGGGATGCTTACGCCAGGCTTTTGCTAAGTCAGCCTTTTGTTCCTCGCTTTGCCATTTGCTCCCACGATAAGGCGGATTACCACAGAGATACGTTTCTCCACCTTCATTCTCGAAATCAATCTGGGCTTGATCCAATGGGCTGCCAAATAGGTCGTCAGCATGTAGCTTGACGCTGGTTCCGGTGGGAGGGCACACACTGAGCCAGTCCAGTTGTAGAGCATTCCCGCAGGTGATCCAGTTCTGATTGCTCAATGGCAAGAACTCTAGAAGAGCTTCCTTCTGCCCTCGGTACAGCACATCGCACTGATACTCAGCAATGATCAAGGCCAGGCGTGCGATTTCTGCCGAGAAGTCCCGCAGTTCGATACCTCGAAAATTAGTCAGAGGAATGTCGCTTTTTCGTCCCGGCTCGCCACGGCGCTCATTGAGTGCGTTTTCAATCTCACGCAGTTGTTTGTAGGCGATGACCAGGAAGTTGCCTGAACCGCAGGCCGGGTCGAATACACGAATGCGCGCCAAGCGCTTACGTAGGTTGAGCAGCGTGCGCGGGTTGTCGCCAGCCTCTTTCAGCTTGGCGCGTAGCTCATCGAGAAACAGCGGGTTCAATACCTTGAGGATATTAGGCACGCTGGTGTAGTGCATACCCAGGGCACCGCGTTCTTCATCGTCGGCCACGGCCTGGATCATGGAGCCGAAAATGTCGGGATTGATCTGCTTCCAATCCAACGCGCCAATATGCAGCAGGTAGCTGCGGGCAATCCTGGAAAAGCGCGGCACGTCTGGCTCACCAGAGAACAGTCCGCCGTTGACGTAGGGGAAAGTGTCAGCCCAGCGCGGCAGGTTTGCCGAAGCCCGTTGAGCAATCGGGGTATTCATGGCGCGGAATATCTCGCCCATCACCTCATGCAGGTTGGCAGCATCCCGGCCACTCATTTGCGCGAGAGTGTCGGTAAACAAGCCAGTTCCGTTGAAGATGTCGGTGTCTTCTGCGAAGAAGCAGAAGATCAGCCGTGCCATGAAGTGGTTCATTTCATGGCGGCGCTCGGCGGTGCCCCAGGTCGGGTTGTCCTTGAGCAGCTCCACATAGAGCCGGTTCAGACGGCTGGTGGCGCGGATATCGAAGGAGTTCTCGCGGATCTGCTTGACCGTGGAAATGCCCGCCAACTGCAGGAAGAAGCCAAAGTGATCAGGGAAGTCCGGATAGGCGCAGGCGACGGTTTCGCCGCTTTCTAGCTCCTCGGCCTCCAGTGTCTCGCCATCAGTAGCGAGCACGTACTTGACCTTGGCCCGAGCTGTGGCCGGGCTAGCTTTGAGGGCAGCCAGCGTCTCAGTGACCTTGCCGGCCCCACACACCGCCAGGTGGATATTGCTGGTTTGCAGCACGCCACCCAGATCGGACTTGTTGGTTACCCCCGAGCGCAGGCGCTTGAGAGTGGTTTCCTTGTTGCCGAAGGCCTGCAGGAAGGCATAGGGAAACTCAACCTGATCAAACGGCTGACTTGCCAGGTCGGTGATGGCTTGTTCGATTTCTACGGCGTTCATGAGATGAGGCTATCCGGGTCGCTACTGCGAAAAAGCGGCAAAGGCAGGCGCAGAGGCCTGCCGTCCATGCAAATTGAAGGGATGATAAATGAAGGAGCAGAGCGCAGGTGAAAGAGATCCACGCGCTCGTCGGACACGAGCATTGCCGCTAATCAAACAGCAGCCGACTACCCCTTGCTGGTGTCGAATCCGCGCAGGCGACTCCCGTAGGACTTCGTAGCAGCCTTGCACAGGTAGCTTGCACGGCGGAACAACTCCGGCAGTTCATCCAGCTTGCCGTCGGGGACGTTCTGGTAGATTCGATACGTGGCATTGTCCGTGATATGTACCAGCCCATCGACCTGATCGACCGAAAGCTGCAAGGCACTGGCCCAAGCTTCCTGCAGACGCGCAACGAGATTTCGCCTCGTAGATTGCACCCTACCCGGCCTGTGATAGGCATCGCGATTGAGCAGGAATACCAGATGGTAGTGCGGCCTTCCCCCCATCCCAACCTCCCTTGCCCAGGCATAGCGCACCCTGCAATCCCGAGCATCCTTCTTTTCTTCACGTAGCTGACTGCGGTGGTATTCGATCTTGGCGCTGAATGACGCAATAAACCTGCTGATGACCTTGTTGGCGTCAGCGTATTCAGAGGGATCGATATCCCTCGGCAGGTTTAGGTCCACCCTGAATGCCATGACCCTCGGATACTGAGTGAGCGCCCGCTGGATAACCCGCAGGAGACGAGATAGATACTCCTCAACGAATGGCCCCTTGTCGATCATCAGGGGTAGGCCACGGTACGTCGGCTGGCGATACAGATGGAGGTTGGTGTTGCCGGGATGACGAAGCAGGTGGTGACTGGCTGTATCGAGCTGGTGAAGCATGGTTATGACTCCTGGTTGAGGTTCATACACATGTTTCATCTGTGGATTTTTCTACCGATACCCCGTACTGGTACCTGTCCCCTCTCGGCTGGGCAACCTGGGGTCAGTGCTTGCAGCTCATGCCTCAGCAACCCTGCGAACCCTACTCGATAGCTCAGACAGTGCTCACACGGTGTCAGATAGCCAGAACCCTACGGGTAGGAAGAGCAAGTAAAAGCATAATACCCGTGCCGCAATTGACGCTCTCGGCTACGCCGTGATCGCGGGATGTTTTCTCACGGCCACACCGCGAATTTCTCCAGGGTGCCTACTCCGGTAATAAACCATCGAGCAACGGCCCTGACACACGCCATCAATCCAACCTCCGACTCCCAACGAACCGAGCAATGAGGAGCAGGTATTGCTCAGTTCGCTAGAGGCTCCCCACAGAGGACATACCGCCCCACACGGCATAAGCGCCATGACCAGCCGTAGCCAGCCATGGCGCAGATGGTCAGTTCTAGCTGGCGACACTCAGGTGACCGGTTGAGCGCACCGCAGCCCCCTGCTCCGCAAGGTCACGCTCTTCGATCCTTGCCAGGATCCAGTCATGCACCTCGCTATCTACCCAGCCGACGCAGCGGTCGCCCAGTGATACCGGCTTCGGGAAGGTGCCTTCCTTGATGTATTTGTAGATGGTCGACCGGGCCAAGCCGGTCGAGTCGATAACTTCTTTCAATCGAATGATCCTCATGAACGGGCTCCTCGTATTCGTTCAGAGGATCTGCAGGGGCGGTAAGAAATAACTCGAAGGGTCGGGCACCTACTCGGTTAGCAAGCCAAACTCATAGCGGTTCCACACATCCAGGTCAGCCTCGCTGTCGAACTCACGAAGAAATCCGCCAGGGACATCTTTGTACACAATGCAGCCTTTCTGATTCTCGGGAGCCGGGTAGACGATCAGGGAAACGATCATCAAGCTATCATTCCCCTCTTCTGACTCCGGCGCTGGTATCAGTCTAACCAACTGGGGCTGGTACCCCGGCCACGCCTTGCCATTGAGCTTCTGCTTCAAGCGCTCGGACCAGTCGAACGCAACCTCAAAAAAGTGATCGAGCACTTTGGGCCAGTAATAGCCAGCCTCGTTCTGCTCCGGCTTCCCGACCTTCAGTTGCGCTAACTCTCGACCGATCATGCCCGCCAGCGATGCAGGAACTTCGCCGTACCTTTCGCCCGGCCCTCCCCAGGTCAGGGAAAGCAGATGCGACGTGTACCTGGCCAGCTTGTGATAAAGGACATCCAGCGCAGCAGGCCCCAGAGAGAGAAGAGCCCCTGCTACATCAAACGGCAGCCTGTTGGTCAACCTTTCGTTGCGGGATAGTCCATCTTCTGCATAAACCAACAAGGCGCGGCGGAGGCTCTGCTCACCTAGCTGCGGGTGGTCGAGGCTCAGGTAGTAGGTACTGGGAACTCTGGCCCCAACGAAGAAGCCATTGGATACGCCCGGTACATGACCACGTATGAAGCCCAGGCTGACTAGTCGCCTCACCTGATGTTTGAGCGCAATCGGACTCAGGCCCGTCATAGCACGAAGCTTCGCCTCCCCCACCCCGGCCACAACCCCGCACTGATCGGCAAAGGTTAAAAGGGCAGCCAAAAGCACTCTCGTGGCTGCCCCCAGGCGTCCACTGGCCCCAGGTGCTGCCGGCCGCCCGTCCTTGCGTACCTGTTTGCGCGCAACCTTTTCGCTCCCGGTATCTGTTTCAGGCCGAGGTCCCTCGGCATAAATCTCCGGCTCACTAAAGAGACGCAGGACCAGGTCCCGATGAGTAAGCGAACTACCTCTTGGCTGGGCAAGCAGATCGAGGAGGTATTGCGACGCCTCATATTCCTGCCCCGGGCGACCCACCTTGTCAGCCTGTTTTTTGGCCACCAACAGCCCAGCTTCGGCTAACTCCCGCACTGCGTCTCTGACCAACCTATCCGTCAAGCAGAGGAGTCTCGCAACCGGTTTGACCTTGAACGAGGCGGTCAAGAGTGCCTGCTCTCGGCATATCAGGGCTTGCAGGAAAAACCTAGACTCTGCACCAACCTCTAGGTCTTCATAAAAAACTAGAAGACTAGCCATTTTATCCACCTAAAACTTAACATTTAGATCACGTTTTATACCCTATAAAATCAGTTTATCAATTTCATGTAACGTATCTGTTAACGAATCTTGTAATAGCGCTGATAACATGACTGCTAACACTTACAAAATTCTGATCAACAGACCTACCATCAGGCCCTGTAACACCCGCCAGTGGTGGGGCGAGTGATCGCACTCTGAATAAGGCGACAGAGAAGGAAACTCGAAAATGAGCGAGGCCGAAGCAGCACCAGGCTGGCTGAACGAGAAGGACAGAGGAGAGTGGCAATGGGCTGCAAGTTACCTATCGAGCCGGTGCTCTCCGTCGCTTCAAGGCAAGATCAGCTTCCTTGCCGACAGTGGATTCAGCCATCTGATCAGATCGATCCATGCCCTCGAATCCGAGGCTGAAGGTGTAAAGCTCATCGAGCGATTGAGAAATGCCGTCAGACAAAGGCGGTATCGATTAGCCAAAGGCGGCAGAAAGACCTGCTCCTTCACGCTCCCGCTCGAAACCAAGACCACACTCAAGAGCCTCGCCAAAGGGCACAAAACAACTGAAACAGCGCTGATTCAGCGCTTGATCGAAGTCGCCGCCCAGGCAGCCGCAGAACAGAAAGAGGGGATGCGTCGCGACGCTCAAATGGCCAAAGTCACACGCAATGCGCGCAAGCTTACGCAGGAGCTGGACAAAGTTCGGATTGATGAGACCAGAAAGCAGCTGCACCACTGCATGAAGCAGCTCGCGCGGTGGGAAACCTTTCTAAAAGAAGAACTGCCAGAGCTATCCCACGAAGACGAAGCAGCCGCAACAACTCTTGCAGAACGCCGAATGCGTGTAGCCCAAGAGGCCATCGATGCCGCCGTAGCCAAGCATGAGATGCTGAGCCCGAGGTCAGTCTGAGCGATTTTCGAGCCTGACACCTAAATGCCAAGCCATGGATCTTCTCAGCGCCCCGACATCCTGAGTTCAAATCCAGCCGCCCGGTATTCCAAATGGTATTCCAGACAAATATCAAACCGAGTTTTTCTCATATTTTTCATAAAGATAGACTATCGTTTCAGATTACCCCGGCCCACCAAACAGACAGATCAGGCACTTGGCGACTCACGCAAGTGCCTTTTTTGTGCCTGCGATTCCTGCTCTGGCTGGTCCGTCGACGACATTTCGTCCAACAAGGCCTTGGCTTTGGCCTCAACGCGGGCCTGAGCTTGCTGCGACATCTTAGCCTTGAGCTCAGAAAACTTTCTGGCCATCAGAACCTCCTTCCACACCACTTCCTGACAGACGCCGATTAGCGCTGCTTGCTAATCAACACTTTCACTTGGCCGGCAAACCTTGTCGTTGAAGCGTTCGGCGTTCAGCCGTCCCAAATCGACCAAGCGAATGCCAGCGATAGTCCGGCTCGGCAACACCCCAGCCTCGATCCACTCGGCTACCACCTCATCAGGCAAAACACACATCCCACCAAAGGCTTCGATGGTGCACAGGTCGAGATTCAGGTCTGGTTGGTTCATAGCACTCCCCCTTGTGGGCGTTCTTCCATCTCCATGGCTTTTTGCTGCACTATTCGGGCGTGATTCAGCGGCGCCGGGCTCCTCAACCCAGAAGGCTTACCTCACCCGTTTTGTAATATACGAAAAGTACAGAGGTATTTGTATATTACAAATGTAAAATACCATTTCACATGGATTCGATAGACGACCGAGTGAGAGCGCTTGTCGACAGGACAGGCCTGGACGAACTGGTGAAGCGCACCGAGATCAGCGGCACCCGCTGGCGAACGGTCCGCTACGACAAGCGAACCCGCATCAGCACCCAGGAAGTGGAAGCGCTGGTGCGTTTGTATCCGCAGTACGCGCTTTGGTTGGCAAGCGGGCAGGTGGCGCCTGAGGTTGGGCAGACGAGGCCGGATGGTGATGGATTTAAACAAGGTACTTGAGTTATGCAACCTTGCGACAATTGAAGGGGTGAAGGTAGAAAAAATAAATCTGCCTCCTTTTCCCAACCAAACTCAAGCACAGGGATGGCAATGTTAAATTATAAATTCTCAGCCTCTACCAACATCACAAGCCAGGGGATCAGAAAGCACTTTAAAAAAATAGAGCCTTGGCAACCTATATTTGAACTAGCCTGGAACGGTTTCGATGCCAGAGCAGATCAGGTCAGTATTAATTTCACTCTAACCGAGGCCGATGGATTAGAGTACGTTGCCGTCCTAGACACTGGGACTGGAATTGACTTCCGGGATACCGAGAACAGCTTTGGGAAATTCAATGACTCGTCAAAGGTAGGTAGAGTCAGCCTCCATGGCTCCCATGGAAGAGGTCGACTCGCTTTTCATGTTTTATGTAGCGAGGCGCGCTGGTTCACTCGGACTGAACAGGGCGAGGATGCTGTTATCATCGTCAATTCAGCAAACCTTGCACACTATGATGTACAGGGACTTCCGAAAGAGCAGCAGCACGCAGCCTTGTCCACTGCGCAACACGGAACGTGTGTAGAACTTCGAAACTTCACTAAGAACATTCCTGACGAGCCTGAATTAGAGAAGCTACTGTCCATTGAGTTTGGCTGGTATCTAGCACTAAACAAAGACAAGCAGCTACTTTTAAACGGCAACTCAATTCAGATTCCTCAACACGAACTCAGCGAACATGAAATAAAAATCTCCGACCAAACATTCACAGTCAAAATAATTCGTTGGATTGACAAACCTAGTTCGGAGAAATCGTACACTTATTTAATGGCTGAGAGCGGAGCAACCATTCACAAAGAGCTAAGCAGCCTAAACAACAAGCCCAACTTCTTCACAAGCGTCTATTTAATTTCTAGTTGGGCAAATGAATTTGAGGAGAGTCCAGAGGGGCTCTTAACCAGCTCATTCGACCCCAACTGCAAAGCCTGGAGATCACTTCAAAGAGAACTCAACGCAATAACACAGAAAATATATGATGATTTCCTGAAAAAATTTGTTGACACCCAAATTGATAAATTTGAGGAAGAAGGTGTATTCCCTGACTACTCCGCATTAACTGCGGAAGAAGCTCGCTGGCGAAACTCTAAGGTCCGAAGTACCGTAAAGAGCATATATCTAGCCGATCCATCCGTATTTAACACGCTCCAGAAGAAGCAGAAGAAGATACTAATCCGCCTAATAGATAGGCTTCTAGTCTCAAATGAGAACGATGCCCTTCTTGATATTCTAGAAAGCACCCTCGATCTAGATAAAAACTCGACCGAGACACTCGCTAGGCAACTAAAGTCCATCAAACTCGAAAACATCATATCAACCATTGAAATAATACATAAGCGACAAATAGCCATTTACCAAATGCGCGAGATAATGAACAAGCATTATCTTGAAGTCTTAGAAACACCAGATCTTCAAAAAATAATTGAAAACAATACTTGGCTCTTTGGCCCAGCCTACGAAATCCTAGGGGCTGAGGAGGAAACATTTACCAACCTATCTAAAGAATTGCGCAACAAGGTTAAGGGGATAAACTCCATCAACGAAGAAGATCTCGATGAGGAGGACTCCAGTGAACTCTCAACGTCACAAAGACAGCCCGACCTGTTCTTGGCGCGAAAAATCCCGGCTCTAGATTCTTACGGGAAGCACTATTACAGATGCGTGATTATTGAAATTAAAAGACCGAGCATATCTCTTAACGTCAAACATTTACGGCAGCTTGATGACTATGCGGGAATTATCAAGAAATTTTCAGAGTTCACCAGCGGCTATATGACTGTTGAGCTAATACTTGTTGGTAGAAAAATATCTGATCAAGACTCTGAGATTGATAGCCGATTAGGCAATCACATCCATAAAGGCGACATGGGACTTGTCTCCGATGACCCGAGAATGAGAAGGTACGTCAAAAATTGGTATACCATACTTGACGAGTTCGAACTAAAAAACAACTATCTCTTAGAAAAACTAAAAACAGAAAGAGCAGCACTCGAGATTGAAAATCACAGCAAAGGCGAACTCATAGAGCAACTTCAAACCGGAGAAAGCATAGCAACCGTTTGAAAAGGTGGCGAAGAGGGAATAGATTTATTTTCTATACTCCCCCGATCCAATTAATCAGCTTTATATTAGGAACAACCATCACTTCTTATCCATCAATACAACCTAGGGCAGCTAAATGGAAATTGAAAGCCTGCAACGACTAACTCCGAATTTCTTTCTCTACACAGCGATATTTGTATTTTCATTCTTAGCTCCGGGCTTTCTCTTCTGGCACATACACAATCCATCCCTCTTCTTAGAGCTCGACATCTTAAAACTAGCAGCTCTTTCACTGGCAATAACCGCTCCGACCTTTATCGTACCGTTCTTTATAACCTCCATGATTTACAGACTACTAAAACATACTATTCCTGATCAAATACATGGCTACGGCGAACAAGTCGACTGGTATGTCCGACACGGCTGGAGCAACTCATTCAACATGTACGCAATGCTAGCCCTCTTCTACCTTTTCAATGCAAACGGGAAAACCATTCTCGCAACCATACTAGGAGTCATAGTAGTTAACGTTACCTTCGAGTTTATATTAATGATCAGATTCGTAACACGACCAGACGATACTGCCACTCGACTTTCACTTCGAGAAGACACAGACCTCCGACAGTGATAAAGCGAAAAAGAACTAGTTTATTTTCTATACCCCAATCTTTTCCGCCTTCCGTGCCATTCCCGAACGAAGTATCCAGATCGATACCAAGCCGCTAACAAACCCCACTAAAGGTTTCTCCGCGAAGGCCGCCATGTCGGGTATCCATCACGATCCGGAGCCTTCCGATGTCCAGCATCTCGTCCGTCAGCAACATGAATCTCCGCTTCACCACATCCTCAAGTTCATCCACCGCTACCTCGTCGACGAGTGACGACGGCAACACCACCTCTAGTGCAACGAGCACCTCCCAAACCAGTACGAGCGGTTCGGCGCAAGGTGCTGGCGGGGCCGGTGGCGCGAGTGGCGCCGGGGAAAGCGGCAGCAGTTCCAGCAGCACCTCGGACAGCACACTGGAGAAGCTCAAGGAAGCCGTGGAACAGGCGCAAAAGGAGCTGCAGGAAGCCGAACAGGAACTTGCCAAGGTCAGCCAGAGCGGCGGCAACCAGACCGAGGAGGAGAAGCAGGCCCGCCAGATGCAGGAGCAAGCAGCCCGGGCGCGGGTTGCGACTGCCAGCGCTGCGGTGGCGACGGCCTATGCGGCGTACTCCGAGGCGCTGACGGACTCCGGCAGCAGCACCAGCGGGACCGGGGTGAATACCACGGTTTGAAAGCGAAAAAGGGGGAGTATTCCCTTATGGCACAGCCTAGGGCAGCGACACCGCCGCCAGCTCTGGCATAATCCCCCCATTCAGCCGATGGACTCGGCGCTCGCTTTCATCAACGACACGGAGGTCGCCATGCGCGCCATCAAAACCGTTCTATTCCACCTGCTCTACACCTTCCGCGGCCTGGTACGGCTGGTCTGCAAGCTCCTTTCCGGGCTGTTCCTGTTCGGCTTCATCTTCGGCCTGTTCGCCATCGCCGACCGCGACGGCATGGTTGGCGGCACCTTGAGCATGCTGGTGTTCTGCGTAGGTTTCGGTGCGCTGGCGTTCTACTACGACGTGCTGCTGCTCAAGCTGAAGCCCGAAGGCATCGACCTGGTGCTGCTGCAGTAAGTGCTGCGCCGCTTCCGGAAGCCCTCGCCTCGTCGGGGGCTTTTTGTTGCCGGGCCTGTAATTACACACTGTGCTCCATCCCTCCCCCGCCACGAGGCAAGGCCATGGAAGTGCTCTGCGTTCTCATCCTGCTTTCGACGAGCTACTGGTATTTCAAGACCGCGCCTGCCGGCACCCCGATGGCCTTGCAGCTGATTTCGTCTGCCCATGGGGCGTGCGCGCTGTTGCTGTTTTCGCTCGCGCTCGTCATCGGGTTCGGCGGTTAGCATCGGGAGGTGAATGGGCAACTGTTCGCCTGGCTGCAGTTGCTCCCCCTGGCCCTGATAGCCTCGTCCTTCTGGTCGTTCCGCGGCCCCAGGGCGCTTCATTGGCTGCAGTTGCTCAACGTCCCGGCCACGCTGTGGTTGGCGCTGATCGGCAGCATGCTGGTCAGCGGGAAATGGCTTTAGGCATAGCCACCGGCCTCAACGCATCCGCTTCACCACCTCCATCAACTGCCCGCGCAGCCACTGGTTCCCGGCCTCGCCATCGGCGTGCCGTGACCAGTAGAGGTTCAGCGTCACCGGCGGCAGTTCCAGGGGCATTGGCAGCAGGCGGTTGCCCAGGCCGCGGTTGAGCAGTTCGGCGTAGTGCCTGGCCATGGTCAGCAGGCAATCGCTTTGCGACACCAGCAGCGCGGCCGACAGGTAGTGTTGGCAATGCTGGCGCACCTGGCGGGTCAGGCCCAGTTGGCCGAGCGCCAAGTCTTCTATGCAGATGCCGCGGCGTCGCGAGGTGACGGCGACGTGTTCGGCGGCCAGGTAGCGCTCTGCCGTCAGTTCGCCGGCGAAGGCCGGGCCGGCCATCACGCACAGGTCGTCGCGCCACAGTTGCCGGTGGCGCAGGGTGGCGTCGGTGGGGCGGGCGATTTCGATGGCGAAGTCGATGCGGCCGGCGGCCAGTTCCTGTTTCAGTTCCGCCCAGTGCACGCTGCTGCTGCGCACGCTGGTCTGCGGGGCGACGCGCTGCAGGTGGTCGAGAATGCTCGGCAGCACCACCGGCTCCAGTTGTTCGGGCATGTTCAGGTGGAAGGTGCGCGGGTCGCGCTGCGGGTCGAAGTCCTGGCGGCGGATCACGCTGCGGCGCAGGCCGTTGAGGGCATGCTGGATGTCCGGCGCCAGTTGCTCGGCCAGCGGTGTCGGCGCCACGCCGCGGCCGTGGCGGACGAACAGCGGGTCGCCGATCTGCTCGCGCAGGCGCGCCAGGGCGTGGCTGACCGCCGACTGGCTCAGGTGCAGGACGTCCGCCGCGCGGGTCAGGTTGCGCTCGCGGTAGACCACCTCGAAGACGCGGAACAGGTTCAGGTCCAGACGACCGAGCGTCGACCATTCATGTGCTTGATTCATGCCGATCACCCTCTATCCCCAGCCGCTCCAGCCTAGCAGCGATCCCTACCGGAATAATCATGCATAGCGTTCATGGATATCGATGAATAGGCGTCAGTTCTTTCGCTCTCCCCGGCTTTTTAAGATGCAGCGCAACAAGAACGACAAGAGTGCCCGCCATGAACGAAGCCCGTTACCTCCAGGCGCTGCATCGCCTCCAGGCCGCCGCCTGGCCAGCCGGCACGCCGCGCGAGCCGCACTACCCGCATGGGCAGCAGCCGCTTGGCGAATACCTGCGCAGCTGGGCGCGCCTGAAGCCGGAGGCGCCCGCGCTGGACTTCTATGGCCACAGCCTGGCCTGGGCCGAGCTGGACCGCCTGGCCGACCGCTGTGCCGCGTTGCTGGCCGAGCTGGGCGTGCGCCCCGGCGAGCGCGTCGCCGTGTTCCTGCCCAATTGCCCGCAGTTGCACGTCGCCTTCTACGGAATCCTGCGCGCGGGGGCGGTGTACGTGCCGGTCAGCCCGTTGTCGAAGGCGCTGGAGCTGGGCTACCAGCTCAACGACAGCGGCGCCGAAACCCTGCTGTGCTTCGACCAGTTGCTGCCGGTCGTGCGCCAGGTGCGCGGTGAAACGCCGTTGCGCCGGCTGCTGGCCACCAGCCTCAGCGAGCTGTGCCCGGCCACGCCCAGCCTGCCGCCGCCCGACATGCTGCTGGCGCCGAAACTGGCCGGGGACGACTTCATCGACTTCCTCCCGGCCCTGGAGGCCTGCCGGGGGCCGGTGCCGCAGCACCAGGCGCGGCTCGACGAGGTAGCGGCGCTCAACTACACCGGCGGCACCACCGGCCTGCCCAAGGGCTGCGTGCATACCCACGGCGACATGCTCTACACCTGCGCCAGCTACCTGTCGGTGGCGAACCGGCTGGAGCAGGACAGCGTACTGCTGAACTTCCTGCCGGAATTCTGGATCGCCGGGGAAAACGGCGGCCTGCTGTTCCCGGTGTTCGCCGGCTGCCGCCTGGTGCTGCTGGCGCGCTGGGACGCCGAGGCCTTCATGGCCGCCGTGCAGCGCTACCGCGTCAGCCACTGCACCCTGCTGGTCGACAGCGCCGCCGAGGTGCTGGAGCACCCGCGGGTCGGCGAATATGACTTCTCCTCGCTGCGGGTGTCGGGCGCCATCTCCTTCATCAAGAAGCTGACGCCCAGCTACCGCCGGCGCTGGCGCGAGCTGACCGGCACCACGCTGGTGGAAACCAGCTTCGGCATGACCGAAACCCATACCTGCGACACCTTCATCGTCGGCTTCCAGCAGGACGATTTCGACCTCAACAGCGCGCCGACCTTCGTCGGCCTGCCGGTGCCGGGCACCGACTTCAAGGTCTGCGATTTCGAGACCGGCGAGTTGCTGCCCCTGGGCGCGGAAGGCGAGTTGTGCATTCGCAGCCCGTCGCTGCTCAAGGGCTACTGGAACCGCCCCGAGGCCAGCGCCGAGGTGCTGCGCGACGGCTGGCTGCATACCGGCGACCTCGGCCAGATCACCGAGCTGGGCTTCATCCGCTACCTCGGCCGGCGCAAGGAAATGATCAAGGTGAACGGCATGAGCGTGTTCCCCAGCGAGCTGGAGGCGCTGCTCGGCCAGCACCCGGCGGTGCTCGCCAGCGCGGTGCTGGCCCGCCCCGACGCGCGCCGCGGCCAGCAGCCGGTGGCCTTCGTCGTGCTCAAGCCGGGCGCCGGCGAAAGCGCCGAGAGCCTGCTCGCCTGGTGCCGCGAGGCCATGGCCGTCTACAAGGTGCCGGAGGTCCGCGTGGTCGCAAGCCTGCCGATGACCGCCACCGGCAAGATCAAGAAGAACGAACTGGAGCCTCTGCTGTGACCCCGCCCTTCGCCAAGCTGCTGATCGCCAACCGTGGCGAAATCGCCATCCGCATCGCCCAGGCCTGCGCCGACCTGGGCATCCGCAGCGTCGCGGTGTTCGCCGAGGACGACGCCGCCAGCCTGCACACGCGCAAGGCGGACCTGGCCGTGCCGCTCAGGGGGCGCGGCGTGCCCGCCTACCTGGACATGGAGCAGCTGATCGCCATCGCCCGCGAGCAGGGCTGCGACGCGGTGCACCCGGGCTACGGCTTCCTCGCCGAGAACCCCGGGTTCGCCCGCCGTTGCCAGGCCGCCGGGCTGACCTTCGTCGGACCGGCGGCCGAGGTGCTGGAGCTGTTCGGCGACAAGGCCGCCGCCCGCGCCCTGGCCGAGCGCTGCGGCGCCCCGCTGGTGGCCGGCCTGAACCAAGCCATCGAGCTGGCCGAGGCGCAGGCATTCGCCGCGCAATACGGCGCGGTGATGCTCAAGGCCCTGGCCGGCGGTGGTGGCCGGGGGGTGCGCGCCGTGCGCGATCCGGCGGAATTGGCCGAGGCCTACGCCCGCTGCCAGTCCGAGGCGCAGGCCGCCTTTGGCAATGGTGCGCTGTACGTGGAGCAGTTGCTGGAGCAGGCCCGGCACATCGAGATTCAGGTGCTCGGCGACGGCACGGGCGCCGTCAGCCACCTGTGGGAGCGCGACTGCAGCCTGCAGCGCCGCCACCAGAAGCTGGTGGAAATCGCCCCCAGCCCCGGCCTGGACGCGGGCCTGCGCGAGGCCATCATCGCCTGCGCCCTGCGCCTGGCCGGCGCGGTGAACTACCGCGGCCTGGGCACCTTCGAATTCCTGGTGGCCGACGGGCGCTTCTACTTCATGGAGGCCAACCCGCGGATCCAGGTGGAGCACACGGTCACCGAGCAGGTCACCGGCGTCGACCTGCTGCACACCCAGCTGCGCCTGGCCGCCGGCTCCACGCTCGGCGAACTCCAGCTGGACCGGCCGCCCGCCGTGCAGGGTTGCGCCATACAGCTGCGGCTGAACCTGGAAACGCTCCAGGCCGACGGCAGCGCGCGGCCGGCCGCCGGCGTGCTGAGCGCCTACCAGCCGCCGTCCGGCCCCGGCCTGCGGGTGGACGGCTACGGTTACGCCGGCTATGCGGTCAGCCCGGCCTACGACTCGCTGCTGGCCAAGCTGATCGCCAGCGCCGGCGACTATCCCAGTGCCCTGCGCCGTGCCTACCGCGCGCTCTGCGAGTTCCGCCTGGAAGGCGTGGCGAGCAACCTGCACCTGCTGCAGAACCTGCTGCAACGCGAGGAGGTCGCCGCCAACCAGGTCGACACCCGCTTCGTCGAGCGTCACCTGGGCGAACTGCTCAGCGCGCGCGGCGAGAGCCACCCGCACCGCTATTTCAGCGGAGCCGGCAGCGTGGCCGAAACCCGGCGCCAGAACGTCGATGCGCCGCCCGGCACCATCGCCCTGAACGCGCCGAGCACCGGGGTGGTGGTGGCCCTGGCGGTCGCGGAGGGCGACAGCGTGGCCGCCGGCCAGACCGTCGCCGTGCTGGAGGCGATGAAGATGGAGTTCGAGGTCAAAGCCAGCAGCGGCGGCATCGTCCGCTTGCTGGCGGCGGCCCCAGGCGATGCGCTGGCCGAGGACCAGCCGCTGCTGTTCCTCGAACCGGCGGAAGTCGAGGGCGGAGCGGTGCTGAGCGAGCAGGCTATCGACCTCGCCCACATCCGCGCCGACCTGGCCGAGGTCAGGGAACGCCACGAATGCCTGAGCGACGCGCGCCGCCCCGCGGCGGTGGCCAAGCGGCGCAGGACCGGCCAGCGCACCGCCCGGGAGAACCTGGCGGACCTGCTGGACGAAGGCAGCTTCAGCGAATACGGCGCCATGGCCCTGGCCGCGCAGCGCCGGCGCCGCTCCACCGAGGAACTGCTGGAGCTGAGCCCGGCCGACGGCCTGGTGGCCGGCATCGGCACCGTGGGCGCCGCGCGGTTCGGCGAGCAGGCGGCGCGCTGCATGGCCATCGCCTACGACTACACGGTGTTCGCCGGCACCCAGGGGGTGATGAACCACAAGAAGACCGACCGCCTGCTCGCGTTGGCAGCACAGTGGCGCCTGCCGGTGGTGCTGTTCGCCGAGGGCGGCGGCGGCCGTCCGGGGGATACCGATTTCGTCGGCGTGGCCGGGCTGGACTGCCACACCTTCGTCAGCTTCGCGAAGCTCTCGGGGCGGGTGCCGACCGTCGGCGTCGTGTCCGGCCGCTGCTTCGCCGGCAACGCCGCCCTGCTCGGCTGCTGCGAGGTGATCATCGCCACCCGCAACGCCAGCATCGGCATGGCCGGCCCGGCGATGATCGAGGGCGGCGGCCTGGGCAGCTACACGCCGGAAGAGGTCGGCCCGACCAACGTGCAGGGCCCCAACGGGGTGATCGACGTGCTGGTGGAGGACGAGGCCGAGGCGGTGCGGGTGGCCAAGCAGTACCTGGCGTACTTCCAGGGCGAGACGGGCGACTGGCAATGCGCCGACCCGCGCGAGCTGCGCCATGTGATCCCGGAAAACCGCCTGCGCGTCTACGACATCCGCCGGGTGATCGAGCTGCTCGCCGACCGGGGCAGCGTGCTGGAGCTGCGCCGCCAGTTCGCCCCCGGGCTGGTCACCGCGCTGGTGCGCATCGAGGGCAAGCCGTTCGGCCTGCTCGCCAACAACCCCGCGCACCTGGGCGGCGCCATCGACGCGGTGGCCGGCGACAAGGCCGCGCGCTTCATGCAGCTGTGCCAGGCGCGCGGCCTGCCGATCGTCTCGCTGTGCGACACCCCCGGCTTCATGGTCGGCCCCGAGGCGGAAAAGCAGGGCACGGTGCGCCACGTCTCGCGCATGTTCGTCACCGCCGCCAGCCTCAGCGTGCCCTTCTTCACGGTGGTGCTGCGCAAGGGCTACGGCCTGGGCGCCCAGGCGATGGCCGCCGGCAGCTTCCACGCGCCGCTGTTCACCGCCGCCTGGCCCAGCGGCGAGTTCGGCGCCATGGGCCTGGAGGGCGCGGTGCGGCTGGGCTTCGCCAAGGAACTCGGCGCGCAGCCGGACGAAGCCGCGCGCCAGGCGCTGTTCGACAAGCTGGTGGCCAAGGCCTACGAGAGCGGCAAGGCGCTGAACATGGCGAGCTACCTGGAGATCGACGCGGTGATCGACCCGGCGGATACCCGCGCCTGGCTGCTGCGCGGCCTCAACGCGGCTTCCGGCGTTGCACCCGCGGACACCGGAGGGCGGTCGTTCATCGATACCTGGTGACGGCGGCAGCTGGGCGAAATCGCGCCAGTGGTTCCGGTTATCGAGGACAAGGGCACGGCCTCTCGTAGGATGGCGTTGAGCGAAGCGATACCCATCGCCACGGCAGCATGGGTTTCGCAAGCTCAACCCATCCTACGAAGAGCACCTCGGCGCAGCCTGCAAGACCGCGCTCTACGACGCCGTCGTAGGATGGCGTTGAGCGAAGCGATACCCATCGCCACGGCAGCATGGGTTTCGCAAGCTCAACCCATCCTACGAAGAGCACCTCAGCGCAGCCTGCAAGACCGCGCTCTACGACGCTGTCGTAGGATGGCGTTGAGCGAAGCGATACCCATCGCCACGGCAGCATGGGTTTCGCAAGCTCAACCCATCCTACGAAGAGCACCTCGGTGCAGCCTGCAAGACCGCGCTCTACGACGCCGTCGTAGGATGGCGTTGAGCGAAGCGATACCCATCGCCACGGCAGCATGGGTTTCGCAAGCTCAACCCATCCTACGAAGAGCACCTCGGCGCAGCCTGCAAGACCGCGCTCTATGACGCCGTCGTAGGATGGCGTTGAGCGAAGCGATACCCATCGCCATGGCAGCATGGGTTTCGCAAGCTCAACCCATCCTACGAAGAGCACCTCGGCGCAGCCTGCAAGACCGCTCTAGGTGGAGGAGAAACACCGTCGCAAAAAAAAGCCGCCCCTGGCGGAGCGGCTGGAAGGACGTTGAATTGAGCAATCACGATTTAATCAACGTCAGGAGCAGGGATTCGGGAATAACCGCTGTGCGGCGGGCCGAATCGGATGGGTAATACATTAACGACCAGCCGGCGTCAGATAAATTCCCTGTCCTGGGAAACACCTTCAGCGAAAACGTAACAATCTGCGGGGAACTCTTGGGGAAGCTGCGCTCATCGCGCGGCAACTTCCCCAAGAAAGAGGCGCTTCAGAGGATCGACAGCGGGTAGTCGACGATCAGCCGCAGTTCGTTGTTGTCGTCCTCGGCCTGGTCGGCGTTGCCGCGGTGGAAGGCCTGGCGCAGGCGCAAGGACAGGTCCTTGGCCGGGCCGGACTGGACCACGTACTTGGCTTCCAGGTCGGTTTCGTGGTGGCTGCCGTCGCGGCCGTATTCGTAGTCGCGGTACGGGCTGTCGGCGGCCATGTGCTCGCCGTTGATGTTGGTGCCGTTGATGTAGCGGGCCATGAAGCTCAGGCCGGGCACGCCGTAGGTGTCCATCGCCAGGTCGTAGCGGGCCTGCCAGCTGCGCTCGCCCGGGCCGTTGAAGTCGGAGTACTGCACCGAGTTGGCCAGGAAGATGGAGTCGCCGGCGGCGCCCGCGCCGTTGTCGCCGAAGCCCACGTAGTCGAACGGGGTGTCGCCCTGCACCTTCTGGAAGGCCAGGGTCAGGGTGTGCGCCTGCAGGAAGGAGTAGGCGGTGGCGAACGACCAGGCGGTGTTGTCGATGCGCCCGGCCTTGGCCTGGCCGTAGTCGTTGGTGCGGTAGATGTTGAAGTCGAAGCCCAGCGACTGGTCGCCGCCCAGCGCCAGGCTGTAGCTGGCGTTGCCGTAGTACTGGCGCCAGATGTCTTCCAGCTCGGCGGCGTAGAGCGACACGCTCAGGTCCGGGGTGATGGCGTAGCGGCCGCCGACGAAGTCGGCGCTGTCGGCCTCGACGTTGGCGTAGGTGGCCCAGATGCCGCCGGTGTGGCTGGTGGTCACCGGGCTGGTGCCGGCGGTGTAGTGGCCGGCTTCCAGGTCCAGGCCCTGCAGCTCGCTGCTCATCAGCGCGAAGCCCTTGGCGGTCTGCGGCATCAGGCGGGTGCCGCCGGCGGCGAAGACCGGGGCGGTGGGCTGCATGTCGCCGAATTTCAGCTCGGTCCTGGAGATGCGCACCTTCAGCGCGCCGCCGGCCTTGCCGTAGTCGTCCTCGGGGTTGCCGTGGCGGTCCACCGGAAGGTTGCCGCTGTCGGCGGTGCCGGAGCCGCCGTCGAGCTTGATGCCCAGGTAGCCGAAGGCGTCGACGCCGAAGCCGACGGTGCCCTGGGTGTAGCCGGAGCTGTAGGTGGCGAAGATGCCCTGGGTCCAGTCGCGCTGGTCGTCGGCGCCGTTCTTGCCGTCGTGGTCGTAGTAGAAGTTGCGCAGCAGCAGGTCGAGGTGGCTGTCCTCGAGGAAGCCCTTGGCGTCGGCCTGGTCGCTGACGAAGGGTTCGGCCTGGGCCAGTTGCATGGCGGCGGTGGAAACGGCGAGCACGAGCATGCTGCGTTTGAGGTGCTTCATGGAGTTGCCCCTTGAGTCTTGGAGTGCCGGCCAGTGGTAAGCGTGATGGCCGACTTTTCTTGTAGGCAGGAACAAATGTTCGGCCATGCGTAACAGTCATGGTCGAGCGAACGTAAGTTTCTGTAGTGGAAGTACTTCCGAGCCCCGCTCTATTCCCCTGGCGGAGTGGGGACATGATGCCGGATCGAAGCGCTATTTGAATCCGGATATGGACAAAGGTCTTTTAACAAATACGTAACAATTACCCGACCTTGTCCGCTTGCCACGCGGCGCGCCTCAGCTCAGGCCGAGGGCTTCCAGCTGGCGCTGCAGGCGCCAGTCCATCACCTGGGCGGCGCCCATGGGGCGGCCGAAGTGGTAGCCCTGGGCGATGTCGCAGCCCAGCCGCGCCAGGGCGGTGGCCGTGGCCGCGTCCTCCACGCCTTCGGCCACCACCTGCATGCCGAAGTTGTGCCCGAGGGCGATGGTCGACTGCACGATCATGGCGTCGGAGAAGTTGTCGGCCATGCCGGAGACGAAGGTGCGGTCGATCTTCAGCACCTGCACCGGCAGGCGCTTGAGGTAGGCCAGGGAGGAGTAGCCGGTGCCGAAGTCGTCGATCGACAGCGTCACCCCCAGGTCGCGGATCGCCTGCAGGCTGCGCAGGGCCATCTCCGGGTCTTCCAGCAGGGTGCCTTCGGTGACTTCCAGCTCGACCAGGGAGCCGGCGATGCCGTGGCGGGCCAGCAGGCCCTGCAGTTCGCTGACGAAGTGCGGGTTGCGCAGGTTGTTGGCGCTGATGTTCACCGCCATGCAGGTTTCCAGGCCGTGCTCGCTCCAGGCGCGCAGCTGGCGCAGGGCCTCGTCCAGCACCCAGCGGGTGAGCGGGTGGATCAGCTCGGTGGACTCGGCCATGGGGATGAATTCGCCGGGCGGGATCATGCCGCGCTCGGGGTGCTCCCAGCGCAGCAGGGCCTCGAAGCCGATCACCTGGCCGTCGGCCAGGCTCACCTTGGGCTGGTAGTGCAGCTGCAGCCCGCCCTCGCGGATGGCCCGCCCCAGCCCGGTGTGCAAGGCCAGGCGCTCGGGGGTGTAGGTGTCGTCGCAGCGCTGGTAGAGGAGGAAGTCGCGGCGCCCGTGCTTGGCCTGGTACATGGCGATGTCGGCGCAGCGCAGCAGGTCGCCGGGGGTGTCGCCGTGGTCCGGGTAGAGGGCCACGCCAATGCTGGCCGACAGCTCCAGCTGGATGCCGCCGGCGGACAGCGGCTGGCGCAGCACCCGGGCGATGCCCTGGCACAGCCCGGGCACGCCGCGCTCGTCGTCCAGCTCGCGGGTGATCACCGCCATCTCGTCGCCGCCCAGGCGGGCGATGCCGGCCTCCTGGGTGCGCAGCCAGGCGCCCAGGCGCGCGCCCACCTGCTGCAGCACGCTGTCGCCGTGCTGGTGGCCGAGGGTGTCGTTGACTTCCTTGAAGCGGTTCATGTCCAGCAGCAGGATGGCGAAGCGCCCGCCGCCGCGGGCGATGCGCTGCTCGATGTGGCGGCCCAGCCAGTAGCGGTTGGGCAGGCCGGTGAGCGAATCGTGGTTGGCCAGGTATTCCTGCTCGGCGAGGTAGCGCTTGCGTTCGGTGATGTCGTGCAGCACCACCAGCAACAGGGCGTTCTGCTGCCAGCTGAAGCGCGTGACGTGGGCCTCGCAGTCGAACGGCAGGCGGGTGTCGCGGCGCAGGAACTGCCACTCGCTGTCCACCTCGCGCAACTCGCCGCTGAGCAGCCCTTCCAGGTTGGCGCGGCTGGCCACCAGCGACAGGCGCCCGTCCGGCTGGCGCTCCGGCGACAGCTCCGAGGGCAGCAGGCCGATCAGGCGCTCCGGCGAGTCGACGCCGAACATGCTCGCGGCGCGTTCGTTGGTGGCGCGCACCCGGCCGTCCACGCCGATCAGCAGCACGCCGTCGTTGATGTTGGTGAACAGTTGGCGGTAGAAGCGGCCGTTCTGGCTGATCTCGCCGATCAGCCGGCGCAGCTGCCAGGCGGAAAGGCCCAGGGCCAGGGCGCAGATGGCCAGCAGCACCGCGCTGAAGCCGGCGCGCTTGAGCCAGGGCAGCAGGTAGCTGGCCGAGGCCTGGCCGACCACCGCGTGGATCGGGAAGCTCGCCGAGGGCGCGTCGGCGAACAGCGACGGCTCGCCGCTGATGCTGCGGCCCTCGACCAGGGCGAAGTCCGGGCGGCCCAGGCGCGGGAACAGCGGCGACCACTCCGGCAGGCGGCGGCCGACGGAATTCAGGGTGTCGGGGGTGCGGTAGAGCACGGTGCCGAGGTTGTCGAACATGCCGGCGTTCATGTGCTCGGCCAGGCCCAGGCGGCGCAGCAGGTCGCCGACGCGGTCGGTGTCGATCAGCGCGCCGACGCGCTGGGTGCGGCCGTCGGCGCCGCGCTGACCGACGTACATCGGCAGCAGGAAGGCGCCGTTGGGGCCGCGCAGCGTGTGGCCGAAGGCCGGGCGCTCGCTGGCCGGCAGGTCGCCCAGGGCGAGCAGCGGGCGCAGGTGCTCCTCGGCCGGCTGGCCGTGGCCGTCCACGGCGTAGAGGTGGCCGTCGCGGAGCACGAACAGGTAGGTCGACACCGGGTCGTAGCGCATCGCCTGCGCCAGCTTCCCGCGCACCTGGCCGGCGTCGGCGACCTCGCCCAGGCCCTGCAGGTCTTCCGACACCGCGTAGATGCTGCCGTAGCTCTGCAACAGCAGCGCGCTGATGTAGCCCTCCAGCGAGCGGGCCAGCGCCGAGAGGTTCTGCCGCACCTGGTCGGTGCTGCTGCGGTAGTCGCGGTACACGCTCCAGCCGCTCAGCCCGACCAGCAGGGTGAGGACCAGCAGCACGCCGGCATAGAAGAGCACGCCGATGCGTTGCCGGCGCGAGCCTCCCCGGGCGTGGGTGAAGACATCGAAATTGCTGGTCATGTAGATCCGTCTGTGACTGCAGCGAGAGTGTCGAACCCGGTTATGTCACTTAGCCATCATCCGATCAACCACCGGGAGGATACCGGTGCTTATCGGCAGACCGGCGGCATTCCCCAGTACCGGCCGTCGAACGATGGGCGGGGCGCTCTGCAACGCGCCCCGCCGGCCGTGAAACAGGGCGACCGCAAGGCCTGGGAAATGAAGCGCGGCGGCAGCGGACGCAGCGAGATCGGCAGAAATACCCTGTGCATGTTTCAACTGCTCTCGCGCACCATCAGTTCGAAGCCCAGGTCCTGCACCGGCTCGGCGATCGGCCGCCCGGCGATCAGCGCCAGCAGCGTCTCGGCGGCGCGGCGGCCGATGGCCTCGCGCGGGGTACGGATGCTGGACAGGCGCGGCACCATGTAGGCCGAGCTGGGCAGGTCGTTGAAGCCGACCACGGCGACCTGCCGCGGCACTTCGATGCCCTGGCGCAGCGCCTCCAGCAGGGCGCCCTGGGCCAGGTCGTCGTTGCCGAAGAAGATGCCTTCCACGTCCGGCCGCGCGGCCAGCAGTTGGCGGAACAGTTCGCCGCCCAGGCCCACCGAGGACGGCCGCGGCGTCAGCATCTCCAGCGCCGGGTCGTAGCAGCCGGCCTTCTGCAGGGCGCGGCGGAAACCCTCGCCGCGCAGCAGGGTGCGCTGGTCCAGCTGCGCGCCGACGTAGGCCAGGCGCTTGCGCCCGCCGGCCAGCAGGTGCTCGGCGGCGGCCATGCCCGCGGCGATCTGCGAGAAGCCCACGCAGTGCAGACCGGGGCTGTGGTCCAGGTCCATCATGTAGACGCAGGGCACGCCGCTGGCCTCGACCATCCGTCGCGCGCTCTCGGTGCGCTCGAAGCCGGTGAGCAGCAGGCCGCGGGGCTGGTAGGCCAGGTAGTTGCGGATCAGGTCTTCCTCTTCGTCGCGCGAGTAGTGGAAGTTGCCGATCAGCACTTCCAGGCCCTGGGGCCGCAGCACGCCGTGGATGGCCTCCAGGGTGTCGACGAACAGCTGGTTGGACAGCGACGGCACCAGCACCACCACGCTGTGGCTCTGCGCCGAGGCCAGCGCCCGCGCCGCGGGGTTGGCCACGTAGCCCAGCTCGGCGGCGGCCTCGCGGACCTTCAGCACCAGCGCCTCGGCGACGCTGCTGACGCCGCGCAGGGCGCGGGAGGCGGTGATGGGGCTGACGCCGGCGCGCTGCGCCACTTCGTTCAGGGTGGGGCGGCCGCTGGCGCGGGAGTGCTTGTCGTTCTTCTTCTGCGAGGACATCGGCTGGCTTGCCAAACGAAAATCGAGGCACTAAGGTAGCGCTGTCTCGCGAACCCGGCAATTGCCTGAAAGCCCCGGATCGCGCTGCGGCGAAAAAACCGCGGAGACCATACGCAAACACTAGAATGACAAGAAAGCGGAGGCAGCCCCATGCTTTTGGCTTCGACTTTTAAAGACAGCGCTGTCTCCCCACCGAGGTGCGATATGCTCCCCCCCATCCACGCCCTGCTCATCATGGGTGTCTCCGGTTGCGGGAAGACCAGCGTCAGCCAGGCGCTGTGCCGCGCCAGCGGCGCCCACGAGATCGAAGGCGACACCTTCCACCCGGCCGAGAACATCCGCAAGATGAGCGCCGGCATCCCCCTGACCGACGACGACCGCGCCGGCTGGCTGGCCGCCCTGGCCGAGCTGCTGCGCCAGGCCGTGGCCGCCGGCCAGCGCCCGGTGCTGACCTGCTCGGCGCTCAAGCTGGCCTACCGCGAACGCCTGCGCGAGGCCGTGCCGGGCCTGGGCGTGGTGTTCCTCGAACTGCCCCGCGAGGAAGCCGCGCGCCGCGTCGCCGAGCGCCCCGGGCACTTCATGCCGGCTACCCTGGTGGACAGCCAGTTCGCCGCCCTGGAGCCGCCCCACGACGAACCGCTGACCCTCGCCGTCGATGCCACCCTGCCGGTGGAGCGCATCGTCGAGCAGGCCCTGGCCTGGTGGCGCGCCCACGAGCCGGCCTGAACCGTTTTTTGCCGCGCGCTGAAGACAGCGCTATCCCAAAACGCCCGTAAAAACAAAGACAAGGGAGCCCCGCCATGTTCGGTCTGTCCCACGACACCTACCTGCTGCTGGATGCGCTGGTCACCATCATCGGCCTGATCCTGCTGATCACCCGCTTCAGGATCCACCCCTTCCTCGCCCTGATCATCGCCGCCGGCTTCCTCGGCCTGACCTCGGGCATGCCCGTGGCGCAGATCGTCAAGGCCTTCCAGGACGGCTTCGGCGGGGTGCTCGGCTTCGTCGGGGTGATCCTCGCCCTGGGCACCATGCTCGGCAAGCTGATGGCCGAGTCCGGCGGCGCCGATCAGATCGCCCGCACCCTGATCGACGCCTTCGGCGAGCGCAAGGTGCACTGGGCGATGATGCTGGCGGCGTTCCTGGTGGGCATCCCGCTGTTCTTCGAGATCGGCTTCATCCTGCTGATCCCGCTGGTGTTCATCGTCGCGCGGCGCAGCGGCGTGTCGCTGATCAAGATCGGCATCCCGCTGCTGGCCGGGCTTTCCGCGGTGCACGGGTTGGTGCCGCCGCACCCGGGGCCGCTGCTGGCCATCGGCGTGTTCGGCGCCGACATCGGCAAGACCATCCTCTACGGCCTGATCGTCGCGCTGCCCACCGCGGCCATCGCCGGCCCGCTGTTCGGCGCCTGGATCGCCCGGGTGATCCCCGGCAGCCCGTCCGAGGAGCTGGTGGCGCAGATCGCCCATGAGCCGGAGACCAGCAACCTGCCCAGCTTCGGCATCACCCTGCTGACCGTGCTGCTGCCGGTGTTCCTGATGCTGCTGAAGACCTTCGCCGACGTGCTGCTGCCCGACGGCCACGCCTTCCGCGCCTGGATGGACATGATCGGCCACCCGATCACCGCCCTGCTGCTGGCGCTGCTGCTGGCCCTGTACACCTTCGGCTACGCCCGCGGCTTCGGCTCGCAGCAGATTCTCAAGCTGCTCGACCAGAGCCTGGCGCCCACCGCGGCCATCGTGATGATCATCGGCGCCGGCGGCGGCTTCAAGCAGATGCTGGTGGCCAGCGGCGTGGGCGACGTGATCGGCCACCTGGCCGTGCACGCGCAGATTTCGCCGATCCTGCTGGCCTGGCTGGTGGCGGCGGTGATCCGCGTGGCCACCGGTTCCGCCACGGTCGCCACCATCACCGGCGCCGGCATCGTGGTGCCGGTGGTGGGCATGATCCCGGGGGTCAACCGCGAGCTGCTGGTGCTGGCCACCGGCGCCGGCTCGCTGATCCTCTCCCACGTCAACGACGCCGGGTTCTGGCTGGTCAAGCAGTACTTCAACATGAGCGTCGCCGAGACCTTCAAGACCTGGACGGCCATGGAGACCATCCTCTCCGTGGTCGGCCTGGTGTTCATCCTGCTGCTTTCGCTGGTGGTCTGAGGACCACCGGCTTCCCCCGTGAAAGGAGTACCGCCGATGTCCACCCAAGCCCGCGACCCCAAGCCCTCCCCCGCCAACGACTGGCCGCGCGACTTCGACGTGCGCGAGCGCTATGCCGAGCAGCAGGAGCTGCTCGGCGAGGCCCGGGCGCCAGCCGCGCCCCGGCCGTCCGGCCGCGCCCGCTGAAAGCCCCTCGCCGGGCTTTCCGACGAACGCAGGCTGAAACGATTCACCTTCAGGCCGATCCAGGCTAAAAACAACATTCCGGGCGCCCTTCCCTTCTGCCCCAGCGGCGCCCGTTCCTGAGGGAGGAACCATGAGCCACAACCTCGACACCCTGTTCCCCGCCATCGACGACATCCCCGAGGCCTGGCGCCCCGACGCCCCGGTCGAGCAACGCGACTACCTGGTGAACGGCCAACTGCGCCGCTGGGACGGCCCGCTGGCGCCGGTGCGCAGCCCGATCTTCCTGAAGACCGTCGAGGGCGAGCGCCAGGTGATCCTCGGCAGCACCCCGCTGCTGGACGCCGACGCCGCGCTGGCCGCCCTCGACGCCGCCGTGGCCGCCTACGACAACGGCCAGGGCCTGTGGCCCAACCTGCGGGTGGCCGAGCGCATCCAGCACGTGGAGACCTTCCTGGCGCGCATGCGCGAGCAGCGCGAGGCGGTGGTGCGCCTGCTGATGTGGGAGATCGGCAAGAACCTCAAGGATTCGGAGAAGGAATTCGACCGCACCTGCGACTACATCGTCGACACCATAGACGCGCTCAAGGACCTGGACCGCCGCTCCAGCCGCTTCGAGCTGGAACAGGGCACCCTCGGCCAGATCCGCCGCGTACCGCTGGGCGTGGCGCTGTGCATGGGCCCGTACAACTACCCGCTGAACGAGACCTTCACCACGCTGATCCCGGCGCTGATCATGGGCAACACCGTGGTCTTCAAGCCGGCCAAGTTCGGCGTGCTGCTGATGCGCCCGCTGCTGGAGGCCTTCCGCGACAGCTTCCCGCCGGGGGTGATCAACATCATCTACGGCCGCGGCCGCGAGACCGTCTCGGCGCTGATGGCCAGCGGCAAGGTCGACGTGTTCGCCTTCATCGGCACCCACAAGGGCGCCGCCGACCTCAAGCGCCTGCACCCGCGCCCGCACCGCCTGCGCGCGGCCCTGGGCCTGGACGCGAAGAACCCCGGCATCGTCCTGCCGCAGGTGGACCTGGACAACGCCGTGGAAGAAGCCATCACCGGCGCGCTGTCGTTCAACGGCCAGCGCTGCACCGCGCTGAAGATCCTGTTCGTCCACGAAAGCGTGCTGCAGGGCTTCCTCGACAAGTTCAGCGCACGCCTGGCCCAGCTCAAGCCGGGCATGCCCTGGGAGCCGGGCGTGGCGCTGACGCCGCTGCCCGAGCCGGGCAAGGTGGACTACCTCAAAGGCCTGCTGGAAGACGCCCTGGAGAAAGGCGCCAAGGTGATCAACGCCGGCGGCGGCCAGTCCCGCGAGAGCTTCTTCTACCCGGCGCTGCTCAGCCCGGTGACGGCACGGATGCGCCTGTACCACGAGGAGCAGTTCGGCCCGCTGGTGCCGGTGGTGCCGTACCGCGAGCTGGAGGAAGTGATCGACTACGTGCTGCAGTCCGACTACGGCCAGCAGCTGAGCCTGTTCGGCAGCGACCCTGGGCAGGTCGGCCGGCTGGTGGATGCCTTCGCCAACCAGGTCGGCCGCATCAATATCAACGCCCAGTGCCAGCGCGGCCCGGACAGCTACCCGTTCAACGGCCGCAAGAACTCCGCCGAGGGCACCCTGTCGGTGCACGACGCGCTACGCACCTTCTCCATCCGCACCCTGGTGGCGACGCGCTTCAATGCCGCCAACAAGGCGCTGATCAGCGAGATCATCCAGGGCCGCGAGTCGAACTTCCTGACCACCGACTACATCTTCTGAAGCCTGCGCAGGCGCCGCCCTAGATACGGATCAGTGTCTCGGTCGGCGGCGCCTGCTCGTTCAGTTCCTCCATCTGCAGCGCGTAGGAGCGGCGCAGGCGCAGCCGCTCGGCATCGCAGAGCAGCGGGCCCTGGGCGTCCTCGGCGCCAAAGGGGTCGTCACGCAGCACGCCGGTGATGCGCCCCTGGCGGAACAGCTCGCGGATCGCCAGCAGGTTGTTCTCGCGCTGCCCGCTCAACTCGGCGAGCGAGCGCGGCTGGCTTTCGGACAGTTGGCACAGCACCGACACCAGCAGCGCCTGCGTAAGTCTGGGCCCCATGGAAGCTCCCCTGTGCAGCCATGAAAACGGTCCTGGCACTATGCGGACGAATTCTTAAAGAATGCTTATCCGGCCGTTTCCATGGCCATCGTTGGTTTCAGTCCAGACCGTTGTCGCGGTCCTGTTCCAGGCGCGCCAGGCGTTCCTCCAGGGCAGCCATGCGGGCCTCCAGTTCGAGGATGCGCGCCTCGTCCTGCACGCTGTGCTCGCCGCGCGGCGCCGAAGCGCCACGGCCGCTGGCGGCGATGGCGGCCTCGCGGTCGGCGGCGCTGCCCAGCAGGTGCATGTAGCGGTCCTCGCGCTGGCCGCTCTGGCGTTCCAGCTGCACGGCGAAGCCGCGGGCGGCCAGGCGTTCCAGCTGGTGGCGGACTTCCTCGGTGTCGTCGAAATCGTGCATGCGCATGCTGCGGGTGAGCAGCTCGTTGAGCGTCTGCGGGCCGCGCAGGAACAGCAGGCCGAGCAGCACCCACTGCGGCTTGACCAGCTCCAGCGCCTTGTCCAGGCGCTGCTCCCAGCGGTCGGCGCGGCTGCCCATCACCAGGCGCACCATCTCCAGGCCCTCCAGCCTGCGCAGGGCCTGGCCGACCTGGCCGGGGTTGAGGTCCATCACCGGCTCGCGGCTGGTCTTCTGGTTGCAGGCGGTGACCAGGGCATTGAGCGTCAGCGGATAGGTTTCCGGCGTGGTCAGCTGCTTCTCGATCAGGCTGCCGAGCACGCGGATGTCCACCGCGCTGAGGGGCTCACGCTCGGGCAGGCTTGTGGATTCTTCGTTCATGTTGTTTCCAGGGGTCGCGTCGAGGCCCTTAGCCTAGCCGCGTCCGTCGGCTTTGGCACCCTCCATGGCGTCACGCCTCATGCCGGGTCGGCCTGCAGGCGGCTGACCGATAGCGCTTCGCAGGCGACTATTGGCACTGGCGAGGGCTTAAGATATGGTCTCATATGTATTATTCGGCTCGCCTCCCCGGCGGCCACCCACACCACAACAACGATCAGGAGCGACCCCACCATGACCCAAGCGACCCGAGCCGACTGGGAAGCCCGCGCCAGCCAACTGCGCATCGAAGGCCGCGCCTTCATCGACGGCCAGTACCGCGATGCCGCCGACGGCACCACCTTCGACTGCATCAGCCCGGTGGACGGGCGCCTGCTGGCCAAGGTCGCCAGCTGTGACGCCGCCGACGCCGAGCGCGCCGTGCACAGCGCCCGCGCCGCCTTTGAGTCCGGCGCGTGGTCGCAGCAGGCGCCGGCCGCGCGCAAGGCCGTGCTGGTGCGCTTCGCCGAGCTGCTGGAGGAGCACGCCGAGGAACTGGCGCTGCTGGAAACCCTGGACATGGGCAAGCCCATCGGCGACTCGCTGAACGTCGACCTGCCCGGCGCGGTGGACAGCCTCCGCTGGAGCGGCGAGGCCATCGACAAGGTCTACGACGAGGTGGCCGCCACCCCGCGCGACCAGCTCGGCCTGGTCACCCGCGAAGCGGTGGGCGTGGTCGCCGCCATAGTGCCGTGGAACTTCCCGCTGATGATGGCCAGCTGGAAGCTCGGCCCGGCCCTGGCCACCGGCAACTCGGTGATCCTCAAGCCGTCCGAGCGCTCGCCGCTGACCGCCATCCGCATCGCCCAGCTGGCGCTGGACGCCGGCCTGCCCAAGGGCGTGCTCAACGTGCTGCCGGGCTACGGCCACACCGTCGGCAAGGCCCTGGCGCTGCACATGGACGTGGACACCGTGGTGTTCACCGGCTCGACCAGGATCGCCAAGCAACTGCTGGTCTACGCCGGCGAATCGAACATGAAGCGCGTGTGGCTGGAGGCCGGCGGCAAGAGCCCGAACATCGTCTTCGCCGACGCCCCGGACCTGCAGGCCGCCGCCGAAGCCGCGGCAGCTGCCATCGCTTTCAACCAGGGTGAGGTCTGCACCGCCGGTTCGCGCCTGCTGGTGGAGAAGTCCATCAAGGCGCAGTTCGTGCCCATGGTGGTCGAGGCCCTGAAAGGCTGGAAGGCCGGCCACCCGCTGGACCCGGAAACCAACGTCGGCGCCCTGGTGGACGGCCGCCAGCTGGAGCAGGTGCTGGGCTACATCGAGGCCGGCAAGGCCGAGGGCGCCCAACTGATGACCGGCGGCCGCCAGGTGCTGGAGGAAACCGGCGGCACCTACGTGGAGCCGACGCTGTTCGACGGCGTGAGCAACGCCATGAAGATCGCCCGCGAGGAAATCTTCGGCCCGGTGCTCTCGGTGATCGAGTTCGAAGGCGCCGAGGAAGCCATCCGCATCGCCAACGACACCCAGTACGGCCTGGGCGCGGCGGTCTGGACCCGCGACATCACCAAGGCCCACCAGACCGCCCGCGCCCTGCGCGCCGGCAGCGTGTGGGTGAACCAGTACGACGGCGGCGACATGACCGCGCCCTTCGGCGGCTTCAAGCAGTCGGGCAATGGTCGGGACAAGTCGCTGCATGCGTTCGATAAGTACACCGAGTTGAAGGCGACTTGGATCAAGCTCTGAGGCGGCGCTTGCCGGCTGCGGTGAGGCGCCTTTCGTAGGATGGGTATCGCTTCGCTCCACCCATCCTACGGGGCTGACGACACGGCGCTTTTCGTAGGAGCGAGCTTGCTCGCGAACGGAGCCTGCCGGTAGCTGTGGTGTGTGGGGTTGGCTCCGTCCCCTCTCCCCAACCCTCGGCTGCGCGCCCCGCCCTGAAGGGAGAGGGAGCTGTCCGTGCCGCCGGGGAACATGGTTTACGCCGGCTCCTCCGGGGTAGCCGGCTAACTCCAGAACAGCCAAGCGCACCGAACGGTCCCCTCTCCCTCTGGGAGAGGGTTAGGGTGAGGGAACGAAGTCCAGCCGTGCTCTGGAGCATCGTCGAAGTCCGTCACCCTCACCCCAGCCCTCTCCCAGAGGGAGAGGGGGCTATCCGTGCGGCCGGGAAACATGGTTTACGCCGATACCTCCGAAGCAACCGGCTAACGCCAGCACAACCAAGCGCACCGAACGGTCCCCTCTCCCTCTGGGAGAGGGTTAGGGTGAGGGAGCGGAGCCCAGCCGTGCTCCGGAGCGTCGTCGAAGTCCGTCACCCTCACCCCAGCCCTCTCCCAGAGGGAGAGGGAGCCGTCCGTGCCAAGGGGGAATGTGGCTCACGCCGGCACCTCCGGAGTAGCCGGCTAACGCCAGAACATCCGAGCACACCGAACGGTCCCCTCTCCCTTCAGGGCGGGGCGCGCAGCCGAGGGTTAGGGAGAGGGGACGGAGCCAACCTCACACACCGCGACCGCCGGCAGACTCCGTTCGCGAGCAAGCTCGCTCCTACAACAAGCAACAAGCACCAAGCCCCCCCAATCACAACCGCCCCAGAAAATCCCCCAGCAACGCCCGGCAATTCCCCTTGTTCACCCCCTCCCGCTCGGCAATCTCCGCGCGAATCCGCTCCGGCAAATCCCCCGCCTCGGCCATGAAGCGCCGACCCTCCTCGCTGCGCCGCCAGTAGGCGATCCAGGTATCGAACATCGCTGTGTCGATCTCCGGGTGGAACTGCACGCCCAGGCTGCGCCCATGACGGTAGGCCTGGGCCGCCAACTCAGTGGCACCCAACAGGGTGGCACCCGGCGGCGGAGTGAAGGCATCGAAGTGGAAGTTCAGCCAGGGACCACGGAACGCCCAGTCCGCCTGCGGGGTGTCGATGGGCGTCCAGCCGATCTCGGCCTGGCGGTTGCGGTACACCTCGCCGCCCAGGGCGCGGGCCAGCAGTTGGCTGCCGAAGCAGATGCCCCAGGTCGGCACGCCGCGCGCCTGCACGGCCTTCAGCCAGGCCAGTTCGCCGCCCAGCCAGGGCACGCGGTGGTCGTAGGCCGACTCGGGGCTGCCCAGCACCAGCAGCAGTTCCAGGCTCTCCGGCGACGGCAGTCCTTGCTCTACGCAGCGCAGTTCCAGGTCGATGCCCTGCTCGGCGAACAGCTCCGGCAGGCAGCCGGCGACGTCGGCGGCGTCGTGCAACACGGCGATGGCACGGGATGGTTTCATGGCGCTTTCTCCTTAAAAGATTTTAAAACAGATTTTTTATTTGCCTCATCCGCGGCGCTGAAGCCCGCATGAAACCTGGATTCTCGCTTTCGCGACCAGCCACGGCTCACCTAAAAGGCCACGGAAAGGCGAAAAAAGCCTGTTGAAAACTATGAAACCATATTTTAAATTCAAATCCATCCCCCGCCGCCCACCGACGGCGGATGGCGGCGCCGCCCGGCATCGCCCATCACAACAACAGCGCACCGCCCACTGGCGGCAAGCGCCAGAACGGAGGTGTCCGAATGACCACCAGCGCCCCTACCCGCCTCGATGACGCGCCCTACCTGGATGTCAGCGACCCGAGCTTCTCCATCCGCTCCCAGGCGGTGATGGATGCCCGCGCGCAAAGCTGGTTCGCCCGCACGCCCTATGGCATCGCCGTGCTGCGCTACGACGAGGTGAACAAGCTGCTGCGCGACCAGCGCCTGCGCCAGGGCAGCTACGCCTGGCCCGCGCACAACAACGCCAGCGGCAGCTTCGCCGACTGGTGGATGCGCATGCTGCTGAGCAAGGAGGGCGCCGACCATTCGCGCCTGCGCCGCCTGGCCAACCCGGCCTTCGCGCCCAAGCTGGTGAAGCAGATGATGCCGAACTTCCAGCGTCTGGCCGGCGACCTGATCGCGCAGTTCGAAGGCCGCGGCGAGTGCGAGTTCGTCAGCGAGTTCGCCGAACCCTACGCCACCCAGGTGATCTGCCTGCTGCTCGGCCTGCCGATCAGCGAATGGAAGGGCCTGGCCGACCTGGCGGTGGAGATGGGCCTGGCCCTGGGCGTCACCTTCAAGCGCGACGAGGCGCGCATCAACGCCGCCACCGACAAGCTGTTCGGCTATGCCCGCCAGGCGGTGGAAGCGCTCAAGCGCAACGGCCTGGGCGAGGACTTCCTCAGCAGCCTGGTGCGCGCCAACGAAGAGGACAAGAACGCCCTCAGCGACCAGGAGCTGTACGACATGATCGTCCTGGCGATCTTCGGCGGCATCGACACCACCCGCAACCAGCTCAGCCTGGCCATGGACACCTTCCTCCAGCACCCCGCGCAATGGGAGCTGCTGGGCAACGACGCGGAACTGGCCCGCGCCGCCGTGGAAGAAGTGATGCGCGTGCGCCCGACCGTGACCTGGGTGACCCGCGAGGCGCTGGAAGACTTCGAATACCAGGGCCTGCACATCGCCAAGGGCACCACCGTGCACCTGTTCAGCCAGGCCGCCGGCAGCGACCCGCACGCCTTCGAGGACGCCAGCTTCGACATCACCGCCAAGCGCCTGCCGCACTTCGGCTTCGGCGCCGGCGCGCACCACTGCATCGGCCACTTCATCGCCCGCGGCGACATGACCGCGGCCCTGGCCCTGCTCGCCCAGCACCTGAAGCACCCGGCGCCCAACGGCGAGGCCGAGTGGCTGCCGGACAGCGGCAACACCGGCGCCACCCGCCTGCCCATCCGTTTCGACGCGGTGCCGGCGAAATGAACGCGCCCAGCGTAGCCATCGTCGGCAGCGGGCCCTCGGCCTGCTACCTGGCCCAGGCCCTGCGCAAGCACTGGGCGGACGCGCAGATCGTGCTGCTCGAGCGCCTGCCCGCGCCCTTCGGCCTGGTGCGCTACGGCGTGGCGCCGGACCACCAGGGCACCAAGGCGGTGTGCCGGCAGTTCGAGCGGCTGTTCGAGCGCGAAGGCGTGGCATTCCTCGGCAACCTGGAGGTGGGCCGCGACCTATCGCTGGAGCAATTGCGCGAAGCCTTCGACCTGGTGGTGCTCGCCACCGGCCTGTACGGCGACCGTCGCCTGGGCATTCCCGGCGACGAGTTGCCCGGCGTCTACGGCTCCGGCCGCGTCACCCGGCTGTTCAACGGCCACCCGGACGAACAGGGCTTCGCCCCGACGTTCGGCCGCCGCGTGGCCATCGTCGGCAATGGCAACGTGGCCGTCGACGTGCTGCGCCTGCTGGCCAAGTCGGCCGAGGACTTCGCCGGCTCCGACATCGCCGAGGCGCCGCTGCAGGCGCTGCTGGCCGAAGGCGTGGAGCGCATCGACATCCTCGGCCGCTCGCCCGCCGCCCAGGCCCGCTTCGACCCGGTGATGCTGCGCGAGCTGGGCAAGCTGGCCGGGGTGCGCATCCGCATCGAGGACCTGCCGCCGCAAGACGCCCCCTGTGCCGACGCCACCGAGCAGGCGCGCCTGGACGTGCTGCGCGCGCTGGCCGCGCAGGAGCAGCCGGCAGCGGGCCGCGAACTGGTGTTCCGCTTCGGCTGGGCGCCCCAGGCCATCCACGGCGCCGCAAGCGTCGAAGCCCTGGAGCTGCGCCATGTCGACGGCCGCGAACTGCGCCTGGAGGTGGACAGCCTGGTCAGCGCCATCGGCTTCGAAGAGGCGGCCGATGGCCTGCTGCAACGCGATGCCCTGCTGGGCGCCAGCGCCGACCTCGAACGTGGCCGCCTGGACGACGGCCTGTACTGCGTCGGCTGGCTGCGCCGCGGCCCGCGCGGGACCATCCCGGAGAACCGCCAGGACGCCCGCCTGGTCGCCGAAGCCATGGTCGCCGACCAGCAGGCCGCGCCGCGCAACGGCCGCCCCGGCCTCGCCGCCCTGCCCGCCGGGCTGCGCGAACGTGGCGTCGGCTACCCGCAGTGGCAGCGCATCGACCACGCCGAAACCCGGGCCGCCGCCCCCGGCCGCGTGCGCCGCAAGATCACCGACCGCGCCGGCATGCTCGCCATCGCCCGCAGCCCCCAGGAGAATCCCGCATGAACATCCTCATCCTCTTCGGCACCGAGACCGGCAACGCCGAGATGGTCGCCGACGACCTCGCCGACGCCCTGGGCGCCGATTACCCCACCCAGGTCCGCGACATGGCCGCCTTCGATCCGGCCACGCTGAACCCGCAGGACTTCCACGTCATCGTCTGCTCCACCTACGGCGACGGCGAGCTGCCCAACAGCGCCCAGCCTTTCCACGCCGCGCTGCAAGGCCAGCGCCCGGACCTGGCCGGCCTGCGCTTCGCCACCTTCGGCCTGGGCGACAGCTTCTACGAGACCTTCAACCGCGGCAGCCGGATCATCGCCGACGCCCTGGTGGAACTGGGCGCGCAGCAGGTCGGCGAACACGGCCAGCACGACGCCTCCAGCGGCGAACTGCCCGGCGACGCGGCGCTGGCCTGGGCCAAGGGCCTGCTCGGGCAGATCTGAGGAGAACGCCATGCGCCTGTGCATCATCGAGAACGGCCTGATCCCCGAGGAACTGCAGGAGGCTTTCGGCAGCTACCCGGCGATGATCGAAAGCTGGCTGGCCCCGGCGCTGCCCGAGGCGGACTTCACCTACGTCTCGGCGGTGCGCGGCGAGCCGCTGCCCGAGGCCACCGCCTTCGACGGCTACCTGCTGACCGGCTCGCGCCATAGCTGCTACGAACACAGCCCCTGGATGCTGCACCTGACGGCCCTGTTGCGGCGCCTGCGCAGCCTGCGCCGGCCGGTGTTCGGCATCTGCTTCGGGCACCAGATCATGGCCGACGCCTTCGACGGCCGCACCACCCGCGCCGAGGTCGGCTGGGGCGTCGGCGCCCAGGCCTACCGGTACGACGCCGAGGGCCTGGAGGACGCGGCCACCCTGGTGTTCCACCAGGACCAGGTCAGCAGCCTGCTGCCGCAGGCGCGGGTGGCCGGCGGTTCCGCGCATTGCCCGCACGGCGTGCTGGAGTACGCCTTCCCGGCGCGCTCGGTGCAGTTCCACCCGGAGTTCAGCGTGGACTACCTGGCCGCCCTGCTCGACCGCTACGGCAACGGCCTGCTGCCGGCGGACGTCACCGCGCGGGCCTGGGAATCGCTGCGGCGGCTGAGCCCGGACAACCGGCAGATCGCCCGCTGGGCCGCCGCCTTCTTCCGCGAACACGCCCGCCCGGTCTGTTCCCCGTTCATCCCCTAGCCCGGCGCTTCGCAGAGAGGTTCCGTTCTTCGCTCAAAAACATATAAACACAGTTTACAAATTTAATTTCATCCGCCATCGCAGCGTGCCTTGCCTGCCGCTGCCCGAGGAGAACCCCGAAATGACAGCGCTCGATCTACACAAGGAATACAACACCAGCTCCGCCGTCGCCCAGGACCTCGCCGCGCGCATCCGCGAATCCGGCGTGGAATACCTGTACTACCAGGTGGTCACCCTCAGCGGCCGCGTGCTGGCCAAGGTGGTGCCGGCCAAGCACCTGCTGCGCAACCTGGAGAAGGGCGTGCAGTTCCACCGCACCGCGCTCTCCGACCTGCAGAGCACCCGCGCCGGCGTGCTGCTCGGTGGCGGCGCCCAGGCCGCGGAATTCACCGCCATCCCCGACGTCAGCAGCTTCAACGTGCTGCCCTGGGACAAGTCCATCGGCAGCTTCTTCTGCCGTCTGTACGAGCCCGACCACCGCCAGGAAGTGGCCGGCCAGGTGCTCGCCACCGACGCCCGCGGCCTGCTGATCGACAGCCACAAGGCCTTCACCGCCGATACCGGGCTGAGCCTGAAGACCGGCTGCGAACCGGAGATGACCTGGTTCGGCGACAAGCTGGAAGTCAAGGTGCGCCCCGGCGCCAGCCCGGCCTACCACCTGGGCAACCTGGAGACCATGCGTCCGATCTTCCAGCGCGTGATGCAGTACGCCGGCGCCATGGGCCTGGACATGATCGAGGGCGACTACGAGGACCCGGGCCAGCTCGAACTGAACTGGATGTTCGACGACTGCCACCTCACCGCCGACCGTCTGGTGACCTATCGCCTGATCTGCCGCCAGGTGGCCAACGAGTTCGGCGTGCGCGCCAGCTTCATGCCCAAGCCCACCACCGGCAGCATGGGCAGCGGCTGCCACCACAACTTCAGCCTGTGGCGCGGCGAGCAGAACGTGCTGGCCGAAGCCGGCCGCCGCGAACTGCACCTGACCGACACCGGCCGCCATGCCCTCGGTGGCCTGCTGGCCCACGCCCCCGGCTCGATGCTGGTGATGGCCTCCACCGTGAACTCCTACAAGCGCTTCTGGGACGCCGGCCTGTTCGCCCCCAACCGCCTGAACTGGGGCATGGACAACAAGACCTGCACCGTGCGCCTGTCGGCCAACGGCCGCCTGGAATACAAGCTGCCCGACGCCAGCGTGAACCCCTACCTGTCGCACACCCTGCTGCTGGCCGGCATCCGCGACGGCCTGGCCAACCGCACCGACCCGGGCGCCCCGGACAACAGCGACAGCATCCCCGCCGCCCGCGAGAACGTGCGCATGCCGATGACCCTCGGCGAAGCCGTGCAGGCCTTCGACGAAGACGCCGTGGTGCGCGGCGCGCTGCCGCCGGCGATGGCCGAGCTGTACCGCGACCTCAAGGCCGACGAGTGGGCGCGCTACTGCTCCGTCGTCACCGAGTGGGAAGCCAAGATGTACATGGACTACCTGCCATGAGCGGCGTATTGCGCGTTCTCTGCGCCGACCTGCCGGCCCCGCCGCTGTTCCACAAGGACGCCGAGGGCTACCGCCACGGCTACGAGTCCGACGTCGCCCGCGCCCTGGCCAGACGCCTGGGCCGCGAAGCGCAGTTCGTCTACCGCAACTGGGCGGACTTCTACCCGGCGCTGCAGGCCGGCGATGCCGACATCCTGCTGTGCGGCCAGGGCATCTCCAACTACCGCCTGACCCTCGCCGACTTCACCGCGCCCTACGCGGTGTTCGACGAGGCGGTGATGGTGCTGCGCGGCAGCCTGGTGCGCAGCCCGGCGGACCTGGTCGGCAAGCGCGTCGGGGCGATCGCCAACAGCCTCAACATGGCCCTGGCGGAAACCTTCGAAGGCTGCGTCACCGTGCCCTTCGGCGGCGACACCGACGACGTGCTCGGCGACATGGTCCGGGCCCTGCGCGAAGGCCATATCGACGCCCTGGTGGACGACGACGTGGCACTGGTGCCGCTGGCCGAGGAGCCCGACCTGGCCATCGGCTTCAGCGTGCCCACCCACAACCGCTGGGGCATCGCGGTGAAGCGCGGCCAGGGGCCGTGGCTGGACGAGGTGGACAGCGCCCTGGCGGCGCTGAAGGCCGACGGCGAACTGCAACGCATCTGGCAACGGTGGATGCCGAGCCTGGCCTACCCGTTCTGACACAACTCGCGGCAATCGGCCGCCCCCTTGGGGCGGCCGCTTTCTACATTGAACTCTGAGTATGAGGTTATACTGCGCCAGCCCCTCACCCCCTCCGGCCCTTACAGGAGTTCTGGCTCCGGCGCCCCCTCCACGCCGCGGCCGTACCGCAGCATGAATGGAACCTCACCCACCGCTCCCGGCCCGTTCATCCGCCTGCGCCAGGAAGGCCGCACCGAAGAGGTCGTGCGCCGGCTGATGGACGCCATCGACCTCGGCCTGTTCGCCGAGGGCCAGCAACTGCCCAGCGAGACCGAGCTGGCCATGCAGTTCGGCGTGGCCACCGTGACCCTCCGCGAAGCCCTGGCCTACCTGCGCCAGCGCGGCGTCATCGAGACCCGCCGCGGGCGCAACGGCGGCAGCTTCATCCGCGCCATCGAGGAAATCCCCGCCGAGATCGTCTTGAGCCGCCTCGACGAGCTGAGCACCATCGACCTGCGCGACCTCTGCGACGAACACATCGCCATTTCCGGCACCGCCGCGCGCCTGGCCGCCCGCCGCGCCTCCCGCGAGCACCACCAGCACCTGGCGCAGTACATAGAGACACTGGGCAAGGCCGGTACCCGCCACGAACGCCGCCGCGCCGACGCGCGCTTCCACATCGAGATAGCGGTGGCCTCGCAGTCGGTGCGCCTGACCCACGCGGAAATCCGCCTGCAGGCGGAGATCGGCGAGCTGCTCTGGCTACCGGTGCCCGGCGCGCCCAGTGTGGAAACCATCCAGCAGGAGCACACGGCGATCCGCGAGGCGATAGTCGCTGGCGACCCGAACCTGGCCGGCGCCCTGGTCGAGGCCCACGTCAACCGCGGCATCAAGCGCCTGATCGACATGAAGCTGGAACTCCTGGCCCAGGAAGCGCCCTAGGCCGAACGGCCCCATGTAGGAGCGCGCCCTGCGCGCGAATCGCGGGCAGGGTCCGCTCCTACCCCCCGGCAAATATGACACCCATCGCCTGGCCGCATGGGTTTCGCCAAGGCTCAACCCATCCTACGAAAAGCACCTCGGTGCAATCGGCAAGACAGTTGCTCCCACATCACCGGCTAGCGGCGTCTTTCGTAGGATGGTGTTGAGCGAAGCGATACCCATCGCCGCGGCCGCATGGGTTTCGCCAAGGCTCAACCCATCCTACGAAAAGCGCCTCGGTGCAGTCGGCAAGACAGTTGCTCCCACATCATCGGCTGGCGGCGTCTTTCGTAGGATGGTGTTGAGCGAAGCGATACCCATCGCCAAGGCAGCATTCACAGCTCAACCCACCCTACGTGGAAGTCGACTGCGTACACCTGTAGGAGCGGGCCCTGCCCGCGATTCGCGCGCAGGGCGCGCTCCTACAGGTGGATTCGGAGCCGATTGGCACAACCCTTGCCCTGTTTTTCCCGTGCAAACCTCTGATTTAGGATTTTTATCCGCCGGAGGTCCGCTTTCCCTTAGAACAAGAGACTCCAGGCCATGGCGAGCGCAGTGTGTGAAACCCCGTTGGACGAGTGCGCCCAGCGCATCGACGTGTCGATCAGTAACATCTTTGCCCAGATCGACACCCTGGCCAACGCCATCGACAGCATCTGGCGCGAGGCCGACGGCAGGCCCGTGGATTCCGCCGACCTGGCCAGCCTGCGGCCGCTGATCGAAGGCTGCCTGACGCAGCCCGGCGCCTGCCTGCAGGGCTGTGGCGTGGTGCTGCAGCCGGGCGTGCTGCGCGACAAGGAGATGTACCTGGAGTGGCGCCAGCTGGGCGCCGGCGGGCGCACCGTGCCGCTGAGCCTGAACTTCAACCGGCGCAGCGAGAACTTCTACGACTACTGCGCCATGCCCTGGTTCGCCATCCCGCGCGACAGCGGGCGCAGCAGCGTGGTCGGTCCCTACGTCGACCTCTACGGCCAGGACATGTACATCCTCACCTTCTCCCGCCCGCTGCTGTTGGAGGGGCGCTTCCTCGGCGTGGCCGCCGCGGACATCGCGCTGAACCGCTTCGAGCGGGTGGTCACCGCCAAGCTCATGCGCCTGGAGCACGAGGCGCTGATCCTCAGCGGCGAAGGCCGGGTGGTGGCGGCCAACACCGCCAACTTCATCGCCGGCGAGATAGCCAGCCTGGGGGGGCTGGCCAGCGATACCCGCTGCCAGCGCGCCAACCTGGCCGAGCAGTCTGCCCACTGGACCCTGGTGCAACTGCCGGAGAAGCGCCACCGCGCAGCCTGAGCCCGCCAGTGCTCCCGAAGGGAGCAATGCGGCGTTACTCCGCCCTATTTTCGTCCCCCGCCGGGGCGCTGAACGGCCCTGGCGGCCCCGTCGCCCGGGCCGTTGCGCGCAAGAGCCCGCCGCTCTAGCTCCAGCCTTCCCACCCTCCAGCGCAGAGCGCCCACTAAAACATTTTAAATCATATGTAATATGGCATAGGCTGTGCTTGCTCCACGCAGGCGGCCGCCGCTGTTACCCAAGCCCGGCCGCCCCGGTTTTCACCGCTGCCGCCACACGCCGTGGGCAGCGGGCTCCCAGTCCCGATCCATCTGTTCAATGCCGACGTGCATAGCCATACAGGAACAATAACGATGAACAGTCCGATCCAACCCGGCATCGCCCCGGTCGACCGCGACGCGGAACAGCTCCGTGCGCTGGGCTATTCCTCCAACTTCGAACGCAGCATGAGCCTGTGGCAGAACTTCGCCCTGGGCTTCACCTATCTTTCGCCGGTGGTCGGCGTGTACAGCATCTTCGGCCTGTGCCTGGCCGCCGGCGGGCCGCCGATGTTCTGGTCGTACCTGCTGGTGGGCCTGGGGCAGATGCTGGTGTGCCTGATCTTCTGCGAGGTGGTTTCGCAGTTCCCGATCTCCGGCGGCGTGTACCCCTGGGCCCGACGCCTGGTGGGCAAGCGCTGGGCGTGGATGGTCGGCTGGATCTACTCGGTGTCGCTGTGCGTGACCATCGCCGCGGTGGCCCTGGGCGCCGGCCCCTACGTCGCCACGCTGCTCGGCTTCGAGGCCGACCCGGCGACCAACACCCTGATCGGCCTGGGCCTGACGCTGGTCGCCACGCTGCTCAACCTCAGCGGCACCAGGCTGCTGGCGCGGGTGGCCATGTTCGGCTTCCTCTGCGAGCTGATCGGCGCCATCGTCATCGGCGGCTACCTGCTGATCTTCGAACGCCACCAGCCGATCTCGGTGCTGTTCGACACCTTCGACATCCGCATCGACGGCGCCTACTGGCCGGCGTTCCTCACCGCCTCCCTGGCCGGCATGTTCCTCTACTACGGCTTCGAGGCCTGCGGCGACGTCGCCGAGGAAACCCCGAACCCCAGCCGGCGCATTCCCAAGGCCATGCGCATGACCATCTGGATCGGCGGCGGCGCCTCGATGTTCGCCGCCCTGGCGCTGATCCTCGCGGTGCCGGACATAGGCGCGGTGATCTCCGGCGCCGACAAGGACCCGATGAGCACCATCTTCGACGGCGCCTTCGGCCCGCTCGGCGCGCGCCTGGTGATGCTGGTGATCCTGGTGTCGTTCGTGTCCTGCGTGCTCAGCCTGCAGGCCGCCGCCAGCCGCCTGCTGTACTCCTACGCCCGCGACGAGATGGTCATGGGCAGCCGCCTGCTGCAGCGCCTGTCGCCCAACACCCACGTGCCCACCGCGGCCCTGGTGGTGTGCGGGGTGATCCCGGCGATCATCGTGTGCATCGGCTTCTACCTGCAGAACGCCATCGGCACCGTGGTCAGCTTCGCCGCCATCGGCATCTACCTGGCCTTCCAGATGATCGTCGGCGCCGCCCTGTTCGCCCGCCTGCGCGGCTGGAAGCCCAGCGGCGCCTTCACCCTGGGCAAGTGGGGCTGGCCGGTGAACATCGCCGCCCAGGTCTACGGCCTGCTGGCGATCGTCAACATGTCCTGGCCGCGCACGCCGGACGCGCCCTGGTACATCAACTACGGGATCATCCTGGTGGGCAGCATCGTGATCGCCGTGGGGCTGGTGTACATGACGGTGTTCAAGCCCTACGACAAGGGCACTGCGCCGGCTGGGGACGCCTGGAAGCTGGCCCGGCATTGAGGCCTGGCCTGAAGAAGAACGCCCGGTGAATGCCGGGCGTTTCTTTTTGAGCGGGGTTAGGAGCTGAAGAGCCCCTCTCCCCAGCCCTCTCCCTGAAGGGAGAGGGGGCTTGTCCGTGCCGACGGGTAGTCCCGTGTACTCCTGAAACAGCGGAGTTTCCGGCTAACGCCAGAACACCCGAGCACACCGAACGGTCCCCTCTCCCTTCAGGGCGGGGCGCGCAGCCGAGGGTTAGGGAGAGGGCGCTCTCATGCCCGGCACCGGCATGCCCGGGAAACTCTGTTCGCGAGCAAGCTCGCTCCTACAAAAGCAACTGCCGCACCTCAACCAACGATCGCCTCGAACCCCTGGCGGATCTGCTCCTCCGGCAGGTTGTCGCCGATGAACACGATCACGCTCTCGCGCGCGTCATCGCCCCAGGGCGTGTCCCAGTCGAAGCCGTACAGCCGCAGCACGCCCTGGAACACCAGGCGGCGTTCCTCGCCCTGTATGTTCAGCACGCCCTTGTAGCGCAGCAGCGAGTTGCCGTGCCATTGCAGCAGGTCGTCCATGAACTCGCTCAGGCGCTCGATGTTCAGCGGCTTGTCGCTGCGCAGCACCAGGGTGCGGATGCGGTCGTCGCTGGCCGCCACCGGGCGCAGCGGCTGCAGCGGGCGCAGGCCGAGGTCGGCGTTGAGGTTGAAGCCGCGCACGTCGAGCAGGCGTTCCAGCTCGATGCGGCCGTGGTCCACCGGGTGCAGCTCGGCGCGGCGGTTGATGCGCTGCAGGCGTTCGGCCAGGGCCTGGTACTGCTCGGCGCTGACCAGGTCGCGCTTGCTCACCAGGATGCGGTCGCCGAAGCCGACCTGGGCCTGGGCGATGGCTTCCTGCAGGTGGCGGTCGGCGTTGGCGGCGTCCACCAGGGTGATGATGCCGTCGAGCAGGTAGCGCTCGCGCAGCGTCTCGTCGACGAAGAAGGTCTGCGCCACCGGCGCCGGGTCGGCCAGGCCCGTGCATTCGATCACCAGGCGGTCGAAGGCGATCTCGCCGCTGTCGCGCTGCTCCAGCAGCAGGTACAGCGAACGCTCCAGGTCGTTGTTGATGGTGCAGCAGACGCAGCCGTTGGACAGCGTCATGACCTGCGCCGGGGCATCGCCCAGCAGCTGGCCGTCGATGGGGGCGTCGCTGAATTCGTTCTCGATCACCGCGATCTTCAGGCCGTGCTCGGCCTGCAGGATGTGGCGCAACAGGGTGGTCTTGCCGGCGCCGAGGAAGCCGGTGAGCACGGTCACCGGAATCTGCGCGGGCACTACGGAATCACTCATGGGAACCATCCGGGCAGGAAAATGAAAACGGGCCGCTCGCTGGCGGCCCGTCCGTTTATACACCCATCCGCGGCTTCAGCAGCAACGGATCGGTCGCCCCTTGCCGCCGCCGTAGCGTGCCTCCTGGCGTTCGCGGAAGAACTCCTTGTAGCTCATCACCGGCTTGTCCGGGTGCTTGTTGCGCATGTGCTCGACATAGGTGTCGTAGTCGGGCATGCCCACCAGCATCCTGGCGGCCTGCCCGAGGTACTTGCCCATGCGGCTGAGGTCATTGAACACGTGTCACCTCCTGCCTCAGGCCTCGGGAATGGGCTGGAACGGCGCTTCCTTGTCGGTGCGCTCCTTCTTGGTCCAGGCCTTGGCGCCGACCTTGATGGAGTACACCAGCACGCTGAACACCACCAGCAGGAACAGCACGGTGAGGCCGGCGTTGATGTAGGCGTTGAGCATCACCGTCTTGACCTGGGCGAGGTCCTTGGCCGGGGCCAGGACCTGGCCGGCGTCCAGCGCGGCGCCGTACTTCTGCGCCAGGGCGACGAAGCCCACCGCCGGGTTGCCGTCGAAGATCTTGATCAGGCCCGCGGCGCTGGTGCAGATCAGCAGCCAGGCCGCCGGCAGCGCGGTGACCCACACGTACTGCTGGCGCTTCATCTTGATCAGCACCACGGTGGCGAGCATCAGGGCGATGCCGGCGAGCATCTGGTTGGAGATGCCGAACAGCGGCCATAGGGTGTTGATGCCGCCCAGCGGGTCGACCACGCCCTGGTACAGCAGCCAGCCCCACAGCGCCACGCAGCCGCCGGTGCCGACGATGTTGGCGCCCCAGGAGTCGGTCTTCTTCAGCGACGGGACGAAGTTGCCCAGCAGGTCCTGCAGCATGAAGCGCCCGGCGCGGGTGCCGGCGTCCACCGCGGTGAGGATGAACAGCGCCTCGAAGAGGATCGCGAAGTGGTACCAGAAGGCCATGGTGTTCTCGCCCGGCAGCACCTGGTGGAGGATGTGGGCGATGCCCACGGCCAGGGTCGGGGCGCCGCCGGCGCGGGCCAGGATGGTGGTCTCGCCGATGTCCTTGGCAGTCTGGGTGAGTATTTCCGGGGTGATGGCGAAGCCCCAGCCGCTGACAGTCGCGGCCACCGCGGCGACGTCAGTGCCGACCACCGCCGGCGGGCTGTTCATGGCGAAGTAGATGCCCGGCTCGATCACCGAGGCGGCGACCATGGCCATGATCGCCACGAAGGACTCCATCAGCATTCCGCCGTAGCCGATGTAGCGGGCGTCGGGCTCGCGGTTGAGCAGCTTGGGCGTGGTGCCCGAGGAGATCAGCGCGTGGAAGCCGGACACGGCGCCACAGGCGATGGTGATGAACAGGAAGGGGAACAGGCTGCCCTTCCACACCGGGCCGGTGCCGTCGGTGAACTGCGTCAGGGCCGGCATCTTCAGCTCCGGCATGACGATCAGGATGCCGATGGCCAGGGCGACGATGGTGCCGATCTTCAGGAAGGTCGACAGATAGTCGCGCGGGGCCAGCAGCAGCCACACCGGCAGCACCGAGGCGATGGCGCCGTAGCCGATCAGCATCCAGACGATCTGCACGCCGTGGAAGGTGAACACCGGCGCCCATTCGGGGCTGGCCGCGACCTGCCCGCCGAGCCAGATGGAGCCCAGCAGCAGGGCCACGCCGACCACCGAGATCTCGCCGATGCGGCCCGGGCGGATGTAGCGCATGTACACGCCCATGAGGATTGCGATCGGGATGGTGGCCATCACCGTGAACATGCCCCAGGGGCTTTCCGCCAGGGCTTTCACCACGATCAGGGCGAGCACCGCGAGGATGATGATCATGATCAGGAACGCGCCGAACAGGGCGATGGTCCCCGCCACCTGCCCCATTTCCTCGCGCACCAGTTCACCCAGCGAGCGCCCGTTGCGGCGGCTGGAGATGAACAGGATCATGAAGTCCTGCACCGCGCCGGCCAGGACCACCCCGGCGATCAGCCAGAGGGTGCCGGGCAGGTAACCCATCTGCGCGGCGAGCACCGGGCCCACCAGCGGGCCGGCGCCGGCGATGGCGGCGAAGTGGTGACCGAAGAGGATGTGCTTGTTGGTCGGGACGTAGTCCAGGCCGTCGTTGTTGAGCACCGCGGGGGTGGCTCGGTTGGGGTCCAGTTGCATCACCTTCTCGGCGATGAACAGGCTGTAGTAGCGGTAGGCGACCAGGTAGATGGCGACCGCCGCTACCACGATCCACAGGGCATTGATGGCTTCGCCGCGGCGAAGCGCCACGACTCCTAAGGCACATGCTCCGACTATCGCCACGATCGCCCAGGCGAGGTGACGTAGCAGGCTGTTGTTATTGTTCATGGCGATGCTTCCGACTGTTGAAGGGCGAGAATTCGCAGGAAAAATTCTAGTCCTTTCCGGCGAGTCATTCATACGACCTTAGTCTAGAGCCGTTGCAACGATATTGCCGCCTGAAAAGGGGCGGTCTGGTGTCGCGGCCCGCGCCGCGCAAACCGCTCTGCGTCGAGGGTTTGCGCGCGGGCCGGCGCGGGCTGGGAAGCTCAGGCGGGTTGCTTGGCGTAACGCGCCAGAACTCCGAGGATAAGCCCCTTTCCCGGAATCTTGTTGTCCATGCTCCGCTCCGCCCTGGTTTGATGGGGAACCGCCCTAGCAGCTTTGGCGACGCCCGGACGGCTGTCAAACCGCCGGCCGGCGATGCGACGGGCGACAGGGGCTTGGCTATAGTGAGGCGAACGCAAATCGGCCGGAGAGCCCACCCATGAGTGACGATCACGCTGAACGACGGCGCTTCAGCCGCATCGCCTTCGACGCCAGCACCGAGGTCGCCCAGGACGGCCAGCGCTGGAAGGCCGAATTGCAAGACCTGTCGCTGCAGGGCCTGCTGGTGACCCGCCCGCCGGGCTGGAACGGCGACCCGGGCAAGCCCTTCGAGGTGCGCATCTACCTGGGCTTCGACGCCAACATCTACATGGAGGCGGACCTGGCCTGGGAACGCGAGGGCCTGCTGGGCTTCATCTGCCGGCACATCGACCTGGACTCCATCAGCCACCTGCGCCGCCTGGTGGAACTCAACCTGGGCGACGCGAGCCTGCTGGAGCGCGAGCTGACGGCGCTGGGGGAACAGGCGTAGGGCGTACAACCGTTCGCGGTTGTACGCCGTTTGACCCAGGGTATGGCCCGCGCCCAGGTCAGCCTCGGGGCTGCCGGGAATCACGGTTAACCGGCGGATAACGTCGAACGTTATCCGCCCTGCGCCGCCCCACCCACGCCATTCCCCTGTAGGAGCGCGCCCTGCGCGCGAAATCGCGGGCAGGGCCCGCTCCTACAGTTTGCGGTAAGGCACGGAGTTTCCCCGTAGGAGCGGACCTTGTCCGCGATAGCCGGAACCACCGGCGCGATTCGCGTATGAGATCTCCTACGCCGCCCCACCTGCGCCATTCCCCTGTAGGAGCGCGCCCTGCTCGCGAATCGCGGGCAGGGCCCGCTCCTACAAGGTTGCCGGGGAGCACGGCATTCCTCCCCCGTAGGAGCGGACCTTGTCCGCGATAGCCGGAACTATCGGCGCGATTCGCGGATGAGATCCGCTCCTACGCTGCCCCACCCGCGCCATTCCATGTAGGAGCGCGCCCTGCGCGCGAATCGCGGGCAGGGCCCGCTCCTACCGTATGGGCGGGCACGGTGCGCGCTATTCGAACAACGCATCCAGCGCCTGCTCCAGGCGCGTCACCGGGATCACCTGCAGCCCCGGCGGGGCCTCCTTGGGGGCGTTGCCCTGGGGCACGATGGCGCGCTTGAAGCCGTGCTTGGCGGCTTCCTTCAGGCGTTCCTGGCCGCTGGGCACCGGACGCACCTCGCCGGACAGGCCGACCTCGCCGAACACCAGCAACTGATGATCCAGCGGCCGGTTGCGCAGGCTGGACATCACCGCCGCCATCAGCGCCAGGTCCGACGCGGTTTCCAGCACCTTCACCCCGCCCACCACGTTGAGGAACACGTCCTGGTCGTAGGTGGGGATGCCGCCATGGCGGTGCAGCACCGCCAGCAGCATGGCCAGGCGGTTCTGGTCCAGGCCCAGGGTGACGCGCCGCGGGTTGGCCAGGTGACTGGTGTCGACCAGCGCCTGCACCTCCACCAGCATCGGCCGCGAGCCCTCCCAGGTGGCCATGACCACGCTGCCGGGCACCGACTCCTGGGCGCGGGTGAGGAAGATCGCCGAGGGGTTGGAGACCTCCTTCAGGCCGCGGTCGGTCATGGCGAACACGCCCAGTTCGTTGACCGCGCCGAAGCGGTTCTTCACCGCCCGCAGCAGGCGCAGGCGGCCGTCGGACTCGCCCTCGAAATACAGCACGGTGTCGACCATGTGCTCCAGCACCCGCGGGCCGGCCAGGGCGCCTTCCTTGGTGACGTGGCCGACCAGGAAGATCGCCGTGCCGCTCTGCTTGGCGAAGCGCACCAGCAACGCGGCGCTCTCGCGCACCTGGGCGACGCCGCCGGGGGCCGATTGCAGCTGCTCGGTGAAGATGGTCTGGATGGAGTCGATCACCATCACCTTGGGCTGCTCGTGGCGAGCAGTGGCGATGATGCTCTCGATGCAGGTCTCGGTCATGACCTTGAGCTTGTCTTCCGGCAGGCCCAGGCGCCGCGCGCGCATGGCCACCTGCTGCTGCGACTCTTCGCCGGTGACGTAGAGCGCCGGCATGCGGTTGGCGATGCTGCACAGGGTCTGCAGGAGGATGGTCGACTTGCCGATGCCGGGGTCGCCGCCGATGAGCACCACGGAGCCGTCCACCAGGCCGCCGCCGAGGACGCGGTCGAGTTCGTTGGAGGCGGTGCTGAAGCGCGGCATCTCCTCGACGCTGACTTCCGCCAGGGTCTTGATGTTGGCCTGCTGCCCGGCCCAGCCGCCGCGTCCGGAACTGCCGGAGCCGCCGGTGGGCGTGGTGTCGACGACGGTCTCCACCAGGGTGTTCCAGGCGCCGCAGTCGGCGCACTGGCCGGCCCATTTGGGGAAGGTGGCGCCGCACTCGGTGCAGCCGTACATGCGCTTGGCCTTGGCCATGGGCGGACTCCGTCGAAGACAAAGCCCGCATCATAGCGGTTCGCGCCTGGCGCTTCAGCCCGCTGCGACAGTGGCCGACGGATACGGCCGAAGGATCAGCCCGCCAGCAGGCGGTACTGGCTCTCCATGTCGTAGCGCAGGCCTTCGCGGCGCATGATCAGCGCGGCCAGGGTGCCGTCCGGACGCTCGATGCCCTCCTCCACCCGGCTGATGCGCTGGTCCAGCAATTCGTACTGCAGTTTCAGACGTACCAGACGCTCCTGGGCCCGGTGCGGGTCGAACGAGGTCTTGGCCTGCTTGCGGAGGGTCTTGCCGAGGGGACGCTGCTCTTTACGCATGGCTGATCACCAGCAGTAGAAAAAGTTGTCCGAAGACTACGCCCGACCTCGGCGAGCTCCCTTGATATCGATCAAGCTCAGCTTGAACGCTGCAGCAGCTCGGCGATCTCGTCCTTCAGGGCGACGCGCTGCAGCTTGAGGTTGTTCAGGGCCAGGTCATCCAGCGGCTCGCGGCCGTCCTCGATGTCGTAGATGCGCCGGTCCAGCTCCTCGTAGGTGCCGGCCAGGCGGGTGAAATGGCTGTTCTCGCCGATAAGCTTGGCGATCTTGGCGCGCTGATCGGGAAACTCACGGGCCAGGGGATGGTGCTCCAGCGGCATGGCGGTCCTCCTTACTGCGTGGGTGGATGATTCCCTTCAGCCTAGACCACCACCGAATTTCGCCCAGCGCCGCCGGTCATGCCGGAACTTTTGCGCTGGCGGCTGTCCATGCCGGCTCGGGGGAGTGTTCAACACCGGCGCGGCCGCTAAACTCCCCCCTGTCCCCTCTATCCCTACAAGGAGTCTGTGCATGAGTCTGCTTAGCGAGTTCAAGGCCTTTGCCGTCAAAGGCAACGTGGTCGACATGGCCGTCGGTATCATCATCGGCGCCGCCTTCGGCAAGATCGTCTCGTCCTTCGTCGGCGACGTGATCATGCCGCCGATCGGCCTGCTGATCGGCGGGGTCGACTTCTCCGACCTGGCCATCACCCTCAAGGCCGCCCAGGGCGACGTCCCGGCGGTGGTGCTGGCCTACGGCAAGTTCATCCAGACCTGCCTGGACTTCCTGATCGTCGCCTTCGCCATCTTCATGGGCGTGAAGGCCATCAACCGGCTCAAGCGCGAAGAGGCCGCCGCCCCCGAGGCACCGCCGGCGCCGACGCCCCAGGAAGTGCTGCTGACCGAGATCCGCGACCTGCTGAAGAACCAGCAGAACCGCAGCTGAACCGGCCCCGCGCGCCGTCAGGCGGCGCGCGGCGGCTGCAGCAGCAGGCGCTCGACGCGCCGTTCCTTCACCTCCAGCACCCGCAGGCGCCAGCCGCGGTGCTCCAGTTCGTCACCGGCCGCTGGCAGGCGGTCCAGCAGGTGCAACGCCAGGCCGCCCAGGGTGCGGCAATCCTCCGGCGCCTGGCCGCGGAAGCCGATGCGCTCGGCCAGCAGCGCCAGGGTGGTGGCGCCGCGCACGCGCCAGCCATCGCCGCCCTTCTCGATGTCCGGGCCGGTCATCTCGCTGGCGTCCGGCAGTTCGCCGGCGATCGCCTGGAGGATGTCGGTCAGCGTCAGCAGGCCCTCGAAGCCGCCGAATTCGTTGACCACGAAGGCCACGTGGGTCGAGGCCTGGCGCATCTGCTCCAGGGCGCCGAGCACGCTGCAGCTGTCCGGCAGGTTCAGCGGCGCCCGCAGCAGCGGCTCGATGTCCGGCTGGCGGCCGGCGAGGATGGCCTTGAGCAGTTCCTTCTTGTGCACGTAGCCCAGCGGCTCGTCGACCTGGCCGGCACGGATCACCAGCAGGCGCGAGTAGGGCGAATCCAGCAGCACCTGGCGGGTCTGCCCGGCGTCGGCATCCAGGTCGATGCGGTGCACCTCGGTGCGTTCGGTCATCACCGAGCGGATGGAGCGCTCGGCCAGCTCCAGCACGCCGCTGATGAGCACCCGCTCGCGGCGGTCGAAGGGCGCGTCGGCCGGCTCCTCGCCCAGCATGTCGGCGATTTCCTCGCCCACCTCATCGGCCTCCACCTTGCCGCCCAGCAGGCGCAGCACCGCGTAGCGCGTGCGCTCGCGCGGGCCGCGGCTGCCCTGCAGGCTGCGCCGGCGGCGCCAGCGCACCGCCTGGTTGGCCAGCTCGATGAGGATCGAGAAGCCGATGGCGGCGTACAGGTAGCCCTTCGGGATGTGGAAGCCCAGGCCTTCGGCGGTGAGGCTGAAGCCGATCATCATGAGGAAGCCCAGGCACAGCATGATCACCGTGGGGTGGGCGTTGACGAAGGCGGTCAGCGGCTTGCTGGCGACCATCATCAGGGCCATGGAGAAGACCACCGCGATCATCATCACTTCCAGTTGCTCGACCATGCCCACGGCGGTGATCACCGCGTCCAGGGAGAACACCGCGTCGAGCACCACGATCTGCGCCACCACCGGCCAGAACGCGGCGTAGACGCGCGGGCCGCCAGCCTTGTGCACGCGGCCTTCCAGGCGCTCGTGCAGTTCCAGGGTGGCCTTGAACAGCAGGAACAGGCCACCGAACAGCATGATCAGGTCACGCCCGGAGAAGGCCTTGCCGAACACCTCGAACAGCGGTTCGGTGAGGGTCACCAGCCAGGAGATGCTGGCCAGCAGGCCCAGGCGCATCAGCAGCGCCAGCGACAGGCCGATCAGCCGGGCGCGGTCGCGCAGCTGCGGCGGCAGCTTGTCGGCGAGGATGGCGATGAACACCAGGTTGTCGATGCCCAGCACCAGCTCCAGCAGGATCAGGGTGAGCAGGCCGAGCCAGGCCGTAGGGTCCAGGAGCCACTCCATGGTCAGCTCCGGGGCGCGCGCTGGGGCGCGGCGAGGGTGTGGGGGAAGGTATTACCGAGGGGGTCGTCGGCCGCCGGGGGCGGCTCGCTCGTGTGGCAGTCCATGGGGTTCCAGGGGCTATGGATGGACGGCCATCCTAAGGGCAAAGACGCCCGCGGCTTAAGCGGGCAATCTTTTCCAAATCTTGCCTACCAGTAGTTCTCCACGGCGATCTGCCCGGGCTTGCGCGTCAGCGCCAGGTTCATGCCGCGGGTCTTCAGCACCGCGCGGGTGTCCTCGATCATCTGCGGGTTGCCGCAGAGCATCACCCGCGAATGCTCGGGGGACAGCTCAAGGCCGGCGGCGCGCTCCAGCTCGCCGTTCTCGATCAGCGTGGTGATGCGCGCGCCCAGGCAGCCGGGCACCTGCTCGCGGGTCACCACCGGGATGAACTGCAGCTTGTGCGCGTGCTCGGCCAGGTAGTCGCGCCCGGCCAGGCCGGCGATCAGCTCGCGGTAGGCCAGCTCCTTTTCCTCGCGGGCGCTGTACACCAGCTTGATGGTCTCGAAGCGCTCCCACACCTCGAAGTCCTGGAGGATCGACAGGAAGGGCGCAAGCCCGGTACCGGTGGCCAGCAGCCAGAGGTCGCGGCCGTCGGGGAAGCGGTCGAGGGTGAGGAAGCCGAAGGCCTGGCGGTCGACCAGCAACCGGTCGCCCTCGCGCAGGCGGCTCAGCTCGCTGGTGAACTCCCCGCCCGGCACCACGATGGAGAAGAACTCCAGGTGCTCGTCGTGGGGCGCCGAGACCATCGAATAGGCGCGCCAGACGATGCTGCCGCTGGGCTTGTACACGCCCAGGCGGGCGAACTGCCCGGCGCGGAAGCGAAAGCCCGCGTCGCGCGTGGTGCGCAGGGTGAACAGGCTGGGGGTCAGCGTCTGCACGTCGAGCAGCGTCTGACGGGTGAACTTCTCTTCGCTGGCGGTCATACTCCGCTCCCGATCCAATCTCTGCCTACAGTTTCTCCCATCGCAAGAGCGAGAAACACCGTCAGATATCAGGGCCTTTGCCGCAAACCGCGGCCGGCCTGACCTGGCGCAACGAAAAAGCGATGCCCATGCCGACCTTCCACACGCCCTTCGCCGAACTCGACCTGATCCGCCAGCCGGAGCAACGCAACGACCCGCTGCAGGCCTTCGATGCCGCCGACGAATCCCTGCTGCGCCAGGTGGCCGCCGACGGCCTGACCGGGGATTGCCGGGTGCTGGTGCTCAACGACGCCTTCGGCGCCCTGGCCGCGGGCCTGGCCGGGCACGCGCAGGTGACCAGCAGCGGCGACTCCTTCCTCGCCGCCCTGGGCCTGGGCAAGAACCTGGCGCGCAACGGCCTGGCGGAGGACGCGGTGGCCTTCGTCCCGGCCAGCGAAACCCCGGCGGGCCCCTTCGACCTGGTGCTGCTGCGGGTACCCAAGACCCTGGCCCTGCTGGAGGAACAGCTGATCCGCCTGCACGGCCGCCTGGCGCCGGGCGCGCGGGTGATCGCCGGGGCCATGGTCAAGCACCTGCCGCGCGCCGCCGGCGACCTGCTGGAAAAATACATCGGCCCGGTGCAGGCCTCGCTGGCCGAAAAGAAGGCCCGCCTGCTGTTCGCCACGCCTGTGGATAAAGCTCCGGTCGCCTCGCCCTACCCCAGCCGCTACACGCTGGACGAGCCGAAGCTGGAACTGCTCAACCATGCCAACGTGTTCTGCCGCGAAGGCCTGGACATCGGCACCCGCGCCTTCCTCCCACACCTGCCGCGCGGCCTGGGCCGGGCGCGGGTGGCGGACCTGGGCTGCGGCAACGGCGTGCTCGCCATCGCCAGCGCCCTGGCCAACCCGGAGGCCCACTACAGCCTGGTGGACGAGTCCTTCATGGCCGTGCAGTCGGCCCGGGAGAACTGGCGCGCCGCCCTGGGCGAACGCGAGGCGGAATTCCGCGCCGCCGACGGCCTGGCCGGGCAGCCGGCGGACTCGCTGGACGTGGTGCTGTGCAACCCGCCCTTCCACCAGCAGCAGGTGGTCGGCGACTTCCTCGCCTGGCGCATGTTCCAGCAGGCCCGCCACGCGCTGGTCAGCGGCGGCCAGCTGTGGATAGTCGGCAACCGCCACCTGGGCTACCACGCCAAGCTCAAGCGCCTGTTCCGCGGCGTCGAGCAGGTGGCGGCGAACCCGAAGTTCGTGGTGCTCAAGGCGAGCAAGTAGGACCGACGGTCATTGCCTTCCGCAGGGCGGCGGCGCAGGATACACACACAGCTGTACACACATATCTGTGGAGGCCCTTGCCATGTCTTCGCCCACACTCCCCAGCCGCGTCTTCATGAACGGCAACAGCCAGGCGGTGCGCATTCCCCAGGAGTTCCGCCTGGACGCCAGCCGCGTGGAAATCCGCCGCCAGGCCAATGGCGACCTGGTCATCCACCCGCTGCCCGAAGACCGCGGCGAGGCGTTGCTGCAGGCGCTGTCCGGCTTCGACGACGAGTTCATCGAAGCACTGGAAGAAGGGCAGCGCGAACAGCCGCCGATGCAGGAGCGGGAAGAGCTGTGAAATACCTGCTCGACACCAACATCCTCATCTACCTGCTGAAGAACCGCCCGGAATCCGTGGCCCGACGGGTCAACGCCCTGCCCGCCGACGCCGGCCTGTGCATGTCCTTCTTCACCTACGCCGAGCTGCTCAAGTGCGCCGAACGCAGCACCCGGCGCAGCGAGGTTCTGCGCCAGCTGGAGCGCCTGACGCGCCAGGTGCCGGTGGTCTACGACGGCACTCCGCGCCTGTGCGAGCACTACGCGACGCAGTTCACCCGCCTAAAGCTGGCCGGCACGCCGATCGGCGCCAACGACCTGTGGATCGCCTGCCACGCCCTGGCGCTGGAGGCGACCCTGGTGACGCACAACACCCGCGAGTTCGAACGCATCGACGGGCTACGCCTGGAAGACTGGGCGGCCGAGTAGGGCATCGCGGACGGAGTCCGCTGCTACGCGGCCCCAACCGCGCCGCATCCCTGTAGGAGCGCGCCCTGCGCGCGAATCGCGGGCAGGGCCCGCTCCTACAAGTTACCGGGAGGCACGGTATTCCTCCCCCGTAGGAGCGGACCTTGTCCGCGATAGCCGGAGGTATCGGCGCGGATCGCGGATGAGATCTCCTACGCTGCCCCAGCCGCGCCACGCCCCTGTAGGAGCGCGCCCTGCGCGCGAATCGCGGGCAGGGCCCGCTACAAGTTGCCGGGGAGCACGGTATGCCTCCCCCGTAGGAGCGGACCTTGTCCGCGATAGCCGGACGTATCGGCGCGGTTCGCGGATGAGATCCGCTCCTACGCCGCCCCAGCCGCGCCACGCCCCTGTAGGAGCGCGCCCTGCGCGCGAATCGCGGGCAGGGCCCGCTCCTACAAGTTACCGGGAGGCACGGTATGCCTCCCCCGTAGGAGCGGACCTTGTCCGCGATAGCCGGAGGTATCGGCGCGGATCGCGGATGAGATCCGCTACGCTGCCCCAGCTGCGCCATTCCCCTGTAGGAGCGCGCCCTGCGCGCGATTCGCGGGCAGGGCCCGCTCCTACAAGTTGCCGGGGAGCACGGTATGCCTCCCCCGTAGGAGCGGGTCTTGTCCCTCCACCCCCGACAGGTTCCTACCCTAACGCCATACAAGCGGACCTTGTCCGCGATAGCCGGACGTATCGGCGCGGTTCGCGGATGAGATCCGCTCCTACGCGGCCCCACCCGCGCCATTCCCTTGTAGGAGCGAGCCGGGTGTTAGGGACGCGGGGGTATCTACGTCGCGCAGGACGCCGGGGTCGTTCACGTCGATGGGTTGCCAGGCTTCGCGGTGGGCTTGCAGCACCGTGCGGGCGCCTTCGTCGCCTTGCAGGGCGCGGAGTTCTGGCCAGAAGGCTCGGCCGAAGAGGACCGGGTGGCCACGTTGGCCTTGGTGCAGGGGGAAGACGATACGCTGTTCGCTGGCGTGCGACGCCAGCAGGCGCAGGGTTTGCGGGGCTATCCAGGGCATGTCGGCGAGCAGGATCGCCACGCTGGTGGCCGGGTTGTCGGCCAGCGCGGCGACGCCGGCGGCGAGGCTGTGGCCCAGGCCGGATTCCGCCTCCGCGCAGCGCACGATGGAGATATCCACAGGCACGCCGAGCGCTAGCGGATCATCCTCCGGGCGCAGCACCACGCAGACCTCGTCGAACGCCTCGCAGGCATTGGCCAGGCTAGCCGCCAGCAAACCACGGCCATCGGCCAGGCGCGCCTGGCGCTTGTCGGCGCCGAAGCGCCGGGCGAAGCCGGCCGCCAGCAGCAGCGCGACGGTCGTCACAGGCTTTCGCGCCCGATGCCGCTGCGGGTGCGGAGGATGTCGGCGAGCACCGCCAGGGCGATTTCCGCCGGGGTCTTGCTGCCCAGGTTGAGGCCGATGGGCGCGTGGATGCGCGCCAGCTCCGCCTCGCCCAGGCCGCCGACGCGCTCCAGGCGCTCCAGGCGCCTGGCCGAGGTGGTGCGCGAGCCCATCACGCCGATGTAGAAGGCTTCGGTGCGCACCGCTTCGAGCATCGCCAGGTCGTCGATCTTCGGATCGTGGGTCAGCGCCACCACCGCGGTATCGGCGTGGCAGCCGCCGTTGGCGATGAAGATCGACGGCAGTTCGCGGCGCACCTCGATGCCGTCCAGCTCCACGCCATCCAGCGCTTCCTCGCGCGGATCGCAGAGGATCACTTCAAAGCCCAGGCCCTTGCCGAACTCGGCGCAGGCATGGGCCACGCTGGAATAGCCGGCCAGCAGCAGGCGCTGGGCCGCGCCGACGCGCAGCTGCACCGAACCTGCGTCGCGCTCCACGCGCGGGCCCTGGCTGTGGTCGTCGTTCAGGCTGCGCGCGCCGCTGGCCAGGTCCACCCGGCGCAGCAGGCGACGCTGGCCGAGCAGCGCCGCTTCCAGTTCGCGCAGGTGCGCCTGGACTTCGCAGTCCGGCGCCAGGTTTTCCACCAGCACGTCGAGGATGCCGCCGCAGGGCAGGCGGATGTTGCTGCGCTCGTCGCCTTCGCCGTAGCGCACCACCTTCACCGGCTCGGCGAACTCCCCGGCGGCCACGCGCTCGAGGAAGTCATCCTCGACGCAGCCGCCGGACAGCGAGCCCACCCACTGCCCGCCCTGGTTCACCGCCAGCAGCGAGCCCGGCGCGCGCGGCGCCGAGCCGTAGGTGAAGAGCACGGTGCAGAGCCAGACACGCTGGCCCTCCCGGGACCAGCGCAGCGCCTGGCGGATCACTTGCAGATCGAGATGTTGCACTTCACATCGCCTTGCCGGCATGGACCGGCACACCATCGGACTTCAGTTGCGCAACCGCCTTGGCGTCGAGGTCGCCGGGCAGGCCGCCCCAGCTTTGACGCAGGTAGTTGAGCAGATCGGTGAGTTGCGCGTCATCCAGTTTATCCGCGAAGCCGGGCATCGGCTGCATGCGTTCGAAGCCGCCGAACTGCTGTTCGCCGATGCCGTCGACGATCACCCGCAGCAGGTTGCGCGAGTCGGCCAGGCGCAGGGTGGTGTTGCCCTGCATGGCCACGGCGATGTGCGGCTTGCCCTCGCCTTCGGTGCCATGGCAGCCGGCGCAGACGTTGAGGTACTGCTGGCGGCCGCGCTTGGCGCTGGCGGACAGTTGTGGATAAGCCACCGCCTGCACCACCTTGGCCGCCGGCGGCTGGTCGCCCAGCAGGTAGCTGGCCATGGCCTGCAGGTCGGCGCTGTCCAGGTGCTGGGTGCTGTGGTGCAGCACCGGGAACATCTCGTTGAACATGCTGCCCTGGGCGCTCATGCCGTGCTCCAGGAAGGCCGACAGATCGGCGTGATTCCAGCCGCGCGCGGCCAGGTCCTCGGGCAGCAGGCTGGGCGCCAGGTAGCCGTTGAGCAGGGCGCCGGACAGGCGCTTGTCCTGCTGCAGCGCGCCGATGGCGTTGCGCGGGGTGTGGCATTCGCCGCAGTGGCCGAGCACTTCCACCAGGTACTGGCCGCGCTGCCAGGGCTCGCTCCTGCCCTCGGCGCTCTGCAGCTGGACGCTCTTGCCGTACAGCAGGTTCCAGCCCGAGAGCCCCGCGCGCACGTTGAACGGGAAGCTCAGCGCGGTCTCGGGCGCGGCGCGGTGCACCGGCTCGACGGTCATCAGGTAGGCGTGGATGGCGTCGGAATCCTCGCGCCTGATCAGGTGGTACGAGGTGTAGGGCATCGCCGGGTAGAGGTTGGCGCCGTCCTTGCGCTTGCCCTCGGTGAGGGCGGCGAAGAAGTCGTCGGCGCTGTAGTTGCCGATGCCGTAGTCCTTGTCCGGGGTGATGTTGCTGCCGTAGATGGTGCCGAACGGCGAGGCGATCGGCAGGCCGCCGGCGAAGGGCGCGCCGCCCGCCGCGGTGTGGCAGGCCGTGCAGTCGGCGGCGCGGGCCAGGTATTCGCCGCGCTTGACCAGGTCGGCGTCGGCGGCCTGGGCGCCGGCGACCAGGCCCGCGCTCAGCAGCAGGCCGGTTAGCAATCGCGCCATGCTCAGCCCTCCTTGACCAGGCCGAGGTCGCTGAGGACCTCGGCGGTGGCGTTGTAGTAGCGCACGTAGCCGGTGCAGCGGCAGATGTGGTGGCCGAGGCTGGCCTCGATCACCGACTCCAACTCGCTCTTTTTCAGCGGCTGGCGCTGGGCCTTTTCCACCAGCACGGTGGCGGCGTTGACGAAGCCCGGCGCGCAGTAGCTGCACTGGAAGGCGAAGCGCTCGACGAACTTCTGCTGGATTGGGTTCAGCTCGCTCACCTGGCCCTGCGCGTCGCGCTTGGCGTGGCCTTCGATGGTGCGCACCTTCTTGCCGTCGAACCAGTTGGCGCCGGTGATGCAGGTGCGCACTTCCTCGCTGGTGCCGTCGGGGTTGTCGACGATCACCACGCAGGCGTGGCAGATGCCCTGGCCGCAGCCCAGGCGCGAGCCGGTGAGGTTCTGGTATTCGTGCAGGTAGTCGATCATCGGCAGGTCTTCGGGGACCTCGACCGGGCCGACGCCTTGACCGTTGATGGTCAGCTGGAGCTTAGCCATTGAGGGCCTCCTTGATGCGGGCGGGGGTGGCGGGCAGGTCGCGGACGCGCTTGCCGATGGCGTGGGCGATGGCGTTGCCCACGGCGCCGGCGATGGGGATCATCACCACTTCGGCAATGCCCTTGGACGGGTCGCTGGGCGACAGCGGCGGGAGGATCTCCGAGGTCTGCTGCCACACCGCCACGTCCTTGGCGCGCGGCAGGCGGTAGCGGTTGAAGTTCCAGTCGCCCTCGGCCGGGCCGCCCTCGTGCAGCGGCATTTCCTCCAGCAGCGCGTGGCCCAGGCCCATGGCGGTGCCGCCCTCGATCTGGCCCTTGACCAGCTCCGGCACCAGCACCCGGCCGCACTCCACCCAGGAGTGGTGGTTGAGCACCTGCACCTCGTGGCTGCCCTTGTTGACCTTCAGCTCCACCAGGGTGGCCACCGGGCTGTAGTAGGTGACCGCGGCGTTGTTCAGCTGCACCGGCGGGTAGTTCACGTTCCTGCGGTCCAGCAGGTGGAAGCCGGCGCTGGTCATCTGCGCCTTCTTCGCGGCCGGCGCGCCGTCGCCGTATTTCACCGCCAGGCCGTCCAGCGGCAGGCGCTCGCTGACGCCGTCGATGCTGAATTCGCACTCGGCCCAGCTCCAGCGGTTGAAGGCGTGCACCGTGGCGCCGGTGACCAGGCCGCGCTCGTGGGCGCGCCTGGCCAGCACGGCGAAGGGCAGCGGCTGCATGCCGTTGGCGGTGAGTTCGCCGTTCACCCAGTGGGCGTCCTCGCGGCGCACCACGTAGGGGTTGGCCTGGCCGCCGTAGGGGCCCTGGCGCCAGATTTCCAGGGCCGCCGGCCACAGCCCGTGGTTGAACAGCACGCGCGCCGCCTCGCGGGTGGCGTGGCTGAAGTAGTAGGCCGAGTTGGTGGCCGAGGACGCCGAGGCGTACTTGCCGACCCAGCGCGGATTGCGCAGCTTCTCGTCCTGGGTGGCCTGGCTCATGGTGTAGGGGTCTTCGCCGCTGAGCAGTTGCAGCTCCGGCCACTGCGTCTCGGCGGTCTTCACCTCGTCCGCCGGGCGGCCGAGGAAGTCGGCGGCGACCAGGGCCTGGGAGGTGGACATGCCGGTGCCGATCTCGATGCCGATGTGGCGCAGCTGGATGCGCCCCTCGGCGTCGAACTCCAGGCTGGCCATGGGCGCCTCGGAGCCGGTGCCGAAGTCCTTCTGGCAGATGGCGAAGCCGACGCCGTACCAGTTGTCCGGGTCCTGAGCGTCGAACTGCTGCTTGCGCTCGGCACGGTTCTTCCACACCTCGTGGGCGGCGGCCTTGTCGAGGATCTCGTGCAGACGCAGGGCGCCGGCGGGCACCGCGCCCTGGGTGTTCTTCATGCCCGAGACCAGCGCGTTGCGCCGGCGCAGTTCGATGGGGTCGACGCCCAGGCGCTCGGCGATCTCGTCCACCATCATCTCGGTGGAAGCCATGCTCTGCAGGGTGCCGTAACCGCGCATGGAGCCGGCCTCGACGCCGCGCGAATGGTAGGCGGTGGCCTGCAGGTCGCTCTGCGGCATGTAGTAGATGGACTGCGCGGCGGTGGCGCCCACGGCGGCCACCGAGGCGCTGTAGTTGGCGCGGCCGCCGCCGTCCAGGCTCATCTCGGCGCGGAAGATGCGGAAGCCCAGGTCCTTCTTGTCCACCGCCAGTTGGTAATGGATGTCGAAGGCGTGGCGCTTGATGCCGCTCTGGAACTGCTCGTAGCGGTCGTTGGCCAGGCGCACCGGCACGCCTTCGCCGTACAGCGCGGCGAGGGCCGCGTAGTAGACGAAGATGTTGTGGTCCTTGGAGCCGTAGCCGACGGTGTAGCCGGGGTGGATGTTCAGCGCGGCCAGGCCGAAGCGCGACGGCGCGATCATGTGCACCGTCTCGTAGGCGGCCTCGAACGGGCACTGGGTGGCGACCACGAAGTGCAGGGTCTTGCTGGCCGGGTCGTACCAGCCGTTGCCGTTGTCCGGCTCCAGCGCGGCGGGCTCGATGGACGGCGTCCTGTAGCGCTCGTCGAAGACCAGCCAGTCGGCCGGCGGGTTGTCCACCTGGTCCTTGATCTTCTGCGCGTAGAACAGGCCCTGCTCGGTGAGGTTGCCGTGCTGGCTGGGCTGCTGGTCCCACACCGGCTTGCGGTTGCGGATCATCGGGAACAGGATCGAGGCCTTGAGGCTGGAGAACTCGTCCTCGTCGGCCGAGGTCTTCCCGCCCACCCGCACGTAGCGGAAGCTGCCGTAGGGGTCGCCCTGGTACAGCGGCGCCTGGGCGCCGTAGCGGATAGCCTTGTCGTTGAACTTCAGCTTGAGCTTGGCCCGGCGGAAGCGCTCGAAGTCGTGCCAGATGAGGATGGCCACCGGGTGGCCGATGAACATCGGCACCTTGCCGGTGGGCAGCAGCGGGTCCGGCCCGTGGGCCTCGGGGAAGGCGATGCCGTCTTTGGCCAGGTCCTCGGCGGTGACGATGCGGTCCGGCTGCAGGTCATCGCCCAGCCAGGCGAGGTCGTAGCCGTCGTAGATACGGTCGGCCTTGAGCGTCTTCAGCAGCATGGCGTGGCCCTGCTGCTGCGGCCAGCCGGGCATGTCCCTGGCGCGGATGTCACGGGCGAACACCTTGTTGCCGCAGACCTTGGAAATGGCGTCGTTGCGCAAGCGCACCTTGCCGTCGTGGCCGAGCCACTGCTCGGCCGGCACCGTCACGCTCTTCTCCATCAAGGCAGCGAAAGCCCGGCTGCCCAGCGGCGCCAGGGTGACGCTCACGCCGGCGATCAGACCGCCCTGGAGGAAGGCGCGCCGGGAGATATCACGGTTGGACATGGATCATCCTCTGGGCGGTGCACTACCCGCCCATGTCGTTATGGAGTTCTGGAACCGGCGGAACCGAGGCGTGGAACGGCGCGACGACGGCGTTGCGGGCCGCGTCGTCCTACGGAAAATCCTGACCGATACGTCAACTTTACCCAAATCCTACGCCTCAGGCAAAAGTTAAGCAGGGCGGTCAGCGAACCGAATGCGCCGTGGCCGTCCACTCGTCTGAAGGAAAATGCCTACCGAATTTGTTACGGCGTGCTACGCTCACCGGCCTTTGCTTAGCTCCCTAACCAGTCGTCCGCGCACCATGTCCGCCGAAGCCACCTCGCTGCTCCGCCATCGCCCTTTCCTCGCCTTCTGGCTCGCCCGCGTGTGCACCGCCAGTGGTTTCCAGATGCTCACCGTGGCCATCGGCTGGCACATGTACGAGCTGACCCACAACGTGCTCGACCTCGGCCTGGTGGGCCTGGTGGAGTTCCTGCCGCGGGTGCTGTTCATGCTGCACACCGGGCACGTCGCCGACCGCTACGACCGGCGCAAGGTCGCCGCCCTGTGCCAGGTGGCCCAGGGCCTGGTGGCGCTGGCCCTGGTGCTGGGCGCCAGCACGGGCAGCGTGACCCGCGAGATGATCTTCGTGCTGGCCTTCCTGCTCGGCAGCGCCCGTTCCTTCGAGATGCCGACCACCCAGGCGCTGCTGCCGAACATCGTGCCCAGCGCCCTCTTCCCCCGCGCGGTGGCGGCCTCGGCCTCGGCCATGCAGGCGGCGACCATCGCCGCGCCGGCCCTGGGCGGCCTGCTCTACGCCTTCGGCGCCTTCTGGGTGTACGCGCCGACCACGCTGCTCTATTTCATGGCCTGCGCGCTGTCGCTGAGCCTGCAGGCGCGCCGGCAGAACAGCATCCAGGGCAAGGCCAGCCTGGCCTCGCTGATGGCCGGCATCCATTTCATCCGCAGCCGCCCGGACATCTTCGGCGCCATCTCCCTGGACCTGTTCGCCGTGCTGCTGGGCGGCGCCACCGCGCTGCTGCCGGTGTTCGCCAAGGACATCCTGCTCACCGGCCCCTGGGGCCTGGGCCTGCTGCGCTCGGCACCGGCGGTGGGCGCGCTGCTGATGTCGTTCTGGCTGGCGCGCTTCCCCATCGAGCGCAACGTCGGGCGCATCATGTTCCTGGCGGTGGGCATCTTCGGCCTGGCGACCATCGCCTTCGGCCTGTCCACCTCCTTCTGGCTGTCCCTGGGCGTGCTGGTGGTGCTGGGCGCGGCGGACATGATCAGCATGGTGATCCGCGGCGCCTTCGTGCAGCTGGAAACCCCGGACGAGATGCGCGGCCGCGTCAGCGCGGTGAACGGGCTGTTCATCGGCGCCAGCAACCAGCTCGGCGAGTTCGAGTCGGGGCTGACGGCGCACTGGTTCGGCACGGTGCCGGCGGTGGTTATTGGCGGCGTGGGGACGCTGGTTGTTACCGGGGCGTGGATGAGGCTGTTTCCGACGTTGGCGAAGAGGGACAAGCTGCACTGAAGCGCTCTTCGCTCTTCGTAGGAGCGAGCTTGCTCGCGAACAGCGTTTCCCTGTCGCTACAGCGCCTGAGGTTGACTCCGCTCCCTCTCCCTAACCCTCTCCCTGAAGGGAGAGGGGACCGTTGGGCAGAGTCGGGCGTTCTGGAGTTAGCCGGCAGGTATGGTGTTTCCGGCGGAAACCATATCGTTCTCGGCACGGACTAGCCCCCTCTCCCTTCAGGGAGAGGGCTGGGGAGAGGGCGCTCTGAAACCCGAGCTCCAGAATCGCCGGGGAACTCTGTTCGCGAGCAAGCTCGCTCCTACGAAAAGCCCAAAAGCCCCCCAATAAAAAAGCCCCCGCCAAAGCGAGGGCTACAGGCGCCCGAAGGCGCCCAAGTGGGAGTCTCAGTGCGGCGTTCCCAACCCCGCCGCATTCATCAGCAGGCGCATCAGCCAAGCCGCCACGCCCAGGGCGGCGACGCTGCCCGCCCAGATCAGCGCCAGCCAGCCCAGGCGCTTGTACAGCGGTGCTTTCACGGTTTGCGGTTTCATCGCCGAGCCCTCAGTGGTAGCCATCGCCGTGCTTCACCTTGCCGCGGAACACGTAGTAGCTCCAGGCGGTGTAGCCGAGGATGAAGGGGATGATGAACAGCGCGCCCACCAGCATGAAGCCCTGGCTCTGCGGCGGCGCCGAGGCAGCCTGGATGCTCACCCCCGGCGGGATGATGTTCGGCCACAGGCTGATGCCCAGGCCGCTGTAGCCGAGGAAGATCAGCACCAGGGTGAGCACGAAGGGCAGCGCGTTGTCGTTGCGCGCCACCGAGCGCAGCAGGGCGTAGAAGGTCAGCAGCACCAGCAGCGGCACCGGGGCGAACCAGAACAGGTTGGGCAGGCTGAACCAGCGCTGGGCGATCTCGGCGTGGGCCAGCGGCGTCCACAGGCTGACGATGCCGATCACCGCCAGCAGCACCAGCGCCAGCGGCCGCGCCAGGTCGTGCATGCGCTCCTGCAGCTTGCCTTCGGTCTTCATGATCAGCCAGGTGCAGCCCAGCAGGCTGTAGGCGACGATCAGGCCCAGGCCGCAGAACAGCGGGAAGGGCGCCAGCCAGGCCAGCGAGTCGCCGGCGTACTGCCCGTCGACCACCGGCAGGCCCTCGATGAAGGCGCCCAGCGCCACGCCCTGGAAGAAGGTCGCCGCCAGCGAGCCGCCGATGAAGGCCTTGTCCCAGATGTGCCGCTTGTGCGCCTTGGCCTTGAAGCGGAACTCGAAGGCCACGCCGCGGAAGATCAGCCCCACCAGCATCAGCACCAGCGGCAGGTACAGCGCCGAGAGCACCACCGAGTAGGCCATCGGGAAGGCGCCGAACAGCCCCGCGCCGCCCAGCACCAGCCAGGTCTCGTTGCCGTCCCACACCGGCGCCACCGTGTTCATCATCACGTCGCGGTCGCGCTCGTCCTTGAAGAACGGGTAGAGCATGCCGATGCCGAGGTCGAAGCCGTCCATCACCACGTACATCATCACGCCGAAGATGATGATCACCGCCCAGATCAGCGGAAGGTCGATACCCATGCTCAGTTCCTCCCCGCCGGGTGGTCGTCATCGTCGTCGAAGCCCTCGGCGGTGGCCGACAGCGGCCGCGCCGCGGTGCGCTGGCGACCGGCGCCGCCCTCGTTGTGCTCGCGGCCCTCGTCGGTGACCGGGCCCTTGCGCACCAGGCGCATCATGTAGCCGATGCCCACGCCGAACAGCGAGAAGTACACCAGCACGAACATCACCAGGGTCAGGCTCATCTGCAGGGTGCTGTGGTTGGACACGCCGTCGGCGGTGCGCATCAGCCCGTAGACCACCCAGGGCTGGCGGCCGACCTCGGTGGTGAACCAGCCGGCGAGCAGCGCCAGCAGCCCCGAGGGGCCCATCCACAGCACCAGGCGCAGGAAGGCGCGGTTGCGGTACAGCCCCTCGCGCCAGCGCAGCCACAGGCTCCAGACGCCGACCAGGATCATCAGCATGCCCAGGCCGGCCATGATGCGGAACGACCAGAAGACGATGGTGGAGTTGGGCCGGTCCTCGCGCGGGAAGTCCTTCAGCGCCGGGATCGGCTCGGTCAGGCTGTGGCGCAGGATCAGGCTGCCGAGCACCGGGATCTCGACCTTGAAGCGGGTTTCCTCGCGCTGCATGTCCGGCCAGCCGAACAGGATCAGCGGCGTCGGACCGCCCTCGCTATTGTCCCAGTGGCCCTCGATGGCGGCGATCTTCGCCGGCTGGTGCTCCAGGGTGTTCAGCCCGTGGGCGTCGCCGATCATGGCCTGGATGGGCGCTACCAGCAGCGCCATCCACATGGCCATGGAGAGCATCTTGCGGATCGCCGGGTTGTCGCGCCCGCGCAGCAGGTGCCAGGCCGCCGAGGCGCCGACGAAGAAGGCGGTGGCGAGGAAGGCGGCGATGGACATGTGCAGCAGGCGGTAGGGGAAGGACGGGTTGAAGATCACCGCGAACCAGTCCACCGGGATCACCCGCCCGTCGACGATCTCGAAGCCCTGCGGCGTCTGCATCCAGCTGTTGGAGGCGAGGATCCAGAAGGTCGACATCAGCGTGCCCAGGGCCACCATCACCGTGGCGAAGAAGTGCAGGCCCGGGCCGACGCGGTTCCAGCCGAACAGCATCACGCCGAGAAAGCCCGCCTCGAGGAAGAACGCGGTCAGCACCTCGTAGGTCAGCAAGGGCCCGGTGATGCTCCCGGCGTAGGCGGAGAAGTGGCTCCAGTTGGTGCCGAACTGGTAGGCCATCACCAGCCCGGAGACCACGCCCATGCCGAAGTTGACCGCGAATATCTTCGACCAGAAGTGATAGAGGTCGCGGTAGACCTCCTGGCCGCTCTTCAGCCACAGCCCCTCGAGCACGGCCAGGTAACTGGCCAGACCGATGGTGACGGCGGGGAAGATGATGTGGAAGGAGACGGTAAAGGCGAACTGCATACGCGCCAGTTCCAACGCCTCTAGACCCAACATGACGTTTCCTCTTCAGGGTGACGCCCGTCGTCGCACGCAGCGGGCAACTCGCCGGCCCACGGGAGCCGACAGTTTCAGTGGTGATCCTGGAATCGGATTCTTGTTCGGGCCGGCGGACCTGTGGTCGCGGCGGTACGCCAAGCAAAGACTAGCAGGGCGTGCATTGATGCAGCTCAAGAAAGCCCGTCGATGGTACCCCCGGCCCCGGGAAATGCCGCCGTGGCGGGTTGCCGCGCGGCAGCTTGCCTCAGTCTAAATATGAATTTCAGTCATATAAAAATGAATAAATAATATTTTAATGGAATAAAAAATCCCGGTAGCTTTCGCTCCAACGGCGCCCGCAGAGGCGCCGGAGCCAACCCCCGCCGCCCGCGTCGCCGCCACGAGCGCGATCTGCCCGGCACGCTGCCCTACAAGGACGCCGTCATGAAGAAACTGCTGCTCATCACTGCCCTCGCCGCCGCCTTCAGCGCCTCGGTCAACGCCAACGAGAAACTGGTGGTGGCCGCCACCCCGGTGCCCCACGCGGAAATCCTCGAGCTGATCAAGCCGACCCTGGCCAAGGAAGGGGTGGACCTGGAGGTCAAGGTCTTCACCGACTACGTGCAGCCCAACGTGCAGGTGGCCGAGAAGCGCCTGGACGCCAACTACTTCCAGACCAAGCCGTACCTGGACAACTTCAACAAGGGCAAGGGCACCGACCTGGTCACCGTGACCGGCGTGCACGTCGAGCCCTTCGGCGGCTACTCGAAGAAGTACAAGTCCCTGGCCGAGCTGCCCGACGGCGCCACCGTCGCCCTGCCCAACGAGGGCAGCAACAGCGGCCGCGCCCTGCTCCTGCTGCAGAAGGCCGGCGTCATCAAGCTGAAGGACCCGCACAACGCCCTGGCCACGCCGAAAGACATTGCCGAGAACCCCAAGCACCTGAAGTTCAAGGAGCTGGAATCGGCCCTGCTGCCGCGCGTGCTGGACCAGGTCGACCTGGACCTGATCAACACCAACTACGCCCTGGAAGCCAAGCTCAACCCGGTGAAGGACGCCCTGATCCTCGAAGACCGCAACTCGCCCTACGTGAACTACCTGGTGGCGCGCCCGGACAACAAGGACAGCGACGCCCTGAAGAAACTCTCCGCGGCCCTGACCAGCCCGGAAGTGAAGGCCTTCATCGAGAAGAAATACGACGGCGCGGTGATCCCCGCCTTCTGATCGATGCCCAGCCGGCGGCGCCGCGCAGCGCCGCCCATCCCCCACGCCGGTGAGCATCCGCACCGGCGTTTTCATTTCGAGATCGCGCAGATGAAAGTCCCCCAACCGTTGCTGACCTTCCCCGACGCCGACAAGAGCCCGCTGAGCATCCGCGCCAAGGCGCTGGTGTTCTTCGACCCGCGTTCGCACCAGGTGCGCGACGAGGTCGAGCGCCTGGCCCCGGGCCTGCAGCCGGTGCTGATCCGCGGCGAGACGGGCACCGGCAAGGAACTGCTGGCCCGGCACATCCACCGCGCCAGCGAGCGCCCCGGGCTGTTCGTCGCGGTGAGCTGCAGCGCGCTGAGCCGCAACTTCGCCGAGGCCGAGCTGTTCGGCTACGCCCCCGGCGCCCACAACGGCCCGGTGGGCAGCCGCGCCGGCTGGCTGGGCTCGGCCAACGGCGGCACCCTGTACCTGGACGAGATCGCCGACCTGCCGCTGGCCTTGCAGGAAAAACTCCTGCGCGTGCTGCAGGAACGCGAAGTGCTGCGCGTCGGCGCCCGCGAGCCGATCCCGGTGGACGTGCGCCTGGTGGTGGCCACCAGCATCGACCTGGGCCAGGCGGTGGCCGCCGGCAAGTTCCTCGAACCGCTGCGGCAATACCTGGTGGACGGCGACCTGGAACTGCCGCCGCTGCGCCAGCGCATCGGCGACATCCTGCCATTGGCCGAATACTTCCTCGGCATCCACGCCCAGCGCCTGGACCTGTCGGTGCCGCACATCGGCGAAGCGACCCAGGCGGCGCTGGAAGCCTACCCCTGGCCGGGCAACATCCGCGAGCTGGAGAACGTCATCCACTTCGCCCTGCTGGTCAGCCCGGGCGCGGAAATCCAGCCGCAGCACCTGAACCTGCCCGACGCCGCGCCGGCGGACCTGCGCCAGCTGCTGCGCCGGCCCGGCGTGCGCGAACAGTTGCGCGCGTTATTGGAAGAAGACCCGCTCCCGTAACACCGAGCTGCTCTTCTGCTCGCCTGCAATGTAGGAGCAACTGTCTTGCAAGCCGCACCGGGGCGCTTTTCGTAGGATGGTGTTGAGCGAAGCGATACCCATCAGCGCAACCGCATGGGTTTCGCAAGCTCAACCCATCCTACGAAAAGCCATGCGCGCTTCTGCAAGGAGCTCGGCCCCCGCGAAAAAGCGCCCCCTAAGTCATGAACGTTCACGAAAAGCGACGAATGGTCGCAGTGAAACGATTCGCCTACCCCGCCGCCGACGGCAGGGAATCCTGATGGAAAGGTCAAAAACAGGAATTTCTCTGACATTTACATAAAAAAGCAGCCTCATCGACCACATCGATACCGATCATCAGGCGCATCAACTTCTTTTTGTCATGAAGATCAGGGAAAATGGCTGTCAGGCAGTCGGGACCCAATTTCCCCGGCGCCTTTGGAGACTATCGTGACCAGCTTTGCCGCTCTTGCCAGCTTTTTCGCCGCCACCGCTTTCCTCAACGTACCTCAGCAGGTCGATCCGGAACGCCGTGAAGTCCGCCGCGTGAAGCGCCGCCGCAAGTAAAGCAGTACCCGCTCCGATCGGCCCCCGCACGGGGCCGGCGGCGGGACCATCGGTCCCGAGGATTGGCCCTGGCACGGCCTTTCGTGTTTATATTGATTGGTTGATCAATTAAAAACACGAGGAACCCCGCCCGTTTTGTCCGCCGTTCCCTCTCCCTCCGTCACCGCGCCACCCACCCCCGCCATGCGCATGAACCCACCGGTCTTCTACGGTGCGGCAGCGCTGATCCTGTTGTTCGTCGCCCTGGTCATCGGCTTTCCCGCCGAGGCCGGCCAATGGCTGCTCGACGCCCAGGCCTGGGCCGCCGCCAACGTCGGCTGGTACTACCTGCTGGCGATGACGCTGTACCTGATCTTCGTGGTGGTCACCGCGCTTTCCGGCTACGGGAAGATCAAGCTCGGTGCCGACCACGACGAGCCGGAATTCAGCTACCTGTCCTGGGCCGGCATGCTGTTCGCCGCGGGCATCAGCATCACCCTGTTCTTCTTCTGCGTGTCCGAGCCGCTGACGCACTTCCTGCAGCCGCCTCAGGGCGCGGCCGGCGGCGCCGAGGCCGCGCGCCAGGCCATGCAGCTGCTGTTCCTGCACTGGGGCCTGCACGGCTGGGGCGTGTTCGCCCTGGTGGCCATGGCCCTGGCCTACTTCGCCTACCGCCACAACCTGCCGCTGGCGCTGCGCTCGGCGCTGTACCCGCTGATCGGCAAGCGCATCAACGGGCCCATCGGCTACACCGTGGACTGCTTCGGCATCGTCGCCACCGTGTTCGGCCTGGGCGCGGACATGGGCTTCGGCGTGCTGCAGCTCAACGCCGGGCTCGACTACCTGTTCGGCGTGGCCCACAGCCACCCGGTGCAGATGACGCTGATCGCCCTGATGATGGGCGCGGCCATCGCCGTGGCGGTGTCCGGCGTGGACAAGGGCATCCGCCTGCTGTCCGACATCAACATGCTGCTGGCCTGCGGCCTGCTGCTGTTCGTGCTGTTCGCCGGGCCCACCCAGCACCTGCTCAACACCCTGGTGCAGAACATCGGCGACTACCTGGGCGCGCTGCCGACCAAGAGCTTCGACCTCTACGCCTATGGCGAGGGCGGCGACTGGCTGGGCGGCTGGACGGTGTTCTACTGGGCCTGGTGGATCGCCTGGGCGCCCTTCGTCGGCCTGTTCATCGCGCGCATCTCCCGTGGGCGGACCATCCGCGAATTCGTCTTCGGCGTGCTGTTCATTCCCCTGGGCTTCACCCTGGCGTGGATGTCCATCTTCGGCAACAGCGCCCTGGACCAGGTGCTCAACCACGGCACCGTCGAGCTGGGCCGGGTGGCCGTGGCGGAGCCGCAGATGGCGCTCTACCAGCTGCTGCAGGACTACCCCGGCAGCCGCGCGCTGATCGCCGTGACCGTGCTGGTCAGCTTCGTGTTCTTCGTCACCTCGGCCGACTCCGGCACCGTGGTGCTTTCCACCCTCTCCGCCCGTGGCGGCAGCGCCGACGACGACGGGCCGAAGTGGCTGCGGGTGTTCTGGGGCCTGGCCACCGCGCTGGTCACCGGCGGGTTGCTGTTCGCCGGCAGCATCGACGCGCTCAAATCAGCGGTGGTGCTCACCTCGCTGCCCTTCTCGCTGATCCTGCTGCTGATGATGTGGGGCCTGCACAAGGCCTTCTACCTCGAATCCCAGCGCCAGCGCGCGCGCAGCCACTCCCTGGCGCCGCCGCTGGCGGCCAAGGCCGGCGGCTGGAAGCGGCGCATCTCCCAGGCGGTGCACTTCCCCACCCGCGACGAGGTGTACCGCTTCCTGGCGGACGTGGTGAGCCCGGCGATGGCCGAGGTGGCGGAGGTGTTCCGCGACAAGGGCCTGCAGGTGGACGCCGACCTCGACCCGGGCAACCTGGAGCTGAGCCTGGAGATCGGCCACGGCGAGCAGCACCCGTTCTACTACCAGGTATCGATGCGCGGCTACTTCACGCCGTCCTTCGCCCGCGCCGGCATGGGCGGCCTGCACCTGAAGAACCGCCGCTACTTCCGCGCCGAGGTGCACCTGGCCGAGGGCAGCCAGGACTACGACCTGATGGGCTACGGCAAGGAGCAGATCATCAACGACATGCTCGACCAGTACGAGCGGCATCTGCAGTTCCTGCATCTGGTCCGCTGAGAAGCCGTCTACGATCCGCCATGCGTCGGCATGGCTGCGTAGACAGTTTCCAGACGCGACCAAGGGAGGCCTGGAAATAGGCAATTGATAGTGATTATCATTGGCCATTCTTTTTCCAGGCCATCCCCATGTCGGCGACCGTCCTCGACCCACAGCACGCCCTGCGCGACCTCTACAGCGAGCACCACGGCTGGCTGCACGGCTGGCTGCGGCGCCGCCTGGGCAATGCCTGCGATGCCGCCGACCTGGCCCAGGACACCTTCGTCCGCGTGCTGCGCGCGCGCAACGCCAGCGAAATCCGCGAGCCGCGCGACTACCTGGCCACCGTCGCCCGCGGCCTGATGGTCGACCACTTCCGCCGCCGCGCGCTGGAACAGGCCTACCTGGAAGCCCTGGCCAGCCTGCCGGAAGACGAGCAGCCCTCGCCGGAGACCCAAGCCCTGCTGTTCGAGGCGCTGATGGAGATCGACCGCCTGCTCGACGGCCTGGGCGCCAAGGTCAAGCGCAGCTTCCTGCTGGCCCAGGTGGAGGGCCTGACCTACGCCGAGATCGCCGAGCGCCAGGGCATTTCCCTGCGCACGGTGAACAACCACATGGCCAAGGCCATGGAACACTGCTGCCTGATGCTGCCATGAGCACCGCCACTCCCAGCGAGACCGAGCGCCAGGCCATCCGCGCCGCCGCCCAGTGGTACGCGCGCCTCTATTCCGGCCAGGCCAGCGATGCCGACCGCAACGCCTGGCAGCACTGGTACGCCGCCAGTGCCGAGCACCAGCGCGCCTGGGCCCGGGTGGAACAGGTGCGCCAGCAGTTCGCCCGGGTGCCGGGGCAACTGGCCGGGCCGACGCTGGGTGCCCGCGCGCTGTCGCGCCGGCAGATGCTCGGCGGCCTGGGCAGCCTCGCCCTGGGCCTGCCGCTGGCCTGGCTGGCCTGGCGCGACACGCCCTGGCAGGCCTGGCTGGCCGACTACCGCAGCGCGGTGGGCGAACGCCGCGAAGTCACCCTGGCCGACGGCTCCTCGCTGACGCTCAACACCGATAGCGCGGTGGACGTGCTGTTCGACCCCGAACAACGCCTGCTGCGTCTGCTGCGCGGGGAAATCTTCGTCAGCACCGCGCCGGACCCCAGCGGCAGCGCGCGGCCCTTCCGCGTGGAGACGCCGCAGGGGCGCATCCTCGCCCTGGGCACCCGCTTCAGCGTGCGCCTGCTCGACGGCCGCACCCGCGTCGCCGTGCTCGACAAGGCCGTGGAAGTCCGCCCCCAGGCCGCGCCGCAGCGCAGCCGCATCCTGCACGGCGGCGAGCAGCTCGACCTCGACGCGCTGGAACTCGGCCAACTGCGGCACAACGACGCCAACACCGCCGCCTGGCTGGCCGGCAGCCTGATCGCCGTGGACCGCCCGCTGGGCGAGCTGCTGGAGGAACTCTCGCGCTACCGCAACGGCGTGCTGCATTGCGACCCGCAAGTGGCCGGCCTGAAGGTCTCCGGCAACTTCCCCATCGGCGACACCGACCTGGCCCTGGCCGCCCTGGAATCCGGCTTCGACCTGCGCATCGTCCGCCATACGCGCTTCTGGGTCAGCGTGCAGCCACGCGCCTGAACGCCGGGGGCGAAAAAAATCCGCCCGCCCTTGCACTTTTTTCCGCCCTCGCCCGGCCCCCTCTTATTCCGGGCCATCTGGCCCAACTTGGGGGAGCTTGCATGAACCGCTACACCGCCCCGGCGCCGACCACCGGCAGCCGCTCGTTGCACAAACCGCTGGCCCTGGCCATCGCCCTGGCCCTGGGCGCCGGCGCGCTCGCCGCCACCACGGTCCAGGCCGCGGAAGCCGCGCGCTACGACATCGCCGCCGGCCCGCTGGCCGAGGTTCTCGGGCGCTTCGCCAGCGCCGCCGGGGTGGCCCTGTCGTTCGACGCCGCGCAACTGCGCGGCCGCCAGTCCACCGGCCTGCACGGCAGCTACGACGTCACCGGCGGCTTCAGCGCGCTGCTCGCCGGCAGCGGCCTGGAGGCCGAGCCCCAGGCCAACGGCAGCTACGTGCTGCGGCCGCTGCCCACCGACGGCGCCGTGGCCCTGTCGGCCAGCACCATCACCGCCAGCCTCGGCGCCGAGACGCTGCCGCCCGCCTATGCCGGCGGCCAGGTGGCCAGCGGCGCGCGCCTGGGCATGCTGGGCAACGCCGACCTCATGGATACGCCCTTCAGCGTCACCAGCTACACCGCGCAGACCATCGAGGCCCAGCAGGCGCGCAGCGTCGCCGACCTGCTGGTGGCCAACGACCCGTCGGTGCGGGTGGTCGGCGGCCGCGGCGACCTGGTGGACACCTACGTCATCCGCGGTTTCAACGTGAACAACGCCGACGTCGCCCTCAACGGCCTGTACGGCGTGCTGCCCTACTGGCGGGTGCCGATCGAGTTCGCCGAGCGCGTCGAAGTGCTCAAGGGCCCCACCGCCCTGCTCGGCGGCATGTCCCCCGGCGGCAGCGTCGGCGGCACCATCAACCTGGTGCCCAAGCGCGCCGAGGACCAGCCGCTGACCCGCGTCAGCCTGGACTGGACCGACCGCTCGCAGGTCGGCACGCACCTGGACATCGGCCGCCGCTTCGGCGAGGGCAACGCCTTCGGCGTGCGCTTCAACGGCGTGTACCGCAACGGCGACACCGCCATCGACCACCAGAGCCGCGAGTTCCCGCTGATGTCCCTGGCCCTGGACTTCCGCGGCGAGCGCCTGCGCCTGTCCAGCGACCTGCTGTACCAGAAGGAGAGCCTGGAGGGCGTGGTGCGCCCGGTGATCACCGGCACCGCCACCAGCATCCCCCACGCGCCGGACTCCAAGACGCGCTTCGGCCTGCGCGATTCCTACCTGGACCAGGAGGACTACTCCATGGTCAACCGCGGCGAGTACGACCTCAGCGACCACCTCACCGCCTTCGCCAGCATCGGCGGACGGCAGAGCAACTACGAGACCATCGCCGCCAACAGCATCCTCAACGGCAACCAGGGCGACATCATCAACGGCCTGGCGCGCCAGCGCGCCGACCGCCGCACCTACTCCGGCGAGGCCGGCCTGCGCGGCGACTTCGACACCGGCCCGGTGCGCCACGACTGGACCGTCAGCGCCAACCGCCTGCACGAGCGCGTGGGCATGGTCTACGTGTTCACCGGCATGCAGCCGGGCAGCCTCTACGAGACCTCGCCGCACACGCCGATCCCGGACTTCTCCAGCCTCGACGGCGGCATCCCCAAGACCAACGAAACCGACCTTTCCGGCGTGGCCCTGGCCGACAAGCTGTCGATCCTCGACGAGCGCGTGCAGTTCACCGCCGGCGTGCGCCGGCAGACGGTGCAGTCCAAGGACTACGACCCGTCCAGCGGGGCGCGCACCAACAAGTACGACGAGCACGCCTGGACGCCGATGTTCAGCCTGCTGGTCAAGCCGCTGGACGAGCTGTCGCTGTACGCCAACTACATCCAGGGCCTGAGCCAGGGCGACACCCCGCCCTCCACCGCGGCCAACGCCGGCCAGGCGCTGGCGCCGTACAAGGCCGAGCAGTACGAGGTCGGCGCCAAGTACGAACTGGGCAGCTTCACCACCACCCTGGCGCTGTTCGAGATCAAGAAGCCGAACGCCTTCCTCGACGCCGACAACGTGTTCCGCGCCGACGGCGAGCAGCGCAACCGCGGCATCGAGCTGAGCCTGTTCGGCGAACTGACCGACGACCTGCGCGTGCTGGCCGGCGCCACCTACATCAAGGCCGAGCAGAGCAAGACCGCCAACCCCGCCAGCGAAGGCCAGGACGCCCCCGGCGTGCCGCGGCGCCAGGCCAACCTGGGGCTGAGCTGGGACACCCCGTTCGTCCAGGGGCTGACCCTCGACGGCCGCTGGATCTACACCGGCGCGGCCTACCTGGACACCACCAACGACCTCAAGGTCCCACACTGGAACCGCGTCGATGTCGGCGCCAGCTATGCCTTCCAGGTCGCCGGCAAGCCGCTGGTGGCGCGGGCCAACCTTGAGAACCTGCTGGCCAAGGACTACTGGACCGCGTCCAACGGCTACATGACCGTCAGCTCGCCGCGCACCCTGTCGCTGTCGCTGACCGCGGACTTCTGAGGCGCCCATGACCGCGAAAGCCCTGCGCACCTGGTACCTGGTGCACAAGTGGACCAGCCTGGTGTCCACGCTGTTCCTCCTGCTGCTGTGCCTGACCGGCCTGCCGCTGATCTTCCACGAGGAGATCGAGCACTACCTGGAACCGCACCCGGAGCTCAAGCCGCTGACCACCGAGTCGCCGCGCATCGACTACGACGACGTGGTGGCCCGCGCCCTGGCCGCGCGCCCGGGCGAGGTGGTGCGCTTCGTGGTGTTCGACCCCGACGAGCCGCTGGGCGCGGTGATCACCGCGCCCAGCCTGGTGCCGCCGCCGGAGATCGGCCACGTGCAGCCGTTCGACGCGCGCACCGGCGAGTTCTTCGACCCGGAGCCGCCGCCCGGCGGCTTCATGTACCTGATGCTCAAGCTGCACACCGACCTGTTCATGGGCCTGCCCGGCTACCTGTTCCTCGGCTTCATGGGGCTGCTGCTGGTGGCCTCGCTGGTGTCCGGGGTGGTGGTCTACACGCCCTTCATGCGCAAGCTCGACTTCGCCGCGGTGCGCACCCGGCGCAGCCGCCGGGTGAAGTGGCTGGACCTGCACAACATGCTGGGCATCGTCACCCTGGCCTGGGTACTGGTGGTGGGCGCCACCGGGGTGATCAACACCCTGGCGCTGCCGATCCTCATGCTCTGGCGCAGCGACCAGCTGGCCGAGATGACCGCGCCCTACCGCGACGCGCCGCCCATGGCCGACAACGGCTCGCTGCACAAGGCGCTGCAGACCGCCCAGGCGGCGGCGCCGGACATGACCATGAGCTTCATCGGCTTCCCCGGCACCCAGTTCAGCAGCCAGCACCACTACGCGGTGTTCATGCACGGCGCCACGCCGCTGACCAAGCGCCTGCTCAAGCCGGCCCTGGTGGACGCGCAGACCGGCGAGCTGACCGACATCCGCGAGATGCCGCTGTACGTGAAGACGCTGTTCCTCTCGCAGCCGCTGCACTTCGGCGACTACGGCGGGCTGCCGCTGAAGATCGTCTGGACGCTGCTCGACCTGGTGGCCATCGTCGTCCTCGGCAGCGGCCTGTACCTGTGGTTCGCGCGGCGCAAGACCCTGGAGAAACGCCTGGCCGACCTGCAGGCCGGGCACCTGGCCGCGGAGGGCGAGGCATGAAGCGCAACCTGTGGAGGGTGTTCCGCTGGCCCCTGGCGCTGGCCGTGCTCAGCCTGGTGGGGCTGGTTTCCGCGCTGGTCGGCGACGGCCCCTGGGACGCGCTGTCCTGGTTCGCCCTGGGCGTTCCCCTGGCGGTGATCCTGGCGGCGCTGGCCCGCGCCCGCAGGCCGTCGCCATGAACCCGATCTACGGCGACCGCGCCCTGCGCCTGTGCGGCTACGCCGGGCTGCTGGCCGCGGTGTTCTGGATGATCGGCGACGCCGGCCTGCTCGGCGCCCGGGCCAACCTCGCCGACTACCTTCCGCTGCAGGACTACCTGGCGCGGATCAGCTTCGAAGGCCTGGACTACATGCTGCCCAACAGCGAGCCGCGCCTGGCCTTCGGCGCCCTGGTGGCGGTGCTGGCCATGCCGCTGTACCTGCTCGGCGCCTGGCACTGGTTCCTGGTCGCCCGCGGCCGGGGCTGGATGGCCTGGACGCTGTTCGCCCTGCTGGTCTGCGGCAACGCCTACTCGCCGCTGGGGCACGCCGCTTTCTACCACCTGGGGATGGTCTACAAGACCCTCCTGCTGGTGCCGGCCGACGCCCACCCGGCGCTGCTGGCGCTGGGCGAGCAGTTCCACCGCCTGCTGATGATCGCCTGGGTGGCGGCGGTGGGCGGCCTGGTGGCCGGGCTGGGCGTGCTCACCCTGGCCATCGCCTGCGGGCGCACGCGCCTGCCGCGCAGCAGCGCGCTGCTGCTCAACCCGCTGAGCCTTGGGGTGCTGGGCCACTTCGCCCCCGCCGTTCTGGCGGAGCCGCTGGGCACCTGGCTGCGCGGCGCCGGCATCAACATCGGCTGGTTCGTCGCCTACGCCTTCTCCAGCCTGTGGTTCGCCCGGCGCGGGGCTCAGAGCCGGTAGGGCAGGCGCACGCCGGCGTCGTCGACGGGGAAGTCCCTGGTGTTGCGGGTGACCAGCAGGCGCCCCTGCACCTCGGCGCTGGCCTTGATGATGGCGTCCGGCAGCTTCACCCGCAGCGCCTGGCGTACCGCCACGGCGCGCTCGGCGACGGGCGCGTCGAGCGGCACCAGGGCGAAGCTGTCGAGGAAGGCGCGGGTGGCCGCGGCGGTGGCGGGCGTGGCGCCGATCATCACCTCCATCCAGGTGACGATGCTGATGGCGGGGTCATCGTAGCGGCGCAGCTCGTCGCGGGCCTGTTCGTGGCCGTTGAGGTAGTCGATGAGGATGTTGGTGTCGAACAGCGCCTTCACCATTCCTCGCGCACCTTCTCCTGGTAGGCCAGGCCGTCGCCGGCGCTGCCGTTCCACAGGCCGAAGGCGGCCTCGGCATCCTGCCGGCGGTGCCGGACCAGGTACTCGGCGACCGCCTCGCGGATCAGCGCGGCGCGCGATTGCTGCTGTTGCTCGCCCAGGGCGTTGAGCGCCTCAAGGTGCTCGGCGGGGATGTCGACCAGGGTACGCATGGCGTCCTCCATATATGATATCGATAACATATATCACACATCCCCGGTCGACCAAGCCTGCGTTTGTATCAGCGTTTGCCCAGCACCTGGCGGTGGAACAGCACGCAGACCACCACGAACACCAGCAGCCCCAGCCACTGCGCGGTGTCCTCGAAGCCGGCGCCGACCAGCGCCAGGGGCGCGTCCTTGCCGCTGGTGCCGATCAGCGCGGCGAGCAGGATGCCCATCAGGCTCTCGCCGACGATCAGCCCCGAAGCCAGCAGTACGCCGCGGCGGCGCGGCAGGTCGGCGTACTTGTCCTCGTTCACCCCGGCGGCCTGGGCGCGCTTCTTCAGCGTGCTCTCCAGCAGCCAGGCGAGCACCGCGCCCACCACCAGGGTCATGCCGATGGTCGGCGGCAGGTAGATGCCCAGGCCCACGGCCAGCACCGGCAGGCTGGCCTTGCCGGTGCGGCGCAGGAGCACGTCGACGAGGATCAGGGCGATGCCCAGGGCCACGCCGATGAGGATCATGTTCCAGTTCAGCGCGTTGTGGAAAATCCCGCTGGCGATGGCGGTCATCAACGTCGCCTGGGGCGCGGCCAGGGCCGCGCCGGGGTCCATGCCCTCGCGCGGCAGGGCGCCGGTGAAACCGTAGGCGTTGTACAGCAGCTCCAGCACCGGCGGGATCACCAGCGCGCCCACCAGGCAGCCGACGATCAGCGCCACCTGCTGGCGCCAGGGCGTGGCGCCGACCAGGTAGCCGGTCTTGAGGTCCTGCAGGTTGTCGTTGGAAATGGCGGCGATGGCCAGCACCACCGAGGTGGTGAACAGCGCCAGGGCGATCGCCAGCTTGCCGCCCTCGCGGTCGAGGAAGCCGGTCTCCAGCGAACCGACGCCGAGGATCAGCAGCGACACCAGGATCACCGCGATGATGCCGATGCCGGAGATCGGGCTGCTGGAGGAACCCACCAGGCCGGCCATGTAGCCGCAGGCGGCGGCGATGAGGAAGCCGAAGAAGAAGGCGAACACCACGCAGGTGGCCACCAGGCCCCAGAAGGCGAAGCCGGCGAGGTCCGGCGCGGCCTGGCCGAGGAAGTAGGCGAAGACCACGAACAGCGCCACCAGCAGGAAGGCGGCGATGGCCAGGATCCAGGCCGCCGGCATGTCGCGCTCGGTGCGCAGGTCGCTGACCTCGACGCGTCCGCTGATGGCGCCGAGCGAGGCCCAGACGCCCTGCACCATGGGCTTGAACAGGGTGGCGAGGGTCCAGAGCGCGGCCACGCCGATGGTGCCGGCGCCGAGGAAGCGCACCTGGCTGCTCCACAGCTTGCTGGCCAGCTCCGGCAGGCTCTGCCCGGCGGCCAGGGTGCTGTTCACGGTGAGCAGCGGCACCGCCACGCCCCAGGCGATCACCACGCCGATGAGGATGGCGATGCCGGCGGTGATGCCCATCAGGTAGCCGGCGCCCACCAGCGCCAGGGAGAAGCCGGTGGACAGGCGGAAGGCCGCCTGGCCGGCGCTGATCCAGAAGCTGAAGCCCTCGGCCAGCAGCTTGAAGCCGCTGCTGAACAGACTGAACAGCGCCGCCACCAGGCCGCCGGCGAGGATGTCGCGCAGGCCCGGCTTGCTGCCGTCGCCGGCCTGCGGGTGTTCCTCGTCATGGCTGCCGACACGGAGGATTTCCGCCGCCGCCACGCCCTCGGGGTACGGCAGGCTGCTCTGCACCACCATCACCCGGCGCAGCGGGATGGTGTAGAGCACCCCGAGGATGCCGCCGATGGAGCAGATGGCCGCGGTCTGCCAGAACGGGAAGCCGGCCCAGTAGCCGATCATCAGCAGCCCCGGGAGGATGAAGATGATCGACGACAGGGTGCCGGCGGCCGAGGCCTGGGTCTGCACCATGTTGTTCTCCAGGATGTTCGAGCCGGAGAAGTAGCGCAGCACCGCCATGGAGATCACCGCGGCGGGGATCGAGGAGGCGAACGTCAGCCCGACCTTCAGGCCCAGGTAGACGTTGGAGGCGGTGAAGACGACGGTGATGAGGGCGCCGAGGATGAGCCCGCGCAGGGTCAGTTCGGCCAGGTTCGATTCGTCCGGAATCCGTTCGAGCATGGAAGGAAGTCTCTGAAAGGCAACCTGCCAAGCTTAGGCCAGAGCGGCGCGCGCGCCCACGTCACCGAATGTCGCCCAGGCGACGCCCCCCGCTTTTCGTAGGAGCGAGGGTTGGCGTGCGGGGGTCAGAACGGCTTGTCGCCGAGGATGGTCGCGCGGTGCATCACCCGGCGCTGCGGGCGGTAGTCGTCCACCGCGTAGTGCTGGGTCACGCGGTTGTCCCAGAAAGCCACGTCGTTCTCGCGCCAGCGCCAGCGCACGGTGAACTCCGGGCGGGCGACGTGGGCGAACAGCAGGTCGAGGATGGCCCGGCTCTCGGCCGCCGACAGCTCGTTGATGCGGGTGGTGAAGCCGTCGCTGACGAACAGCGCCTTGCGCCCGGTGACCGGGTGGGTGCGGATCACCGGGTGCGAGCGCGGCGGGTTCTTCTTGCGCGCCTCCTCCAGCCGCGCCAGGTCGGCGTCGGTGGCGCCGAAGCGTTCCTGGGGGAAGGACTTGCTGATGTCGTGGGTGGCGGTCAGGCCGTCGAGCAGGCGCTGCAAGGGTTTGGACAGCGCCTCGAAAGCGGCGATGCCGCTGGCCCAGAGGGTGTCGCCGCCATAGGGCGGCAACTGCTTGGCGGCCAGCACCGCGCCCAGGGCCGGGGTTTCCAGGAAGGTTACGTCGGTGTGCCAGATGGCGTTGTCGCGCACGTCGGTGACGGCGGTGTCGAGCACGATCACCTCGCGCTGCTCGGGCACGCTGGGGTAGATCGGGTGGATGTGCAGGTCGCCGAAGCGCGCGGCGAAGGCGGCCTGCTGCGAAGGAGTCAGCGGCTGGTCGCGGAAGAACAGCACCTGGTGGGCGAGCAGGGCCTGCTCGATGGCCTGCTGCTGGGCGTCGTCCAGCGGCTGGCGCAGGTCGATGCCGGAGACTACGGCGCCCAGGGCGGGGCTGAGGGGGGCCAGGGTCAGGGTGGTCATTTCTTTTCTCTCTCGTGTTCTGTGCAGGGAAGAGCACCCTCTCCCCAGCCCTCTCCCGCAAGCGGGAGAGGGAGCCGTTCGGTGTATTCGTCGAGCGCCGAGCTAACCGGCAGCTCCGATCAGTCCCCTCTCCCTTCAGGGAGAGGGTTAGGGAGAGGGGCTCTTGCTCTTGCTCTTACCCCAGCTCCAGGCCCTACTCCCAGGAAGCAAACCGCCCCTGCAACCAGCGCAAGCCCAGCTCGAAGCTCAACGCGATCCCGGCGATCAGCAGAATCCCCAGCACCACCACATCGGTCGCCAGGAACTGCGCCGCCGACTGCACCATGAAGCCCAGCCCGCGGTTGGCGGCGATCAGCTCGGCGGCGACCAGGGTCGACCAGCCCACGCCCAGGGCGATGCGCAGGCCGGTGAGGACTTCCGGCAGGGCGCTGGGCAGCACCACGTGGCGCACCACCTGCCAGCGGTTGGCCCCCAGGCAGCGCACCGCCTGGATGCGCGACCTGTCCACGCGGCGCACGCCGGCGGCGGTGGCGATCAGCAGCGGGGCGAACAGCGCGAGGTAGATCAGCAGCACCTTGGACAGCTCGCCGATGCCGAACCAGATGACGATCAGCGGCAGGTAGGCCAGCGGCGGGATCGGCCGGTAGAACTCCACCAGCGGGTCGAGCGCGGCGCCCACCAGCGGGTTGAGGCCCATGAGGATGCCCAGCGGAATCGCCGTGAGCACCGCTGCGCCGAGTGCCAGCAGCACGCGCAGCAGGCTGGTGCCGATGTGCTGCCACAGCGTGGCGTCGACGTAGCCTTCGGCGAGCACCCGCTGCAAAGCTTCGTAGAGCTGCTCGGGGGCCGGCAGGAACAGCGTGTCGACCCAGCCGAAATGGGTGGCGAACCACCAGAGCGCGGCGAGTGCGGCGATGCTCCCGGCGGCGGCCCAGCGCCGCGCGTCGCGCGGGCGGGCAGGCTTGGCGCGGCGGCGGGCAGGCAGCTTGGCGCTGAGGGTGTCAGTGGGCATGTTCGGCCTCCGGCTCTTCCAGGAACTCGTCCAACAACTCTTGACGCAGGCGGCCGAACTCCGGGTCGGCCTTGATCGAGCGCACCGGCTCGCCGGCCGCGTAGCGCCGCGCGAAGTCAGGGCGCAGGCGCTTGACGATGCGCGCCGGCGGGCCGTCCATGACCACCAGGTCGGTGGCCAGGAACAGCGCCTCGTCGACGCTGTGGGTGATCAGGAACAGGCCCTTGCCGGTCTTGCGCCAGAGGTCCAGGGTGAGCACCTGCATGCGCTCGCGGGTCAGGGCGTCGAGGGCGCCGAAGGGCTCGTCCAGCAGCAGGAAGTCCGGCTCCACCGCCAGGGCGCGGGCCAGGCCCAGGCGCTGGCGCTGGCCGCCGGAAAGCTGCGAGACGCGGTAATGCGCGTGCTCCTGCAGGCCCACCAGGGCCAGCACCGCGCGGGCGCGGGCCTCGCGTTCGGCACGGCCCAGGCCGCGGATGCGCAGCCCCAGGGCGACGTTGTCGAGAGCGTCCAGCCAGGGCATCAGGGCGTCGTCCTGGAACACCACGCCACGCTCGCCGCCGGGGCCTTCGAGAGTCCGGCCGTCGATCTGCACGCGGCCGCGGTCGGGCTTCTGGAACCCGGCCAGGACGTTGAGCAGCGTGGACTTGCCGCAGCCCGAAGGGCCCAGCACCACCAGGGACTCGCCCTTGGCCACGTCCAGGGTCAGCTCATGCAGCACGCGCCGGGTCTGGCCATGCTGCTGGAAAGAAAGGCTCACGGCCTCGGCCGTCAGACGGCTCATATTTCTGCCCTCCGCAGGGTAAGAAGTGGCTCGCTGGAGCACCCTCTCCCCCCGCCCTCTCCCGCAAGCGGGAGAGGGGCTAGCCGTGCCATCCCCGGGAATCGGTGCCCAGGCCTGGCGACGGACGGCTCCCTCTCCCTTCAGGGCGAGGGCTGGGGAGAGGGGCTCTTCAGCGGGCTTCCCAGTACTCTCAGCGCTGCCCCACCTGCACGCTCTCCGCCTGGCGCACGTACTCCGCGCTGACGTAGGGCGAGTAGTCCTTGAGCACCGACGGCACGCGCTTCTGCTCTTTCAGGAAGGCCGCGGTCCCGGCGATATCCTTGGCGGTGCCGCCGCCCAGCAGCGCGCTGGAAAGCTGCTCCTTGGTCTCGGGGAAGGCGCTGCCGGCCAGCAGCTCGGGCACGTCTTCGGGCGCCGCGCCGGTCAGCCGGGCGATCTTCTTCGCCTGCTCGGAATCGGCGGTCCACTGGGCCTTGTGGGCGTTGTAGTCGGCGAAGGAATCGAGGGTCACGCGGGCGAACTTGGCCAGCACCTCCGGATGCTTCTCGGCGAAGTCCTTGCGCGCCACCCAGACCTCGAAGGTCGGCGCGCCCCATTTGCCCACTTCCGCGGCGTCGGTCAGCACCTTGCCGCTCTTCTTGATCTCGCCCAGGGCCGGCGACCAGACGAAGGCGCCGTCGATGTCGCCACGGCGCCAGGCGGCGGCGATCTCGGTGGGGTTGAGGTTGACGATCTTCACTTTGGTCGGGTCGATCTTCCAGTGCTTGAGCGCGCCCAGCAGGCTGTAGTGCGAGGTGGAGACGAAGGGCGTGGCGATGGTCTTGCCGACCAGGTCCTCGGGCTTCTCGATCCTGCTGCCGTTGCGCACCACCAGGGCCTCGGCGGCGTTGATCTGCGCGGTGACGATGAAGGCCACGATCGGCAGGCCGCGCGAGGTGGCGGCGGCCAGCGGGCTGGAACCCAGGTTGCCCAGTTGCACATCGCCCGAGGCGATGGCGGCGACCACTTCCGGGCCGCTGTTGAAGCGGCGCCAGTCGAGCTTCTCGCCGATGGCTTTCTCGTAGGTGCCGTCGGCCTGCGGGACCTTGGTCGGGTCCACGCCGGTCTGGTAGCCGAGGGTGATGTCGGCCTGGGCGATGCCGGCGAGGCCGGCCAGGGCGAGCGCGGCCAGCAGGCGGCGCGGGGCGAAGGTGCGTTTCATGGGGTGCTCCTGGAAATGCATTCGGGGCGGCCGGCCGGGCCGTGACGGGCCGCCCCTCGCGGAGCGGCGGGAAATTCGCTTCAGTTGCGCGCCAGGTCCGGCTGCCAGACCTGCACGGCGCGGGCGTCCACCGGCTTGGGCAGCAGGCCCTCGGCGTAGAAGGCATCGGCGATACGCTGCTGCTCGTCGAGGCCGTCGGCGCGCACCGGCTGCACGTCGTAGCTGCGGCGGGCGTTGGCCTGCTCCACGGTGGCGGCGTCGAGGTTGCCCCACAGCGGGCCGAGCAGCTTGGCCGCGTCGGCCGGGTGCGCCTTCACCCAGCGCCCGGTCTTCTGCAGTTCGGCGAAGACCTGCCCGAGCACTTGCGGGTGGGCCTTGGCGTAGTCACTGGAGGCCAGGTAGTAACGCTGGTAGCTGGCCAGGCCCTGGCCGTCGGCGAGCACGCGGGCGTGCTGCTGGCGCTGGGCGCTGGCGACGTAGGGGTCCCAGGTCACCCAGGCGTCCACCTTGTGGTTCTCGAAGGCGGCGCGGCCGTCGGCGGGGGTCAGGTAGGCAGGCTGGATGTCGGAGAACTTCAGGCCGGCCTTGGCCAATGCGGCGATCAGCAGGTAGTGGCTGCCGGCGGCCTTGGTCACGGCCACGCGCTTGCCCTTGAGGTCCGCCAGGGATTTCAGCGGCGAATCCTCCGGCACCAGGATCGACTGCGCGGTGGGCGACGGCGTCTCGCGGGCGAAGTAGGTCAGCTGCGCGCCGGCGGCCTGGGCGAACACCGGCACGGTGTCGGCGACGTCGGCGGACAGGTCGACGTTGCCGACGTTGAGCGATTCGAGCAGCGGCAGGCCGCTGGGGAACTCATGCCAGGACACCTTGATGCCCTGCTTGCCCAGCTCGCGCTCCAGGGTGCCCTGGGCTTTGACTATGGTCAGCAGGGTGGAGGACTTCTGGAAACCGATGCGCAGGGTGCCTTCGGCGTGCGCGCCCAGGGCGCCCAGCAGGGCGGCGGAGGCGGCGAGGCCAACGGCGAAACGGCGCAGGAACGGGCTGCGGGACATGGGTACGGCTCCTCGGGTACGGGGCGGCCGCCTGCAGAGCGAGGACGGACCACGGGACTGGTGTCAGGTGTTCTGGATGAGTCCGGTGGTCCGGTGAAGTGAAGATTACAGCTATAAAAAATCAGAAATAAATAATTTTTAGTTCTTAACTAATACCGCGCGGATTCATCCCGCCATCAGTGCGCAGCCCCCAGCAGCCGGGCCCTCACGCCCTCCGCGCGGAGGCTGGCCTGGGCCGCCTGGCGGGCCACCGCCAGGGCCTGGGCGGCGAGATTGGCGAAGTGGCTGGCGCGGCCGAAGGCCAGCGCCGCGCCCGCCTCGATGTCCTCGTCCAGCTGCCGGGCGGCCTGCTCGCTGAGCACCAGGCCCAGGCCGAGCAGCCGCGACAGCTCCGAGGCCTCGGGCAGGTCCAGGCTGTCCGCGGCCTGCAACGCCAGGCCCAGGGCGACGTTGGCCTGCAGCAGCTGCGCCAGGCCGTCGCCGAGCACGCGCCGCGGCGTGGCCGCCAGGCCCGGCGGCAGCAGGATGTCCTCCGGGTGCAGGCGCAGGCCCTGGCAGTGGGCGCCGGCGCGCAGCGCAAGGCCGGCCCGCGCGCTGGGCAGCGCGGCCAGCAGGAAGTCGCCGCTGGGCGCGTGCCAGGCGCGCAGCAGCAGCCAGTCGGCCGCCTCGGCGGTGAAGGCATCCCATTGCGCGCCGTTGACGCGGAAGCCGCCGCGCAGGTGTTCCTCGGCCCGCAGCAGTTGGCCATCGTCCTCGCCCAGGGCGCCCCACAGCGGCTCGCGCAGCAGGCTCAGGTGCAACAGGCGCTGCAGCTGTTCGCGGCTGCCGAGCAGACGCACGCGGGTCAGTTGCAGGTGGTGCACGGCGAATAGCCGGGCCAGGCCGCCGTCGCGCTCGCAGAGGTCGCGCAGAACCTGCAGGACCTCGCGCCAGGGGCTGCCGGCGCCACCCAGCAGGGCCGGCAGCGACAGCCGCAGCAACCCGGATTCGCGCAGGGCGCGGGCCCAGGTGGCGGGCCCGGCGACGGCGGGCTGGGGGAACGGCTCGGCGGGAGCCAGCCGGGGCGGGGCGACGCTCATGGGCACCTCGGGACGACGGGATCAGTGCCTGGGCGAATGGCGCGCGGGAAGACTGAAGCGAAGGGGTTCGGCGGCGCCCCGTTGCGCCGCGCACGAGGCGTGGCCGGGACGGCACTTAGAACCATATCCAAGCAGTGCGGCAAGGTTAAATAACCTTTTTGCCTTAGCTGAGAACCGTCAGGGCTGCCGCTGGCCAACGGCCGGCCCCTGCTCCACCGCGAAGCCCGCGGCGAAGGTCGGCTGCACGTCCAGGCGCTGCGGGATCAGCCCATGGGCCTGGTAGAAGTCCGCGGTCTCCTGCTGCTGGGCGAGGGTCTGCGCGTCCAGCGCCTGCCAGCGCAGTTGCCGGCGCTGGAACTGCAGGCGCGCGGCATCCTCGGGGAAGCCGATGATCTTCGCCAGGCTGCGCGAGTAGTCGTCCAGGTGCGCGTAGGCCCAGCGCTGGGCGCCGGCCAGGCGTTGCAGGTAGTCCTGCAGGGCGGCGCGTTTCGCCGGATCGGCCAGGGCGGAATCGGTGGCGGCGAGGAAGCTGTTGCCGGCCCACAGGCCACGGCCGTTGACCAGCACCCGCGCCTTGTCGGCGGTCTCCGAGCGCGCGGTGTAGGGCTCCCAGGTCGCCCAGGCGTCCACCGAGCCGTTGGCCAGGGCCATCTTCGCGTCCACCGGGCCGAGGAAGCGCAGTTCCACGTCCTTCTCGCTCAGGCCTGCCGAAGCCAACGCCTTGAGCGCCACGAAGTGGCCGATGGAGCCGCGCCCGGTGGCGATGCGCTTGCCCTTGAGGTCCGCCGCCGAATGCAGCGGCGAGTCGCCGCGGACGATCACGGCGGTGCCGTAGGGGTCGGACTTGTCCACCGCGATGGCCTTCACCTGGGCGCCGGCGGCCAGGGCGAAGAGCAGGGGCGCATCGCCGATGATGCCGGCATCCACCGCGCCGGCGTTGAGCGCTTCGGCCAGGGGCGCGGCGGCGGGGAATTCGAACCACTGGATGTCGTAGGTCAGGCCCTTGAGCGCACCGGCGGCGTCCAGCTGGGCACGCATGTTGCCCTTCTGGTCGGCCAGGCGCAGGGTCACGCGCTCGGCGGCGAGGGCCTGGCCGGCAGCCAGGCACAGCAGCAGGAACAGGCTGAGGATCTTGCGCATGGCGGGGCTCCTCAACGCTGGCCGACGGTGAGGTCGGCAGGCAGTTGGCGGGCCACTTCGGCGGCGCCGGCGGACAGGCTGAAATCGAACGCCGGGGCGACGTCCAGCGCTTTGGGCAGCACGCCCTCGCCGTGGAAGAAGTCGGCGGCCTTCTGCAGCGTGGCGGCGATGTTCGCATCGAACACGACGGGGCTGATGCGCGCCTCGCCCACCCAGCGGCGCGTCACTTCCCGGGGCATGTTCAGGTCCTTGGCCAGCGCCGCGGCGAAGGCGTCCGGATGCTGCTGGGCCCAGACCTGGGCGCGCGCCAGGCGCGTCAGCAGGTCGCTGATGGCGGCCTTCTTGCCGGCGATGGCGGCATCGCTGGCCAGGGCGTAGGAGTAGCCGGTCATGATGCCGTCGCCGTTGTCGATCACCCGCGCCTGGTCGAGCAGCACGGCGCTGGAGGTGTAGGGCTCCCAGGGCACCCAGGCGTCCACCGAGCCGCGCACCAGGGCGGCGCGGCCGTCCACCGGGCCGAGGAAGGAGAAGGTCACGTCCTCGGGCTTGAGCCCGGCGCGGCGCAGCGCGCCCAGGGCCATGAAGTGGCCCCAGCCGCCGCGGTTGACGGCGATGCGCTTGCCCTTGAGCTCGGCCACCGAGTGGATCGGCGAATCCTTGCCCACCACCAGCGCCACGGTCGCCGGGTTGAAGTGCCAGGCGCCCACGGCCTTGAGCGGCGCGCCGGCGGCATAGACGAAGAGGAACGGGATGTCGCCGGTGAAGCCGATGTCCAGGGCGCCGGCGTTCAGCGCTTCGAGCACCGGGGCGCCGGAGGGGAAGGCGGACATCTCCAGCTTGTACGGCAGGTTGTCCAGCTCGCCGGAAGCGCGCAGCGCGGCATAGCGGTCGCCCTTCACGTCGCCCAGGCGCAGGGTGACGGGTTCGGCGGCGCTGGCGGCGCCGGCCAGCAAGGTCGCGGCCAGCAGGCCGGCGAAAACACGCAGGGTTCGTTTCATGGGGCAATCTCCAGGCGGCTTCGCACGGAAGCCAGGGGTTGTCTTGGGGCTATCCGTTCCGCCGGTGCGGTCGCCGATATTGCCGTCGTTGTTGTCGGGTGATCGCGCGGGCTCAGGGGCTCAGCGCCGCCCTCCCCGCCGCGATCCAGACGCTGTCCTTCTGCGGGGTGTGCACGCGCCCGCAGAGCACGTCGCGGTAGTGGCGCTGCAGCGGGTTGTGCCGGCTCAGGCCGTGGTTGCCGCTCAGCTCCAGGGCCTTCTCGACCACCGTCACCGCGTTGTCGGTGACGGCGACCTTGATCAGCCCCGCCTCGCTGGCGCTCAGCCGCTCGCGGCAGGCGGCGTCGAGCAGCAGGCGGTTCTGCAGCAGCAGGCCGTCGATGGCGCCCAGCGCTTCCTGCACCCGCGGCAGGCTCGCCAGGGGCGCGCCGAGGCTGGCCGGCACGCGCTCGCGCAGCCAGCCCAGCAGCCAATCGCGGGCGGCACCGGCGATGCCGTCGTAGAGCGCGCCGAGCAGCGCCGCGCTGGCCTGGGCGAAGTCGCGCAGCACGGCCTCGTCCGGCGCCGGCGGCTGGTCGTGGGGGTAGAGGCCGACGGCGTGTTCCAGCGGCACCGGCACCTCTTCGAAGATCACCTCATGGCTGCCGGTGGCGCGCATGCCCAGGTGGTCCCAGCTTTCCACGATGCGGATGCCGGGGCTGTCGCGGCGCACCAGCCAGGCGCCCACCCGCGGCGTCGGCTCGTCGCTGCGCGCCCACACCGCCAGCCAGGTCAGCCCGGGAATGCCGGTGGTATAGAGCTTGTGCCCGGACAGCCGCCAGCACTCGCCGTCACGCCGCGCCACGGTTTGCGGCAGGCCGCCGCGCGAGGGCGAGCCCAGCTCCGGCTCCACCCGCAGGCTGTTGATCAGCGCGCCCTGCTCCAGCGCCTCGCGGGCCACGCGGCGCTTCAGCGCTTCGGGCCAGCCGGGGTTGTCCGCCAGGCGCCGCAGGTGCAGGTACTGCATGCACAGCACCAGCGCGGTGGAGGGTTCGCCACGGGCCACGGCGCCGACCACCCGGCGCAGTTCGCCGAGGCCGGCGCCGGGGCCGCCGAGCGCCTGCGGCAGGGCCAGGCCGAGCAGGCCGTGGTGTTGCAACAGGGCGAGGTTGGCGTGGGGAAAGTCGCCGCTGCGGTCGTAGGCCTCGGCGCTCTCGGCCAGTTGCCGGGTGAGCGCCGGCAGCAGGTCGTTGAGCGCCAGCGATGGGCTCTGCAAGTTGCTCATGGGCTCAGGCCGTGGCACGCCGGCGCTCACGCTCGGCGACCTTGGCGCGGGTCAGCGGGATCAGCTCGCGGCCGTATTCCACGGCGTCGTTGAGCGGGTCGAAACCGCGGATGAGGATGCTGCGCACGCCCAGGTCGTAGTAGGCCAGCAGCGCATCGGCGACCTGCTCCGGGGTGCCGACCAGGGCGGTGGAATTGTGCCCGCCGCCGACCAGCTTGGCGATGCCGGTCCACAGGCGTTCGTCGACGCGGTCGCCCTGCTCCACCGCCTTGAGCAGGCGCTGGGCGCCGACGCTCTGCGGCTTGCCCTTGGGGAAGCCGGCCTCGCCCAGGCGCTGGCTGGCAGTCGCGCGGATCGCCTCGGCCCTGGCCCAGGCCTCTTCCTCGGTGCGCCCGAGAATGGGCCGGAACGACAGGCTGAACTCCACCTCGCGGCCGTTCTGCCGCGCCTGCTCGCGCACCGCGGCGATGGTCTCGGCGGCCTGGGCCAGGGGCTCGCCCCAGAGCATGAACACGTCGGCCTGCCTGCCGGCGACCTTCAGCGCCGCCTCCGAGGAGCCGCCGAAATACACCGGGATATGCGGCTTCTGCTGCGGGCGGATAGCCGAGAAGGCCTGCTCCACGCGGTAGTGCTCGCCGTGGAAGTCGAAGGGCTCGGCGCTGGTCCAGGTGCGCTTGAGCACCTCGATGAACTCGTCGGTGCGGGCGTAGCGCTGGTCGTGGTCGAGGTAGTCGCCGTCCTTGCGCTGGTCGGCGTCGCTGCCGCCGCTGATGATGTGCACCGCCAGGCGCCCGTCGAGCAGGTGCTCCAGTGTCGCCAGCTTGCGCGCGGCCAGGGTCGGGGCGACGAAGCCGGGGCGGTGCGCCAGCAGAAAGTTGATCCTGGAGGTGGCCAGGCCGGCGGTGGCGGCCACCAGGAAGCCGTCCGGCTGATCGGACCAGTAGCCGACCAGGATGCGGTCGAAGCCGGCCTCCTCGTGGGCGCGGGCGAAGGCGGCGATGTACTGCTTGTCGAGGATCGGGCCGGCGGGGGCGATGGTCTCGGAGGCCAAGCGGTGGCCGATCATGCCGAGGAACTGGATGCTCATGGGGTTGCGTCCTGTGCTCAGTGGAAGGCGTTGGCGAAGGAGGGGTCGATCACGCTGGCGGTGTCGAAGGCCTTGGGCAGCGCGCCGGTCTGCAGCAGGAAGTCGGCGGTGCCCTGGTAGTCGGCGGCGGCCTGGGCGTCCACCGGGCCGACGCTCATGCCGGCCTGGCCGATCCAGTGGCGCGACACGGCCGGGTCGAGGTTGGCCTTCTTCGCCCAAATATCGGCGTACTGCTCCTTGTGCGCCTCGACCCAGGCCCGGGCCTTCTGCAGGCGGCCGAGGAAGTCGGCGATCTGCGCGCGCTTGGGTTCGATGGAAGCGGCGTTGGCGGCGATGCTCGACAGCCCCGGCATCAGGTCGCGGGCGGTGAGGATCGGGCGCGCGCCGGAGAACACGATCTGCTGCGAGATGTACGGCTCCCACACCGGGAAGGCGTCGATGCTGCCGCGCGGCAGGGCGGCCGCGGCGTCGATGGGCATCAGCTTGACGAAGTCGACGTAGTCGCTGGGCAGGCCGGCCTTCTCCAGGGCGCGCAGGGTCAGCTGCTGGCTCCAGGCGCCGGGCCAGTAGGCGACCTTCTTGCCCTTGAGGTCGGCGATGCTCTGCACCGGCGAGTCCTTGGGCACCAGCAGGGCGATGGTGTCGGGGTTCTGCCGCGACACGCCGATCAGCTTCACCGGCGCGCCCTTGGCGGCCAGGAAGATGAACCCGGAGTCGCCGAGGAAGCCCAGGTCCAGCGCCCCGGCCTGCAGCCCTTCGGCCACGGGCGCGGCGGACTGGAAGTGCTTCCAGTCGACCGTGTAGAGCGCGCCTTCGAGCACCCCGGAGGCCTCCATGGAGGCGCGCACGTTGTAGTAGTTCTGGTCGCCCACGCGCAGCGTCGGCAGGTCGGCGGCCTGGGCCAGGGGCGCGCCCAGCAGCAACGCGGCGAAGGTGGCGCGCAGGCGTCGTTTCAGGTTCATCGGTGGGGCTCCTCAGCCGGCGCGGCGCAGTTGCGGCAGGCGGGCGATGTGGTCGTGGATGGCGGGAATCAGGCCCTGGCCGTAGCGCACGGCGTCGCCGAGCGGGTCGAAGCCACGGATCAGGAAGGTGGAAACGCCCAGGCGGTAGTACTCGCCCAGGGCGGCGGCGACCTGCTCGGGGGTGCCGACCAGGGCGGTGGAGTTCCAGCGCGCGCCGGTCAGCCGGGCCACGCCGGTCCACAGCCGGGTGTCGAGCACCTCGCCCTGCTGCGCGGCGGCCAGCAGGCGCTGCGAGCCGACGTTCTGCGGCTGGTGGTCGTGCAGCGGCAGGCCCAGGCGCGCGCGGTTCTCGCGCACCTGTTCGAGCACCTCGGCGGCGCGCTTCCAGGCGGCTTCCTCGGTGTCGGCGACTATCGGCCGGAACGACACCGAGAAGCGTGGCTCACGGCCCTGGGCCCGGGCGGCGGCGCGCACCCGGCGGATGTGGTCGTCGACGGCGGCCAGCGGCTCGCCCCAGAGCATGTAGGTGTCGGCGTGCTTCGCGGCGACCTCGATGGCGGCGTCGGAGGAGCCGCTGAAGTAGATCGGGATATGCGGCTTCTGCCGCGGGCGCACGGCCGGCGAGGCGCCCTGGAAGCGGTAGAATTCGCCGGCGAAGTCCACCGGGGCCTCGGCAGTCCAGATGCGCCACAGGGCGTCGAGGTATTCGTCGGTGCGGGCGTAGCGGCGGTCGTGGTCGAGGTAGTCGCCGTCGCGGGCAAGGTCTTCGTCGTTGCCGCCGCTGACCACGTTCAGGGCCAGGCGGCCGTCGCTGAACTGGTCGAGGGTGGCGAGCTGGCGCGCAGCCAGCGGCGGTGCGATCACTCCGGGCCGGTAGGCCAGCAGGATGCCCAGGCGCCGGGTCGCAGCAGCGACGAAGGAGCTGACCACGGCGCCCTCGGCGGCATTGCTGAAGTAGCCCACCAGCACGCGGTCGAAACCGGCGTCCTCATGGACCTGGGCGAAGCGCCGGACGAAACCGGCGTCCACCGCCTCCCCCAGCGGCTGGTCCACCTCGGAACTCGGGGTGGCGGTGATCATGCCGAGAATTTCCACGCTCACTGTGTTGCCCTCGCCTGGGCCGCTGCATAAGGGCGGCGGCTTTCGTTATAAGAAAAACGTCTTGATGGACGTTGTTCTTAGAAGCTATAGGCAAGCACTTCATGATGGAAATTCATTTTTGGCATATTCTAATATGCGAAATACGCATATTCAGGGTTGAGCAAGTTGTGGGGAGGGTTTTTCGCTTTTGTAGGAGCGAGCTTGCTCGCGAACAGAGTTTCCCGGTCATGCCGGTGTCAGGCATGAGAGCGCCCTCTCCCTAACCCTCTCCCTGAAGGGAGAGGGGACCGTTCGGAGCGCTTGGATGTTCTGGAGTCAGCCGGCTAGCACAGAGGTGACAGGCTAAATCAAGCCTCCTCTCGGCACGGACAAGCCCCCTCTCCCTTCAGGGAGAGGGCTGGGGAGAGGGGACAGAGTCGACCTGAGACGACAGCGCTGCCGGGAGAGTCTGTTCGCGAGCAAGCTCGCTCCTACAGGGGGCGAATGAGTAAGACTCACCCCACCCGCATATCCAACCCTTCAGCCACCGCATCGCCGAACAACCGCGCCGGCGCCTCCAGGTTGCCCAGCAAGCGCGGCCGCACCAGCCAGAGCTGGATCAGCGGCTGGAAGTCCTCCAACTGCAACACCCGCAGCTGCTCCCGATAACGGCTGCGCGCAAGAGCCGGCGCCGGCACCAGCCCAAGGCCACGCCCCTCGGCAACCAGGCCCAGCTGCAACTCGCTGCCAAAGGTCTCCAGGTTCAGCTGCAAGCCCAACCCCTGGTCGGCCAGGGCGCGCTGCAGGCCGGCGCGGAAGCCGCAGCCGTCGGGGTTGAGCACCCAGCCGTGCTGGTAGCAGTCGAGCAGGCGGCGGGCCTGCACGTCGCTGTCGCGGGCGGCCACCACGCACAGTTCCACGCGCCCCAGCGGCGTTGCGCCGAGGTCGTCGGGGAACACCTTGCTCGGCGGGAACAGCACCACCGCCGCGTCCAGCTCGGCGTTCTCCAGCCGCGCCAGCAGGTGGCCGCCCCAGCCGCTGCTGACCTGGGCGCGCAGCTCCGGGTACTCGCCGGCCAGGCACCGCAGCGCTTCCAGCAGCACCACCTCGCCGATGCTCTGCGGCACGCCCAGGCGCAGCACGCCGCTGGGGGCGGTGTCGCTGGCCACCAGTTCGCGCAGCCCGTCCACCTCGCGCAGCACCCGGCGGCACTGCTCGTAGACGCGCAGGCCGGCGGCGGTGGGCTTGAGCGGCTTGGTGTTGCGGTCCAGCAGCTCCACGCCCAGGGCTTCCTCCAGGCTCTGCACCCGGCGGGTGATGGCCGACTGCGTCAGGCCCAGGCTCTCGGCGGCCTGGCTCAGGGAGGCGTTGCGGATCACCGCGACGAAGGCGTCGATGTCGTCGATCTTCATGGGGCTGGCACCAATTGCATTTCTTGCATATTAGCTTAGATTCAAAATGCATTTCAGGAATAAAAACGCGTTTGCTACCGTACAGCCAGAACCTTCCGGAGTGAATACGCTGCATGTCCGCCCCCCTGCGTTTCGACCGCCTGCGCCAGTTCATCGGCGACCTGGCCAACCTGCTCGACAGGCATCCCGACGAAGCCACCCTGCTCGCCCGCGCCCGCCCGCTGCTGGCCGAGCTGGTGCGCCATGACGACTGGCTGCCCGAGGCCTGCGCCCAGCCCGACGCGCAGCGCTACCAGCAGTACCTGCTGCACGCCGACTCGCAGCAGCGCTTCTCGGTGGTCAGCTTTGTCTGGGGTCCGGGCCAGCGCACGCCGGTGCACGACCACCGCGTCTGGGGCCTGATCGGCATGCTGCGCGGCGCCGAATACTCGCAGCCCTTCGCCTTCGCCGCCGACGGCAGCCTGCAGCCGGCCGGCGCGGCGCTGCGCCTGGAGCCGGGCGAGGTGGAAGCGGTGTCGCCGCGCATCGGCGACATCCACCAGGTCAGCAACGCCTTCGCCGACCGGCCGTCCATCAGCATCCACGTCTACGGCGCCAACATCGGCGCGGTACGGCGTGCCGTCTATACCGCCGAGGGTGAAGAGAAGCCCTTCATCTCCGGCTATTCCAACAGCCAGTTGCCCAATATCTGGGACCTGTCGAAAGAGAACCCCGCATGAGCCAGATCGCCCGCCGTACCTTCCACGACCTCCGCGCCGCCCTCCTCGCCCGCCGCGAGCTGGCGCTGCTCGACGTGCGCGAGGAAGACCCCTTCGCCCAGGCGCACCCGCTGTTCGCCGCCAACCTGCCGCTGTCCAAGCTGGAGCTGGAGGTCTACGCCCGCGTGCCGCGCCGCGATACGCCGGTCACCGTCTACGACGACGGCGAAGGCCTGGCCGAAGTCGCCGCAAAGCGTCTGCTGGCGCTGGGCTACAGCGACGTGGCCGTGCTCGACGGCGGCCTGGCCGGCTGGCGCGCTGCCGGCGGCGAGCTGTTCAAGGACGTCAACGTGCCGAGCAAGGCCTTCGGCGAGCTGGTGGAAGCCGAGCGCCACACGCCGTCGCTGGCCGCCGAGGAAGTGCAGGCGCTGCTCGATGCCAAGGCCGACGTGGTGGTGCTGGACGCCCGCCGCTTCGACGAATACCAGACCATGAGCATCCCCGGCGGCATCAGCGTGCCCGGCGCCGAGCTGGTGCTGCGCGTCGCCGAGCTGGCGCCCAGCCCGGCCACCCGCGTCATCGTCAACTGCGCCGGGCGCACCCGCAGCATCATCGGCACCCAGTCGCTGGTGAACGCCGGCATCGCCAACCCGGTGTCGGCGCTGCGCAACGGCACCATCGGCTGGACCCTCGCCGGCCAGCAGCTGGAACACGGCCAGGCGCGGCGCTTCGGCGAAGTCTCCGCCGCCACCCGCGCAGCCGCCGCCCAGCGCGCCCGCGCCGTGGCCGACCGCGCGCGGGTGGCGCGCATCGACCTGGTCGGCCTGCGCCAGTGGCAGGCCGAAGGCGCGCGTACCACCTACCTGTTCGACGTGCGCACCCCAGAGGAATACGAGGCTGGCCACCTGCCCGGCTCGCGCTCCACCCCCGGCGGCCAGCTGGTGCAGGAGACCGACCACGTCGCCAGCGTGCGCGGCGCGCGCCTGGTGCTGGTGGACGACGACGGTGCGCGCGCCAACATGAGCGCTTCCTGGCTGGCGCAGATGGGCTGGGAGGTGGCGGTGCTGGACGGCCTGTCCGCCGCCGACTTCAGCGAACGGGGCGCCTGGTCCGCACCGCTGCCGCAGCAACCGCAGGCCGAGACCATCGCCCCGCAGACATTGGCCGAGTGGCTGCGCGAGCCGGGCACCCGGGTGCTCGACTTCACCGCCAGCGCCAACTACGTGAAACGCCACATTCCCGGCGCCGCCTGGGCCCTGCGCAGCCAGCTGAAAGAAGCGCTGGCGCAGCTGGGCACGGCCGAGCGCTACGTGCTCACCTGCGGCAGCAGCCTGCTGGCGCGCTTCGCCGTGCCGGAAGTGCAGGCCCTGAGCGGCAAGCCGGTGTTCCTGCTCGAAGGCGGCACAGCCGCCTGGGTCGCCGCGGGGCTGCCAACCGAAGAAGGCGAAAGCCTGCTCGCCACGCCGCGCATCGACCGCTACCGCCGCCCCTACGAGGGCACCGACAACCCGCGCGAGGCCATGCAGGGCTACCTGGACTGGGAATTCGGCCTGGTCGAGCAGCTCGGCCGTGATGGCACCCACGGCTTTTTCGTCATCTGAAACCCCGCCATTTCGCGACGTCTGTCGGTGAGTGGCGAAAAAATGACCACCTGTCGGCTGGCCGGGAAAGTGATGGGAATTTTGACGTTCTGGGGTGTCTTAGCCTGCAGAGGTGCCACCATGAACGTCACCCACCGCTACGCCATCCACTACCGCCTGCGCGAACAGCCGCGCCGGCTGATCCACGAGTGGTCCGAGGAACCCAACGAGTTCCTCGCCCTGCTCCAGGTGCTGCTGCACCTGGCGCAGGAGACCGGCGAAGACCCCACCGGGCTGACCGACGCGCCGCTGGACCCCAACCTGATCCCCAACCTGCGCAACAGCGCCGACCGCGTCGGCGTCAGCCGCGTGCGCATCGTCCCGATCGACTGAGCCGGCTCAGGCCGCCTCGCGCCGCCGCCACTGCGGCAGGCTGATCAACACCACCGCCCCGATGATCACCGCCATCGCCAGCGCCTCCGGCCAGCCGATGTGCTCGTCGGCGAACGCCACCCCGAGCAGCACGGCCACCGCCGGGTTGACGAAGGCATAGCTGGTGGCCGCCGCCGGCCGCACGTTGGCCAGCAGGTAGACGTAGGCGCTGAAGGCGATGATCGAACCGAACACCACCAGGTAGCCCAGCGCCAGCCAGCCGCGCACATCCGGCATCTGCTGCAGGTGCTCGCCGGAAAGCTGGCTGCCCAGCAGCAGCGCGGCGCCGCCCACCAGCATCTCCAAGGCGCTGGCCATGGGCCCGGCCGGCAGGTCCAGGCGCCGGCTCCACACCGAGCCGAAGGCCCAGGCCGCGGCGGCGAAGAGAATCAGCGCGGCGCCCGCCGGGCTGCCCTGCAGGTTGGAGCCGAGGTTGAGCAGCACGATGCCGCACAGCCCAAGGCCGATGCCGCTCCACTCCAGCAGGCTGTTGCGCTGGCCGAACAGGCGCGCGAACACCAACGCGAACAGCGGCACCGTGGCCACCCCCAGTGCGGCCACGCCCGAGGCCACGCCCCAGTGCTCGGCCACCGTCACCCCGCCGTTGCCGCAGCTGAGCAGGAGGATGCCGATGGCCCCGGCGTTCAGCCACTGCCGCCCGCTGGGCAGCGGCGCGCCGCGGTACAGCGCCCAGGCCAGCAGCAGCGTCCCGGCGATGACGAAGCGGCAGCCGGCCATGAGCATCGGCGGCCAGCTTTCCACGCCGATGCGGATCACCAGGTAGGTCGAGCCCCAGATGAAGTAGAGGGCGAAGAAGGCAGCGATCAGCGTCAGCGAAACGCGGGCTTTGGGCATGGGCATGACAGACATGGCAGAGGGCTCGACAAGTGGGTCGTAGCGCCTCATTTTATTAAGTGCTTTCGCGCCTTATAAGGCACAGAAAACGCATTATCTGGCGGAACACTTTTCTTTCGATGGATTTTCAAATGTAAATCCGTCGATTCCACAGACGAGAAAAACGATGGACAAATACGACCGCGCACTGCTCGCCGCCCTGCTGGAAAACGGCCGCCTGTCCTTCGCCGAACTGGCCCGGCGCATCAACCTCTCGCCCCCGGCAGTGGCCGACCGCGTGGCGCGCCTGGAGGCCGACGGCGTGATCACCGGCTACCACGCCAGCGTAGACCTGACCAAGCTCGGCCGCCCGATCCAGTGCCTGATCGAACTGCGCCTGAACGACCACCGCGGCGCCCTGCAACTGCAACGCCTGACGGAAATCCCCCAGGTGCTCGACTGCTACCGGGTGACCGGCGAATCCTGCGTGATGCTGCGGGTGACGGTGACCAGCACCGCCGAGCTGGAAGAACTGATCGACCAGTTGGCCCAGCACGGGGCGAGCAAGACTTCGCTGGTGCTGTCCACGGCGCTGGATGGGCGGGTACATCCGGCAATGTTGCAGGGGGGATGAAAGGCTGGAGGCTGGAGGCTTTTCGTATTTCGTAGGAGTGAGCTTGCTCGCGAACAGCCTCTCCCGGCAGCGCTGTCGCCTCGGGTCGATTCCGTCCCCTCTCCCCAGCCCTCTCCCTGAAGGGAGAGGGAGCTTGTCCATGCCGAGAGGAGGAATGGTTCCAGCTGGAAGCCGCCGGGACTGCCGGCTGACTCAGAAATACCCAACTCTGCCCAACGGTCCCCTCTCCCTTCAGGGAGAGGGTTAGGGAGAGGGCGCTCTAAAGCCCACCTCCCAAGCCCGCCGGAAAGCACCATTCGCGAGCAAGCTCGCTCCTACGAAAAGCCAAAGCCCCACCCTGCGAGCAAAAAAAGAGGCGGCACCGCTCGCACGGCACCGCCTTAAGTCACGGAGTTGCTGTTACATCGTGGGCCGGCCACAGCCGCCCGATGTATTGGATTACTTTTCCACGATCGCGGTCACACCTTGCCCGCCCGCCGCGCAAATCGAGATCAGCCCGCGCCCTTTCCCGGCCGTGTCCAGCAGCTTGGCCAGGTTGGCGACGATGCGCCCGCCGGTGGCGGCGAAGGGGTGGCCGGCGGCCAGGGAGCTGCCCTTGACGTTGAGCTTGCTGCGGTCGATCGAGCCCAGCGGCGCGTCCAGGCCGAGGCGCGTTTTGCAGTACTCGGCGTCCTCCCAGGCCTTGAGGGTGCACAGCACCTGGGCGGCGAAGGCCTCGTGGATTTCGTAGTAGTCGAAGTCCTGCAGGCTCAGGCCGTTGCGCGCCAGCAGCCGCGGCACGGCGTACACCGGGGCCATCAGCAGGCCTTCTGCGCCTTCGCCGACGAAGTTCACCGCCGCCGCCTCGCCATCCCTGAAGTACGCCAGGATCGGCAGGCCGCGCGCCTTGGCCCAGTCCTCGCTGGCCAGCAGCACCACCGAGGCGCCGTCGGTCAGCGGGGTGGAGTTGGCCGCCGTGAGGGTGCCGCGCGGGCCCTTCTCGAACACCGGCTTGAGGGTGCCGAGCTTTTCCAGGTTGATGTCCGGGCGCAGGTTCTGGTCGCGGGTCAGGCCGCGGAACGGCGTCATCAGGTCGTTCTGCCAACCTTCGGCGTAGGCCGCGGCCAGCTTGATGTGGCTTTCGTAGGCGAGCTTGTCCTGCTCGTCGCGGGGGATCTGCCAGGTCTGCGCCATCAGCTCGCAGTGCTCGCCCATGGACAGCCCGGTGCGCGGCTCGCCGTTCTTCGGGATGTGCGGCATCAGGTGGCGCGGGCGAATCTTCAGCAGGCTCTTGAGCTTGTCGCCGTTGGATTTGCCGCGGTTGGCCTCCAGCAGGATGCGCCGCAGCCCCTCGTTGACGCCGATGGGCGCGTCGGAAGTGGTGTCCACGCCGCCGGCGATGCCGCAGTCGATCTGCCCCAGGGCGATCTTGTTGGCCACCAGGATCGCCGCCTCAAGGCCCGTGCCGCAGGCCTGCTGGACGTCGTAAGCCGGAGTTTCCGGGGCCAGGCGGGTGCCCAGCACGCATTCGCGGGTGAGGTTGAAGTCCCGCGAGTGCTTGAGCACCGCGCCGGCCACCACCTCGCCCAGGCGCTCGCCGTGCAGGTTGTAGCGCTCGATCAGGCCGTCGAGGGCGCAGGTCAGCATCTCCTGGTTGCTCGCCGTGGCGTAGACGGTGTTGGAGCGGGCGAAGGGAATACGGTTGCCGCCGACGATGGCGACCCGTCGGGTCTGGGTCATGCAAGGCTCCTTGCGGGCTGAGCGGGTTCTGGCGCACAGGCTAACCTTAGCCGGTCCCGTCGCATTGGCCGCCCCGCCATGGCGCAGGTCAGCGCGGTCAATTGCGCGGAACCGGTGCCTGCGTAGAGTGGTCGGCACTTCGAGTATCCGTGCAGGAGCCCCCGTCCATGACCGATCGCTACATCGCCTTCGCCAACTCCAACGTCGGCCGCCGCCTGGTCGGCGCCTTCGGCCTGCCCGCGCCGGTACGCCTGGAACGCTGGAGCGCCGGGCGCACCCGGCCGGTGGATGGCGCCCTGTTGCTGGGCGGGGCGGGCAACCTGGGCGAGGTCGTGCTGGGCTTCAGCCAGCGCCTGACCGACGCCGTCTACGCCGCCGTGGAAGGTCAGTACGGCCTGCCGCGCTGGACCGCCGAGCACGGCCCGAAGCTCAAGGCCATGGTGTTCGACGCCAGCGGCCTCACCGGCTTCGAGCAACTGATCGAACTGCGCAACTTCTTCCAGGCCGCGCTCAAGGGCCTGGACCTGTGCCCCCACGTGGTCATCCTCGGGCGCGCCCCGGAATCGCTGAAAGACCCCATCGCCGCCAGCGTGCAGCGCAGCCTGGAGGGCTTCAGCCGCTCCCTGGGCAAGGAGATCCGCAGGGGCGGCAACGTGCAGCTGCTGTACGTCGGCAAGGGCGCGGAAGACCAGCTCGAAGGCGCCCTGCGCTTCTTCCTCTCGCCCAAGAGCGCCTACGTGTCCGGCCAGGTGATCCGCCTTTCCGCCTACGCCGGCCAGGTGCAGGACTGGAGCCGCCCGCTGGTGGGCAAGCGCGCCCTGGTCACCGGCGCGGCCCGCGGGATTGGCGCGGCCATCGCCGAAACCCTGGCCCGCGACGGCGCCGAGGTGGTGCTGCTGGACGTGCCGCCGGCCAAGGACGCCCTCGACGCCCTGGCCGCGCGCCTGGGCGGCAAAGGCGTGGCCCTGGACATCTGCGCCCCGGACGCCGGCGAGAAGCTGGTGGAAGTGCTGCCCGAGGGCGTGGACATAGTGGTGCACAACGCCGGCATCACCCGCGACAAGACCGTGGCGAAGATGAGCGAGGCGTTCTGGAACTCGGTGATCGACGTCAACCTCAAGGCCCCGCAGGTGCTCACCCAGGCCCTGCTCGACGCCGGCAAGCTGCGCGACGACGGCCGCGTGGTGCTGCTGGCCTCCATCAGCGGCATCGCCGGCAACCTCGGGCAGACCAACTACGCGGTGAGCAAGGCCGGCCTGATCGGCCTGGCCCAGGCCTGGGCCCCGGCCCTGGGCAAGAAGGGCATCAGCATCAACGCGGTGGCCCCGGGCTTCATCGAAACGCAGATGACCGCGGCCATCCCCCTGACCATCCGCGAGGCCGGCCGGCGCATGAACTCCATGGGCCAGGGCGGCCTGCCCCAGGACGTGGCCGAGGCCGTGGCCTGGTTCGCCCAGCCGGGCAGCGGGGCGGTGAGCGGGCAGGTGTTGAGGGTGTGTGGGCAGAGTTTGCTTGGGGCGTGAGGGTGGCGGGGATCGCGGACGAGCCCCGAGTGGTTTCCAGGTGGTCTGGGTGTTTGGGGTTTATTCCGCCCCTCTCCCTAACCCTCTCCCTGAAGGGAGAGGGGACCGTTGGGCAGGGTTTGATGTTATGGCGTTAGCCGGCTAGCACAGAGGTTTCCGGCGGAAACCATCACCTTTCTCGGCACGGACTAGCCCCCTCTCCCTTCAGGGAGAGGGCTGGGGAGAGGGCGCTCTCCAGGGCAAGCACCGACGCCACCGGCAGAACAGCGTTCGCGAGCAAGCTCGCTCCTACGAAAAGCCGCTCCCTCCCGTCGCGAGGTTCGGCCGCTCTCTCAAACCTTCCCGCGCTTGCGGAACTCCACCGGCGTCTCCCCCACCCAGCGCTTGAAGGCGCGGTAGAAGGTGCTCGGCTCAGAGAACCCAGTACGCTCGACAATCACCTCGATACGCTCGTCGGTCTTCAGCAGCAACTCCTTGGCCAACCGGCAGCGATAGTCGGTGACCAGGTCGTTGAAGCGCACCCCGGCCATGGCCAGGCGCTCGCGCAGGCGCCGGGCTGGCATGTCCAGGCGCGCCGCCACCTGCTCCAGGGTGGCGCCGCCGTCCACCAGCAACTCGCCGATCAGCTCGCGCACCTTGCGCACCAGGTCCAGGCGTTCCACCTCGGCCAGTTGCCGGCGCGCCAGCGACTCGTGCATGCGCAGCAGCTCCGGCGCGGCGTGGCGCGAGGGCTTGTCCAGCACCGCGGCGTCGAAGACCAGGGCGTAGCGCTCGGCGCCCAGGCGCACCGGGCAGCCATAGACCTGTCGATAACGTTCGGCAGGGGCGCCCTCGCCGTGCATCAGCTCCACCTCATGGGGCCGGAAGTCGCCCTCGGTGAGCGCGTGGAACAGGCGGATCACCGCGCCGGCGAGCATTTCCGGGAAGTGCCGGTTGGTCCCGGCGCTGTGGCCGAGCAGCAGCACGGCGCGCTCGCCTTCCACTTCCAGACGGGCGTTGAGGGTGTCGGAGAGCAGGCGCACGTAGCGCAAGGCGTGGCGCAGGCCCTCGCCGAAGGTGGCGCTGGAGAGGAACAGGTATTCCAGCAGCAGGCCGTGGAAGGCCGGCAGGTGCCCGGCCAGGTACAGGCCGACGTGCTCCTCGCCGCATTCCTCGGCGGCGGCCTTCCAGAACAGGTTCTGCGCGCTATGCGGGAAGCGCCCGGCCGGCAGGGCGCCCGGCGGCAGGCCAACCCGGGCGAGCACACGGTCGGGATCGCTGCCGCTGGCGCGCAGCGCGTCGATCACCGGGCGCATCAGCGCCACATCGTCGGTCAGATCGTGCATGGTATTTATTCTGGTTATCCATGAAGCGGGCCCATCTTAGGCAGCTTTCCTACCGCCTCTCAAGTAACACGCCATGGCAGCGGTCGAATTATCCACAAGCCCCATGCCAGAGCCGCCGATTGACCGGCCTGCCGCCACGCCGCCCCGCCCCGGCCAATGCCCGGCCGGGCCCGGCGGCTAAGCTGAAGGCAATACCGCCCAGGAGATTCCGAATGCCCAAAGACTGGCTGGACCTGTCCGCCCCACCCGCCCTGCCCGGCCTGTTCCTGCGCGCCGCCGTGCGCCGCGGCCTGCGCGGCCGCAGCCTGCCCACCCGCGGCGTGCGCGCGCCGGTGATGGTCGACGCCCGGAACCTGGAGCGCTACCGTCAGGTGTGCGGCTTCAGGAACGACCACCTGCTGCCGCCGACCTACCCGCACATCCTCGCCTTCGGCCTGCAGATGGGCCTGCTCACCGACGCCCGCTTCCCCTTCCCGCTGCTGGGCCTGGTGCACCTGGAGAACCGTATCAGCGTGTTGCGCCCGCTCGGCGGCCTGGGCCCGTTCCAGGCCAGCGTGCGGGTGGCCGACCTGCAGCCCCACGACAAGGGCGTGACCTTCAGCCTGATCACCCAGCTGCACGACCAGCTCGGCCTGCTCTGGGAAGGCGACAGCCGCCTGCTGTTCCGCGGCATGCGCCTGGAAGGCACGCCGCCGGAACGCGAGGAACAGCCCGAGCTGCCGCTGGAGCAGATCGACCACTGGCAATGCCCGGCGGACATCGGCCGGCGCTATGCCCGCGTGGCCGGCGACTACAACCCCATCCACCTGTCGGCGGCCAGCGCCAGGCTGTTCGGCTTCCCCCGCGCCATCGCCCATGGCCTGTGGAACAAGGCGCGCAGCCTGGCGGCCCTGGGCGAGCGCCTGCCAGCGGCCGGCTACCAGGTGGAAGTGCGCTTCCAGAAGCCGGTGCTGCTGCCCTCCAGCGTCAGCCTGCTGGCCAGCGAGGTGGCCCCGGCCGGGCAGTTCGCCCTGCGCGGCGAGGACGGCCTGCCACACATGGCCGGCGCCTGGAAACCGCTCGACGCTTGATGCGGCGCCGCTGAAGCCGGAAGCTATGGGGCTCCCAAGGAGCCCCCGATGAACCTCGACGAACTCACCGCGCGCCTGCACGCGATCCGCGACCACAACGACTGGAAGCGCTTCCACAGCCCGAAGAACCTGGCCATGGCCGCCAGCGTGGAAATGGCCGAGCTGGTGGAAATCTTCCAGTGGCTGAGCGAGGACGAGTCGCGCCAACTGCCCGCCGACAAGCTCGCCCACGCCGGCCAGGAGGTCGGCGACATCGTCCTCTACCTGCTGCTGCTCTGCGCCGAACTGGGCCTGGACATGGACCAGGTGGTGCGCGCCAAGCTGGCCGACAGCGAAAGGCGCTTCGTGCATGGCTGACCGGCATTTCGACGAACTGGCCACGCGCTTCGCCGAGAAGATCTACGGCGGCGCCAAGGGCGCCATCCGCCTGGCCGTGCTGCAGGCCGACCTGGCCGAAGCGCTGCCCGAACACCCGCTGCGCGTGCTCGACATAGGCGCAGGCCTGGGCCACATGGCGCTGTGGCTGGCCGAGCGCGGCCACCAGGTAACCCTCGCCGAACCCGCCGCGCCCATGCTCGAAGGCGCCCGCCAGCGCTTCGCCGAAGCCGGCCGCGCGGCCACCTTCATCGAGGCGCCCTGGCAGGCGCTGCTCGGCCAGCTCGACGAACCCTACGACCTGGTGCTGTGCCACGCCGTGCTGGAATGGCTGGCCGAACCCCAGGCCATCCTCCCCGTGCTGCACCAGTTGACCGCCCGCGACGGCTGGCTGTCGCTGGCCTTCTACAACCGCGACGCGCTCATCTACCGTAACCTGCTCAAGGGCCACTTCCGCAAGCTGCGCAAACAGCGCTTCGCCGGCGAAGGCCAGAGCCTGACGCCGCAGCAACCGCTGGACCCGCGCGAGCTGGAAGTGGCCATGGCCGGCAGCTGGAACATCGAGGCACGCAGCGGCGTGCGGGTGTTCCACGACTACATGCCGCAGGAATTCCAGCACAAGGCCGAGCCCCTGGACCTGGTGGAAATGGAACTGGCCTACCGCCGCCACCCGGCCTTCGCCGGCCTGGGCCGCTACCTGCACTGGCTGTGCCGCCCGCGCGAATAGGTGCACAATCGCCCCATCACCGTCGTCGCCCGCGCCCCGGCGCGGGCGGGAGCCCCGCATGTCGCCACGCCTGATCCTGCTGCCGCTGCTCGCCGCGCTGGCCGCCTGCCAGAGCCAGAATCCCTACACCAACCAGTCGCTGCCGCCGCCCCCGGTGCCGGCCCAGGCCAGCGCTCCGGGCTTCGACCCCGGCGCCTACCCGGCCGCAGCGCCGGACTACGGCCGCTACCGCTCGTGGAACTGGACCGGCGCGCCCAGCGGCGCCACTACCTACGGCAGCTCGCTGCAGGACGCGGTCAGCGAAGGCCTCGACCAGGTCGGCCTGCGCCCGGCGCGCCCCGGCGCCACGCCGGACCTGCGCGTGAGCGCGCGGGTCAGCAGCGAGCAGCGCACCCGCCAGGTCACCGACTACTACGGCGGCGGCTACTACGGCGGCTGGAACGATCCCTGGTACGGCGCCTCCGTCCCGGTGACGCGGACCTACATAGTGCAAGTCAACGTGGTGCGCATCGAGCTGTACGACGCCCGCGACAACCACGCCGTCTGGGTGGCCTCGGCCGAATACCAGCCCAGCGGCAACCAGAGCGAACAGGCCCGCGGCCTGCGCGAAGCGGTGCGCAAGGCGCTGTCGGGCTACCCGCCGCACTGAGGCGCTTGTCCGGCTTTGCTGCCAGAAAACTGCGGAATAGGGCCATTTCGAGGCATTCCGCCACTTGCCTTTACGCACGCGCTGAGCTTCGATGAAGACTCTGCCTGGAGTATGCCGATCATGATCCGCCGTCTGTTGTTGCTGGGCCTGCTGCTGGGCCTGGCCGCCTGTGAGACCGTCAACCTCAGCCGCGACTACGATTCCAGCCGCGACTTCGCCGCCTACCGCAGCTGGGCCTGGGCGCAGCCGGCCTTCGAATACCGCCCGGACGACCCGCGCATCAAGAGCGACCTCACCGAGCAGCGCATCCGCTCGGCGGTGGCCGACCAGCTCGACCAGCGTGGCCTGCGCCCGAGCCAGGGCGGCGCCGCGCCCGACGTGACGGTGCGCGCCTACCTGATCGTCGACCAGCGCCAGGACCAGGTCACCACCTACACCGGCGGCTACTGGAACGGTTATTGGGGCGGCTACTGGGGCGGCCCGGCGATGGCCGAGTCGCGCACCGTGACCTACAAGGTCGCCACCATCCAGGTCGACCTGCTCGACGGCAAGGACGGCAAGCTGGTATGGCGCGGCAGCGGCGAGCAGATCATGCGCAGCAGCCCGCCGACCCCGGCCGAGCGTGAAGCGGCGATCCGCGAGACCGTGCAGAAGGTCCTCGCCCAATACCCGCCGCACGGATGAGCCTGCAGCATCGCCCCGTGGAAGCCGGCGACCTCGCCGAGGTGGCCGGCTTCGTGCGTAGCGCCGACGAACTCTTCTACGCCTACCCCAAGGCCCGCTGGCCGTTCGGCGTCGAACAGCTGGCCGCCGCCGTGGCCGAGCGCCGCGCCAGCACCCTGGCCCTGCTCGACGGCCGCGCCGCCGGCTTCGCCAACTTCTACCAGAGCCTGCCCGGCGAGTACTGCGCGTTGGGCAACATGATGGTCGCGCCCTGGGCCCGCAGGCACGGCGTGGCGCGCTACCTGATCGGCGTCATGGAAGACCTCGCCCGGCGCGACTACGCTGCACCGCTGATGAAAATCTCCTGCTTCAACGACAACGCCGGCGGCCTGCTGCTCTACGCCGGCCTGGGCTATCGCCCGGTGGGCATCGTCGAGCGCCAGGCGCCGGACGGCCGCCGCGTGGCCCTGGTGCAGATGGAGAAAGCCCTTGGACCAGCCTGACATCCAGCGCGTGCTGATCATCGTCAGCAGCGGCCCGAGCACCCCGGCGCGCTGCGCCGCGCCCTTCTACACCGCCACCCTGCTGGCCTGCATGGACGCCGAGGTGACGCTCTTCCTCAGCGGCGAGGGCGTGCAGCTGGCGCGCCAGGACGTGGTGGACAACCTCTACGCCGCCCCCGGCGGCGAGCCGCTCAGCCACTTCATCCAGCAGGCCAAGGAAGCCGGCGCGCGCCTGCTGATGTGCCGCGCCCCCGGCGTGCCCATCGACGAAAGCGCGCTGATCGGCGAAATCGACGAAATCGCCAGCGGCGGCGAACTGGCGCGGATGATCCTCGAATACGACCGGGTGCTGACCCTGTGAAACTGCACGGCCTGGAATTCCCCGACGACCTGCTCTACGCCCCGGACTACAACCTGTGGCTGCGCGAAGAAGCCGACGGCGCCGTGACCCTCGGCCTGAGCGCCTATGGCTGCGCGCTCTACGGGCAGATCTTCGCCTTCACCCCCAAGCGCGACGGCTGGCACATCGAGCGCGACCGCAGCTTCGGCGTGGTGGAATTCGCCAAGGCCGCCTCCTCGGCGCGCTGCCCGCTGGCCGGCACCCTGCTGGTGAGCAACGAGGACGTGCAGCGCCGCCCAGGTCTGATCAACCTCGACTGCTACGGCGAAGGCTGGATGGTGCGCCTGCGCCCGGACGACTGGGCCAGCGCGAAGGCCGGCTTCGTCAGCGGCCAGGCGGCGCTGGAGGCCTTCGCCGAACGCATGCGCCTGGACGCCTTCGACCCCGAAGGCAACGACGTCCAGGCCCTGCGCCGCGACTGAGCTTAAGCAAGCCATAAGCTTCGCCGGCCTAGGCTGTGCGATCCGCAAGCTCCCCTACAGAAGGAGTCCACCATGCCCCGGCTTCCCGCGCTCGTCCTCGCCCTGCTCGCCCTCTCCGGCTGCGCCGGGCAGAGCAGCTACAACCTCGGCGCCATCGAGTCGCCGGTGAAGGAATCCTTCGGCCTCGACGACGTCGAACGGCAGCCCATGATGGGCGCGCAGTTCCAGCAACAGGGCGGCTTCTCGTCCCAGCAGCAGCGCCTGCTGATGGGCCAGTGAGGCAGTCCTAGTCCACCCGGAAGCCCGCCAGCTGCTGCTGTTGCTCGACCGCCAGGCGGGCCAGCTCCAGGCTCGCCGCGGCGCTCTGCTCGGCGTTCTCCACCACGCTCTGGATGCTGTCGTTGAGCTGGGTGATGTTCTGGCTGATCTCATGGGCCACCGCCGTCTGCTCCTCGGTGGCGGTGGAAATTTGCGCGTTGCCGTCGGCGATGCGGTCGATGGCGTTGGCGATGTGCCGCAGCGCCTCGCCGGATTCGCGCGAATGCCGCACGCTGTCCCCGGCCCGCTCGCGGGACTCCTGCATCACGCCCACCGCCTGGCGCGCGCCGCTCTGCAGCGAATCGATCATGCCGCGGATCGACTCGGTGGCCTTCTGCGTGTTGCTCGCCAGGCTGCGCACCTCGTCGGCCACCACGGCGAACCCGCGCCCGGCCTCGCCGGCCCGCGCCGCCTCGATGGCGGCATTGAGCGCCAGCAGGTTGGTCTGCTCGGCGATGCTCTGGATCACCCCCAGCACGCTGCCGATCTCGTCGCTCTGGCTGTGCAGGCGGTCGATCACCTCGGCGCTCTCCTGCACCGCCTGCGACAGACGCTCGATGGCGCCCAGGTTGGCCTCCACCAGCTCGGTGCCCTGGTGCGCCTCGCGGCGCACGTCCTCGGCCACCCGCGCCATGTCCAGCGCGTGCTCCGCCACCTGCTGCACCGCGGCGCTCATCTCGTGCACGGCGGTGGCGACCATGGCGGTCTGGTCGCCCTGGCCGTTGGCGGCATCGCTGACCTGGGCGCTGATGGCGCTCATCTCCTCCGACGCGCTGGCCAGCTGTACCGAGGCGCCGCCCAGGTGGCGGATCAGCCGTTGGAAGTGTTCGAGCATGGTATTGAAGGCCTGGGCGGTCTGCGCCAGCTCGTCGCGGCCCACGGCCTCGGCGCGCAGGCTCAGGTCGGAATTGCGCTGCACCGTGGCGATGGTCCGGCCCAGTTGTTCCAGCGGGCGGTTGATCGAGCGGCTGACCAGCAGGCTGAACAGCAGCATGCCGACCAGCACCACCACTGCGATGGCCACGAAACTGGCCTTCATCGCCTGGTAGCGCGCGGTGGAGGCCTGGCTCAGCCTTTCGCCCTCGCGGACCTGCAGCTGGGCCAGTTCCTCCAGCGCATCCCCCAGCGGGTCGAAGGCCGCATACAGGCGCCGGATGAAGCTGGCGTCGCTCTCGCCGCGCAGGCTGCCGTCGGTCTGTTCCTGCAGCGTGTCCACCAGCTTGTCCACCGCGGCCATGCGCGCGCGGATGCCGGCCACCATCTGCTGCTCGGCATCGGTCATCTTGCTGTCCTGCACCAGGCGCCAGGAGTCCGCGATGGTCTTGCGCGCCTCGCCGATGGCGCCGCGCAAGACGTCCACGTCGATCACCCCGGAGCGATACTTGTGCAGCGCATCCACCATGTTCACCGCATAGGCGTTGGAGATCAGGTTGAGCCGGTTCACCGGGCGCATGCGGTCGTTGAACAGCTCGTCGAAATCATCGTTGAGCTGGTCGGCGTTGTACGCCGCCAGCGCCATCACCCCGGCCAGCACCAGCAGGGGCAGGAACGCCAGCGACAGCAGGCGGGTACGTACGCGGATCTGGTTGAGCATCGCATCTCTCCTGGGCTGCTCGAACTCGTGCGCGGACCGCACAACCGCGATCCGCTCGTCTCGGCGAATGGATCGGCCCGCCAGGGGATAACTGGACCTGAGGATTAAGTAGGAAAAATCCCGCCATTTAGAGAGATGCGTCGCAGGAAAGGGCTGCTAGGGTGAAAGAAACCCCACGCCCGGGAGGCCGGATGCTCCGCCACGCCCTCGCCCTGCTCCTGCTGTTGGCCAGCCTCGGCGCCCACGCCGACCAGCCGGCGCAACCCGGCTTCGTCTACCTCGACCAGGTGCTGCAGCACGCCCATTACGAAGCGCGCTACTACAGCGGCGACAACTTCGTCGGCAGCCGCATCGACGGCTACGAAAGCCCGCGGGTGATCCTCACGAAGGAAGCGGCCACGGCCCTGGCCGAAGTGGAGCGCGACGTCGCCCTCAGCGGCCTGCAACTGAAACTCTTCGACGGCTACCGCCCGCAACGCGCCGTGGCCCACTTCCAGCGCTGGGCCGCGGACCTGGCCGACACCCGCACCAAGGACCGCTACTACCCGCACCTGGACAAGGCGGCGCTGTTCCGCGACGGCTACATCGCCAGGAAGTCCGCCCACTGCCGCGGCAGCACCGTGGACCTCACCCTGGTCGACGCCAGGACCGGCCAGGAACTGGACATGGGCAGCCACTTCGACTTCTTCGGCCCCATCTCCCACCACGGCACCAACCTGATCAGCGTGCAACAGACGCGCAACCGCGAAACCCTGCGCAGCGCCATGCAACGCCACGGCTTCGAACCCTACGCCAACGAGTGGTGGCACTACACGCTGAAGCAGGAGCCGTATCCCAACACCGCCTTCGACTTCCCGGTGAAATAGCCTGCCAGCTTTTCGTAGGAGCGAGGGGGACGCCTAGTTCTTGCTCGCGAACGTGTTATCCGCTGATTGCGGAGTTGAGGCGGTTCGCGAGCAAGCTCGCTCCTACAAGAGCATGGCCAACCCGCCCACCTCAGGAATAGGCTCAGCCCAAACCTGCAAACGGGAAGACCCATGAGCACCATCGACGACCAGACCAACCCACACGCCAGCGATCAAAGGACGCAAGGCCGCCATCGCTTGCGAAACCTCCTTCTGGCCGGCGCCGAATCCGCTCCCACAGAGCACGCCGATGCGGCCTTCTTCGAGCACCTGCGCAACCGAATCAAGGGGCAAAGGAAGAAGCCCTAACAACGACGATGAACCTGCGCACCGGCCCGAACGTCGAACGACAGCCCCTCAGCCAGGACACCCCATGACCCAGCCCCCCACCTTCGACGGCCAACGCTGGAGCAACGCCGAAGCCGACCGCATCGAACTGGCAGAAGCCAACCCGGACTGGCCCCGGCGCTTCGCCGAGGAAGCCGACGCCATCGCCACAGCCCTGGCCCTGCCCGGCCTGAAGATCGAACACTTCGGCAGCACGGCGGTGCCCGGCCTGAAGGCCAAGCCGATCATCGACATCCTCCTGCTGCCCCCGCCCGACGCCGACTGGCAAAGCTTGGTCGCCCCGCTGGAAGCCCTCGGCTACCAGTACTGGCGCGACAACCCGGCGCCGCAGCGGATGTTCTTCGTCAAGGGCATGCCACCCCGGGGCCAGGGCAGAACCCACCACGTCCACGTCATGAACCTGGCCGACGCCGACCGCCACCTGATCTTCCGCAACTGGCTGCGCAACCATCCGCAAGACGCGGCGGAATACCAACGCCTCAAGGAACAACTGGCAGAACGCTTCCCCACCGACCGCGAGGCCTACACGCAAGGCAAGGACGCGTTGGTGGCCCGGATACTGGGCAAGGCCCTGCAAGAGGGCCGCGACTCAGGTGGATCGGTACAGGGAGCCAGGACGTAGGATGGGTTGAGCGCCAGCGATACCCATGCGGTCGATGATGGGTATCGCTGCGCTCAACGCCATCCTACGGGTGCAATGCCGGCAGGTTCGCCACTAGAATCCGCTCATCCCCCAGGACTCGGTGAACCTCATGAAGAAATGGATTCTGCTGATCGTCCTCGCCCTGCTCGCCTGGCAGTACATGGACAACCCGTCCTGGCAGAACCATTTCTCCCGCTCAAAACCGGTCCCGATGAGCGTCGCGGATGATGCCGACGAACCGACCACCGACCTGATGCCGCCGGCGGCAAGCACCACACCCGCCAGCCCTGCTCTCGATGTTCGCTGCGATGGCCGCAAATACTGCTCGCAAATGACCTCCTGCGCCGAGGCCAAGGCGTTTCTGCGCAGTTGTCCGGGGATGAAGATGGATGGGGACGGGGATGGGATTCCCTGTGAGGAACAGTGGTGCAGGATGTAGCGTGATTGGGCCGGGCAACCAACGCCAGGCCGGGGCGTGAACCCATGCCGCCAATGATGGGTATCGCTGCGCTCAACGCCATCCTACGGGTGCAGCAGCCAAACGTTCGTTCCCAGCCGGCCTCCTTACGAGTCGGATGAGCCCGCGCACGCCCCAGGAGAGGAGCTTCGATCAGCCCCCTCCTCTTCATAGCCAGGGCTCGTCTGGCCAATCTCTGGCATTACCTCCCCCGTCAAAATCCACCAGCGAAACTGAGGAAATACCTTGGCGATGGCCAGGATTTCCTCTTCCTTGATCTCCCGGTTTTTCGAAGGGTTCTTCAGGTTGCTCCAGGTGTACCGGCTAATGCCTGTCATTTCCTCAAGCTTGGGGAGGCGTATGTCTGTCCACGAGAGAATGGTTATGACGCGCTCTTTGATCATAAGAAATTCATCTATATAAGCTATAGCCAAAATGACTCAAGCCAAATAAGATCAATTTCGACTAGAGCTAAATTGACTCGAGTTAAATCAAAACACCACCTCGCATAGTGCAGTAAAGGCTGAGCATGTGGAAGTACTCACAGCCTGGTCGCACTAGGCATCTCACGGATGAAATTCGCGATGATCAAATTCGACGCTTCTACTGCCATGGCTATGTTGGGCAAGACCATCGATGTGGACATTCCCCTGCATGAGGCACCCTACCGGGAAAGCTACCGCGTGCGCATCGTAGGGGTAGCACTGACGCTGGAGGATGAACGCCCCTATTTTCTGGTCCGCGATCCAAGAGACCCACGACGTTTTCCGGAAGAATTGTTATGGAGCGATATCCACAGACTGCAGGTAATCGACGACGAGACGCCAGCCAGCGAAACCTGAAAGTTATCGCAGCGAAGACAGAATAATCGGAGGGAAGTGGCGGAAGGCAGTGAGAGTCGAACTCACCCAGGAACGGCTGCCGTCCCCCACCGGGTTTGAAGCCCGGCCACGCCACCGGGCGTGATTGCCTTCCATATTGATCTACAAGGCTTTTTCGCCAGCTTCCGTTGCCGACTCCGGCGGAGTGTCGAAGCAGTGTCGAAAATTCCTGGACGCATCACCGCCAAGAACAGCGATGCCGTTTCTTCCATCAAGAGCAACGGCCATTTCAATCACGGCTCATAGTCTTCCGGCGGCTCGAAGCAATGAAGCCTGCCATCCAGCCAGGGATCGACTATATCCACTTTCAATGTGCGGATGTAGCTTTGGAAGCGCGAGTCCTTATGCGCATGAGGGCCGAATACGGACAGCATCAAATAACGGTTTTCCGGGAGGTCCTGCGCATAGAGCAGCCACAGGTCATGCTCGGACTCGCTGTCTTTCACGGTGCGTTTGAAGGGATCGCCGATTTTGCTCCAGCGCAGCAGGACCACTCGGCTATCGGTCAACTGGACATGGCCGAAAGGCACCTGCCAAAGAGAGGCATCACGCCCCCAATGGGACGGCCCTTCAGGTTGTAGAAATCGACGTACAGGTCGTGCCAGGCGGGGAGGTTCATGAAGCTGTCGGTTACGAAGACTCGCGCAATCGACACGCAACCTCACTTAGAGTCCGGAAGCTTCCCGGTCTCGACAAAGTATTGATATTGGGCATCACCGGCACGCGCGGCCTGTTCCACGGCCGCGAGCGGATCACACGCGCCTTTCTTGGTCCTGGGCTTGGGCTTGCCGGTAGGTTTGGCCGCGGGCCGGCCAACAAGGTGCATCACCATAAAATCCCTCCTGAAACGGGGATTGCAATGCTCACCATGGTAAGCGCTGCTGCTTTTTTGAGCAATCAGACCTGCCTTGCCGCCATTGGCCTGCAGTCTTGGTGATCACCATGATGGCGGCACTCAGGCAGTTCGCTCTGCATTGACGCCTGCCCCGAGTGCCAACGCCGAATCCTCCCGAACCCTCCGCTCATTACCGAACCGCCGGGTAAAGCCGATGCGGTCGAAGTATTCCAGTAGCTGGATGCTGCGCTTGCGGCCTATGCCGATGCGGTCGCGGAAGGCGGCGGCGCGGATCAGGCCTTGTTCGGTGTGGAGTTGCAGGGCTTGTCGGGCCAGTTGGCGGAGGGTTTCGTCGGGGTAGAACAGGTCTTTCACCACTTGGTGCAGTTGGCCGAGGCGGGCGAGTTTGCGCAGCAGCAGGCGCATGGCGGCTTCGTCGACTTGCAGTTCGCGGGCCAGGTCGCGGGTCCAGGGCGGGTCGTAGGCGCCGGCTTGCAGCAGGGGGCGGATGCGTTCGCGCAGGGCTTCGTCTTCGGCGCCCAGCTGCACGCGGTGGTCCGGCAGGTGCAGCCAGGGGCCGCTGTTTTCCACGGTCTTGCTGGCCAGGGCCTGTTCCAGCAGGGCGATGAAGATCGGGCGCTCCAGTTGCGCGAAGGCGTAGCGGCGCAGGCGGTCGCGGTCGGGGCCGAGTTCGTCGGGTTGTTCGGCGTGGAAGCGGGCCAGGGCTTGCAGCAGCTGTTCGCCCAGGGCGTGCCAGCGTTCGGCGGTGAACAGGCGCGGGCCGCCGCGGGTGGGGATTTCCAGCAGTTCGGCGGGCAGTTGCCAGCTCGCCCGGGGGCGGTTGAACTGGCGGGCCAGCAGTTTGGGGTCCAGGCCGTTGCCGGCGTGTTGCAGCAGCACCGGCAGGGCCTGTTCCAGGCCTTCGCCGCGCAGGGCCTGGAGTTGTGCCAGGCGTTCGGGGCTGCGGCGGTTGCGGGCCGGGGCGAAGGGGTCGAGCACGCGGCCGCCGCCGAGGGTGCGTTGGGCGGATTGGTCGCGCAGCACCAGGCGGTCGCCGTGCACAGTTTGCACGGGGGAATTCAGCACAAGCTGCGCGAAGGCTCTTTCGCCCGGCGCCAGGCGTTCGTCTTCCAGCAGGGCGACGCGGCCGGTCACGTCCTGGGCGCCCAGGTGCACGTGCAGCGGCGTCCAGTGGGCCAGGGCGCGGGGTTCGCCGGGGAGCAGTTGCAGGTCGATGTCGATGCGGGTGGTGGGCGCGTGCAGTTCCGGCGCCAGCAGCCAGTCGCCGCGTTTCACCTGGTCCGGGCCCAGGCGTTCGCCGGCGATGTTGACCGCCACCCGCTGGCCGGCGTGGGCCTGTTCGGCGGCGCGGTTCTGGGCGTGCAGGCCGCGCACACGCACCGGGCGGCCGGCGTTGCCCAGTTGGAGTTCGTCGCCCACTTTCACGCTGCCGGAGAAGGCCGTGCCGGTGACCACCAGGCCGGCGCCGCTGACGCTGAAGGCGCGGTCCACGGCCAGGCGGAAGCCGCCCTGGCTGGAGCGCTCATGGACCTCGCAGGCGGCCTTGGCCAGGGCCTGGCGCAAAGCATCTACGCCCTCCCCCGTGACGCTGGAAACCGGGTAGATCGGCGCGCCGGCCAGCGGCCCCGCGGCCAGCAGGCTTTCCACTTCGCCGCGGGCCTCGGCCAGGCGCTGCGGGCTGACGCGGTCGGCCTTGCTCAGGGCCACCAGGGCGCGGGGGATGCCGAGCAGTTCGACGATGGCCAGGTGCTCGCGGGTCTGCGGCATCACGCCGTCGTCGGCGGCCACCACCAGCAGCACCAGGTCGATGCCGCTGGCGCCGGCCAGCATGTTGTGGACGAAGCGTTCGTGGCCGGGCACGTCGATGAAGCCGGTCAGCGCGCCGTCGCCGAGGTCGGCGTAGACGTAGCCCAGGTCGATGGTGATGCCGCGTTCGCGCTCGGCCGGGCGGCGGTCGCCTTCCACGCCGGTGAGCGCGCGCAGCAGGGCGGTCTTGCCGTGGTCGATGTGCCCGGCGGTGCCGACGATCAAGCCTCGCCCTCCGCCAGCAGCGGCAGTTGCGCGAGGAAGGCGGCCTCGTCGTCGAGCTGGCGCAGGTCGAGCCACAGGGTGTCGTCGTCGATGCGACCGAGTACCGGAATGGGTAGGCCGCGCAGGCGTTCTTCCAGTTCGCGCAGGGCGCGGCCACGCAGGCGTTTGTTGCTTTGCGGGCGCAGCGCCAGGGCGGCGCTGGGCAGGCGTACCACCGGCTGGGCGCCGCTGCCGATCATGCCCAGGGCGGCTTCCGCGCTTACCGCCCAGCCGGCGCCCAGTTGCGCAGCGAGCAGCGGCGCCAGACGCGCGGCCTGGGCCTGGATGTCGACCTGCGGGCGGCTGAGCAGGCGCAGGGTGGTGAGGCGTTCGGCCAGGCGGTCGGGGTCGCGGTACAGGCCGAGCACGGCTTCCAGCGCGGCGAGGGTCAGCTTGTCCACGCGCAGGGCGCGCTTGAGCGGGTTCTTCTTGATCCGCCCGATCAGTTCCCTGCTACCGAGGATGAGCCCGGCCTGGGGGCCGCCGAGGAGTTTGTCGCCGCTGAAGGTGACGATGTCGGCGCCGTCCTTCAGGGCTTCCTGCACGGTCGGTTCCTTGGGCAGGCCCCAGCGCGTCAGGTCCACCAGGGTGCCGCTGCCCAGGTCTTCCAGCAGCGGCAGGCCGTGGGCATGGGCGATGCCGGCGAGGTCGCGGGTGGCGACGCTGGCGGTGAAGCCCTGCACGCTGTAGTTGCTGGTGTGCACGCGCATCAAGAGGCCCGAGCGCGGGCCGATGGCGGCTTCGTAGTCCTTGGCGTGGGTGCGGTTGGTGGTGCCGACCTCGACCAGTTTCACGCCGGCGCGGGCCATGATGTCGGGGATGCGGAAGGCGCCGCCGATCTCGATCAGTTCGCCGCGGGAGATGATGCCTTCCTTGCGCGCGCCCAGGCTGTTGAGCGCCAGCAGCACGGCGGCGGCATTGTTGTTGACCACGGTGACCGCCTCGGCGCCGGTCAGCTCGCGGATCAGCCCGGTGATGAGGTCGTCGCGGTCGCCACGCCTGCCGCTGGCCAGATCGAATTCCAGGTTCAGCGGGTAGCGCGCGGCCATTGTGATGGCTTCGATGGCTTCTTCCGGCAGCAGGGCGCGGCCGAGGTTGGTGTGCAGCACGGTGCCGGTGAGGTTGAACACCCGGCGCACGCGGCTGGCGTGGTGCGCGGCCAGGCGTTCGCCGGCGCGGCCGGCGAGCACCGCTTCGCTCAGTTCCACGGCGGCGAGCTGGCCGTGGCGGGCCGGCTCGCGCAGTTCGTCGAGCAGGTCGCGCAGGGTGCCGAGCAGGGCTTCGCGGCCGTAGCGCTGTTGCAGGGGTGCGCAGGCCGGGCTGCGCAGCAGGCGGTCGATGGAGGGCAGGCGGGCGGAGGTCATGCGCGGTCCTGTCTGGTGCTTCGAGGGTTGGGGAGGCGATGGGTATCGTCGCGGGCTCCTCAACCCATCCTACGGGGGTCTGGATGCAGTCTAGGTCAGTCTGCGTCGCCGGGGGACAGCAGCAGGTTGGGCGCGCTGCGCAGGTAGCCTTCCTCGGCCAGGCGGATGTCCAGGGCCAGGCTGGCGAGGTCGTCGGCCTGGGGCTCGGCGGCTTCGTCGTGTTCCAGGTAGCACTGCTTGAGGTAGGCCTGGCAGCTGGGGCAGACCTCGGCGCGCAGCGGGGCGTGGATGACCTCGCGGCTGTCGCTCTGCTCCGACAGGTAGAACAGGCCCTTGCTCTGCCGGCAGTGGCTGCACTTGATGCGCACGTAGTGCCACTGGCAGGAGCACAGCGAGCAGGCCAGGTAGCGCAGGCCGTTGTACTTGCCGCGGTTGTGGATGACGCCGGCCACCGGCGGCGAGCCGCAGGCCGGGCACAGGGTCTGTTCCTCACGCTCGCTGAGCAGGCCTTCGGGCAGGCGCAGCAGCCAGTGGCTGAAGGCGACCTGCAGGGTGGCGCCGAGGAAGGGCACCAGGGCCGCCGGCAGCAGGTCGAACTGGCCGTTGAGCAGGGCCAGGGCCCAGGCCTTGCGCTGGCCGGCGTCGGCCTTGCGCAGTTGCTGCAGGGCGTTGGCGATGGGGCTGGCCGGGCTGGTGGCGAAGGCCTGCAGCAGCGGGTCGAGCAGCGCCAGCCAGGCGCCTTCGCACACCAGCACTTCGAAGCCCAGCGGCGGCATGCCGTGCTCGACGCTGCGGCGCAGGGCGGCTTCGTCGGGCATGGGCAGCGGCGGTGGGTTGTCGAGCAGGTGCTGCTGGATGTCGCAGAGTTCGGCCAGCAGGTTCAGGTAGTCGCCCAGGGGGTGGCCTTCGGCGAGCTGGCGCAGGCGCTGGCCGCGCTGGGTGAAGAGTTGCGGCGAGGGCAGCTTGAGGAAGGGGGGGATGTTGGCGGCGGCTTCGATCTGGCCGGGTTCGAGGATTTGGCCTGGCACGCAGGACTCCTTGGTCGGTGGTTTCAGGGATGGGGCGAATCGTCTGGATCAGCCGCCTTTCCCTCTCCCTGGCCCTCTCCCTGAAGGGAGAGGGGATTGTTCGGTGCATGGGTTGGATTACTGTGCTCGTCCCTATTGATGGGTATCGCTGCGCTCAACGCCATCCTACGGGGGGTGTGGGCCCGCTCAGTGGCCCTCGCCCTTGTCCACGCTTTTCAGCCAGGCGGCGTGGTGCTTGCGGGCCCAGGCGCGGCTGACCCAACCATAGAGCATCGCGCCCATGGAGCCCTTGACCCAGATGCCGGCGTAGATGTGCACGATGATGCTGCTGATCAGCACGAAGGCGGCGAAGGCGTGCAGCAACGCGGACAGGCGGATGACCTCGATGCCGAACCAGGCGCTGAAGTACTGGCGCCAGATCACCAGGCCGGTCACCAGCAGCACCAGCATGCACAGCAGCAGGGTCCAGAACAGCAGCTTCTGCCCGGCGTTGTAGCGGCCCACCGCGGGGAGGTTCTCCTCGCGGTTGCCGACCACGTCGCGCCACTGCTTCAGCCATTGCACGTCGCTGCGGTCGAGCAGGTTGTGGTGGGCGAAGCGCAGCACCAGGCCGAGGAAGAACACGAACATCGCCAGCCCCAGGAAGGGGTGCAGGATGCGCGTCCAGGGCCCGCCGCCGAACAGGCTGCTGAGCCAGAACAGCGCCGGGTGGAACAGCGCCAGCCCCGACAGGCCGGCGAGGATGAAGAAGATCGCCACCAGCCAGTGGTTGCTGCGCTCGTTGGCGGTATAGCGTTGGATGTCTTTTTTCATGCTGGGCTCCTCTGAGGGCCGACGAGCGCCCTCTCCCCATCCCTCTCCCCGACGGGAGAGGGGGCTGTTCGGTGCATGGGCTCAACGCGGGTCGCGCGGGTCATAGCGGTGCACCGAAGGGTCGACCTTGTGTACCGGCGCCTCCGGGTCCGGCCCCGGCTGCTCGTCCTCTTCCGTGCGGTTGGGGCCGATGCGGGTGTAGTGGAAGAACCCGGCGAGCACCACCGCGCCCATGGCCAGCAGGCCCAGCGGCTTGGTGATGCCCTTCCACAGGCTGACCAGCGGGCTGATGGCCGGCTTGTCGGGCAGGCCGGCGTATAGCGAGGGCTGGTCGTTGTGGTGCAGCACGTACATCACGTGGGTGCCGCCGACGCCTTCGGGGTCGTACAGGCCCGCGTGCTCGAAGCCGCGCGACTTGAGGTCCTCGATGCGTTCGGCGGCGTGCTCCTTCATGGCGTCCTTGGTGCCGAAGACGATGGCGCCGGTGGGGCAGGTCTTCACGCAGGCCGGCTCCATGCCCACGCTCACGCGGTCGGAACACAGGGTGCACTTGTAGGCCTTGTGGTCCTTCTGCGAGATGCGCGGGATGTTGAACGGGCAGCCGGTGATGCAGTAGCCGCAGCCGATGCAGTGGTCCTGGTTGAAGTCGACGATGCCGTTGGCGTATTTCACGATCGCCCCCGGGCTCGGGCAGGCCTTCAGGCAGCCCGGCTCGGCGCAGTGCATGCAGCCGTCCTTGCGGATCAGCCATTCGAGGTTGCCGTTGGGGTTCTCGTGCTCGGTGAAGCGCATCACCGTCCAGGAATCGGCCGTCAGGTCCAGCGGGTTGTCGTACACCCCGTGGTTATGGCCCACCTCGTCGCGCAGCTCGTTCCACTCCGAGCAGGCCACCTGGCAGGCCTTGCAGCCGATGCACTTGGACACGTCGATGAGCTTGGCCACTTCCTGCTGGTTGCGCACCGAGGGCATCGGCGTGGTGGTGGCCGAACGGGCACTGATGTCTTGCGTGCTCATGCCTCACCTCCGCTGATTTTCTCGACGTTGACCAGGAACGACTTGAACTCCGGCGTCTGCGTGTTCCCATCGCCGACGAAGGGCGTCAGGGTGTTGGTCAGATAGCCGTTGCGCGCCACCCCGGCGAAGCCCCAGTGCAGCGGGATGCCGACGTGGTGCACTGTCTTGCCGTCGACCTGCAGCGGGCGGATGCGCTTGGTCACCACCGCCACGGCCTTGATGTAGCCGCGGTTGGAGGAGACCTTCACGCGGTCGCCGGCAGCGATCCCCAGTTCCTTGGCCAGTACCTCGCCGATTTCCACGAACTGCTCCGGCTGGGTGATCGCGTTCAGCCGGCAATGCTTGGTCCAGAAGTGGAAGTGCTCGGTGAGGCGGTAGGTGGTGGCCGCGTAGGGGAACTCGTCGGCCTTGCCGAAGACTTCCATGTCGTTCTTGAACACTCGCGCGGCCGGGTTGCTGGTGGCCTTGGGGTTGTCCCTGTGCAGCGGGTTGATGCCGATGGGCGTCTCGAACGGCTCGTAGTGCTCGGGGAAGGGCCCTTCGGCCATCTTGTCCACGGCGAAGAAGCGCGCCACCCCCTCGGGGTTCATGATGAACGGGTTCATGCCCGCTTCCGGCGGCACGTCGGGCTTGTAGTCGGGCACGTCGGTGCCGCCCCAGGCCTTGCCGTTCCACCACACCAGGCGTTTCTTCACCGGGTCCCACGGCTTGCCGGCAAGGTCGGCCGAGGCGCGGTTGTAGAGGATGCGCCGGTTGGCCGGCCAGGCCCAGGCCCAGCCGAGGGTCTGGCCCATGGCGTAGGGGTCGGCGTTGTCGCGGCGGGCCATCTGGTTGCCCTGCTGCGTCCAGGAACCGGCGAAGATCCAGCAGCCGCTGGCGGTGCTGCCGTCGTCGCGCAGCAACGCGAAGCCGGGCAACTGCTCGCCGGCCTTGGCCAGGACCATGCCGTTCTTCGGGTCCACCAGGTCGGCCAGGGCCTTGCCGTTGTACTCCTTGGCCAGCTCCTCGGGGCTCGGGTCGTCCGGGCGCTGGTAGGGCCAGTCGAGGCCGAGGATGGCGTCGGGGAACTTGCCGCCCTCCTTCGCGTACAGCGTGCGCAGGCGGTGGTACAGCCCGGCCATGATGGCGATGTCCGGGCGCGCCTGGCCCGGCGGCTCGCCGCCCTTCCAGTGCCACTGCAGCCAGCGCCCGGAGTTGACGATGGAGCCGTCCTCCTCGGCGAAGCAGGTGGTGGGCAGGCGAATCACCGTGGTCTGGATCGACTTGGTGTCGACGTTGTTGAAGTCGCCGGCGTTACGCCAGAACTCCGAGGTCTCGGTGGCCAGCGGGTCCATGATCACCAGCCACTTGAGCTTGGCCAGCGCGGCGCCGACCTTGCCCTTGTTGGGGAACGAGGCAATGGGGTTGAAGCCCTGGCAGAAGTACCCGTTGACCTTGCCCTGGTACATCATGTCGAACACCCGCAGCACGTCGTAGCCGGCGCCGGGCATGTCGAGCTTGGGCAGCCAGTCGAAGCACCAGTTGTTCTCGGCCGTGGCGGCCTTGCCGAACCAGGACTTCATCAGGCTGACGTGGAACTTGCTGTAGTTCTGCCAGTAGGACAGTTGCCCCGGGCGCAGCGGCTTGGCGGTGCGCTTGGCGATGTAGGCGGCGTAGTCCTGCTCGGCGTCCATGGCCAGGGTCAGGTAGCCGGGCAACGAGTTGGACAGCAGCCCCAGGTCGGTCAGGCCCTGGATGTTGGAGTGCCCGCGCAGGGCGTTCATGCCGCCGCCGGGCATGCCGATGTTGCCCAGCAGCAGCTGCACCATGGCGCCGGTGCGGATCATCTGCGCGCCCACCGAGTGCTGCGTCCAGCCCAGGGCGTACATGATGGTCATGGCCTTGCCGGGCGCCGAGGTCTCGGCGATCTCGGCCCAGACCTTGAGCATCATGTCCTTGGGCGTGCCGCAGATGTTGCTGACCACGTCCGGCGTGTAGCGGCTGTAGTGCTGGCGCATCAGGTTGAACACGCAGCGCGGGTGCTGCAGCGTGGGGTCGACCTTGGCGAAGCCGTCCTCGCCGCGCTCGTAGTTCCACGCGGACTTGTCCGGGTAGCTGCGCTTCTCGGCGTCGTAGCCGTTGAACAGGCCGTCCTCGAAGCCGAAGCCTTCCTGCACGATGAAGGCGGCGTCGGTGTAGTGCTCGACGTATTCCTTCTGGTACTTGCCGTTCTCGATCAGGTAGCTGATCAGGCCGCCGAGGAAAGCGATGTCCGTCCCCGTGCGGATGGGCGCGTAGTAGTCGGCCACCGAGGCCGAGCGGGTGAAGCGCGGGTCCACCACCAGCAGGCGCGCCTTGTTGTGCGCCTTGGCCTCGGTCACCCATTTGAAGCCGCAGGGGTGCGCCTCGGCCGCGTTGCCGCCCATGATGAGGATCAGATCGGCATTCTTGATGTCGGTCCAGTGGTTGGTCATGGCTCCACGGCCAAACGTCGGGGCAAGACTTGCCACCGTCGGGCCGTGTCAGACACGCGCTTGGTTATCGAACCCCAGGATGCCGAGGGAGCGCACCACCTTGTGGGTGATGTAGCCCGCTTCGTTGGAAGACGCCGAGGCGGCCAGGAAGCCGGTGGTCAGCCAGCGGTTGACCGTCTGGCCCTGCTCGTTCTTCTCGATGAAGTTGGCGTCGCGGTCGTCCTTCATCAGGCGGGCGATGCGGTCCAGCGCCTCGTCCCATTCGATGCGCTTCCACTCGCTGGAGCCGGGCTCGCGGATCTGCGGGTACTTCAGGCGGTTGGGGCTGTGGACGAAGTCCAGCAGGCCCGCGCCTTTCGGGCAGAGGGTGCCGCGGTTGACCGGGTGGTCGCCGTCGCCCTCGATGTGGATGATGTTCTGGGTGACGTTCTTGGCCGCGTCGCCCTGGCTGTACATGAGGATGCCGCAGCCTACCGAGCAATAGGTGCAGGTGTTGCGCGTCTCGGTGGTGCGTTCGAGCTTGAAGTGGCGGATCTGTTCGGCAAAGGCCTCCGGGGGCGTCATGCCGAGGGCCGCAAGGCTTGATCCTCCAAGGCCGACGGCGGCGACCTTGAAGAATTGCCGACGGTTCATATCCATCGTGCGTCTCCTGATCAGGCAAAGGGCGCCCAGTACCTGGCCAGGCGCCTCTGTTTAAAAGATAGCCAACCTGGCGCATTGCGCCAGGCAGCGCCAGCAGGCGCGGCCGAGCACTCTGCCTGAAAAGGCCGAGACGCTTCCCTGACCCAGGTCAGCCCACGCAGGCCAGCTCAGCGGAAATAAAGCAGTACCTGCAAATCGGTACGCGAGGGGTAGGAACAGATCAGTTGGCCGTCGTCGCCCAGGCAGGAGGGCTGCAGGTCCTGGTTGACGCTCTCGTGCAGGCCCAGCAGGAACAGGCCCAGCAGCGCGGCGAGCAGGTAGTGGCGGTAGTGCCGCAGGTGCTTTCTTCTTGTGCTGTTCATGACAACCTCCCGAGGAAGCCGGTCAGGGAACCGGGGGCGGCGAAAGCTGCCGCCCCACCGTTCCAGTGTGTGCCCGCTGCGCCAGCTGTCAAGCCGCGGCGGCTTGGCCCAAATGCCCGGCGCAGCCGTCAGCCGGGCCGTTCACCGGCGCCGCGCAACTTCCTATGGTGCGCTCATCGCCCTGCCGACGAAGCCAGCATGCACGCCACCGACGCCAGCCCCTACCCTCACCTGCTCGCCCCGCTGCGGATCGGCCCGCTGCAGCTGCGCAACCGCGTGGTCATGGGCTCCATGCACACCGGCCTGGAGGACCGCCTGTGGGACTTCGGCAAGCTCGCCGCCTACTACCGCGAGCGCGCCCGCGGCGGCGTGGGGCTGATCATCACCGGCGGCTTCGCGCCCAACCGCGAGGGCTGGCTGCTGCCGCTGGGCAGCGACCTGACCGGCAGCCTGCAGGTGCCGGCGCACCGCCGCCTGACCCAGGCGGTGCACGCCGAGGGCGGGCGCATCCTGCTGCAGATCCTCCACGCCGGGCGCTACGGCTATCACCCGCTGGTGGTCTCGGCTTCGCCGCTCAAGTCGCCGATCAGCTGGTTCGCCCCGCGCGAGCTGTCCGAACGCGGCATCGCCCGCACCATCGCCGCCTTCGGCCGCTGCGCGCGCCTGGCCCGCGCCGCCGGCTACGACGGGGTGGAAATCATGGGCAGCGAGGGCTACCTGCTGAACCAGTTCCTCTGCCCGCGCGGCAACCGCCGCCGCGACCGCTGGGGCGGCAGCCTGGAGAACCGCATGCGCCTGGCGCTGGAGATCGTCCGGCGCATCCGCCGCGCGGTGGGCGAGCGCTTCGTCATCGGCTACCGCCTGTCGCTGCTCGACCTGGTGGAAGGCGGCAACACCTGGGACGAGGTACGCCAGGTAGCGCTGGCGCTGCAGGAAGCCAGCGTCGATGTGCTCAACAGCGGCTTCGGCTGGCACGAGTCGCGGGTGCCGACCATCGTCACCTCGGTGCCGCGCGCGGCCTTCGCCGAGGTGACCGCGCGCCTGCGCCGCGAACTGCGCATTCCGCTCATCGCCAGCAACCGCATCAACACCCCGGAACTGGCCGAAGCGCTGCTCGCCAGCGGCCAGGCCGACCTGGTGTCCCTGGCCCGGCCGCTGCTGGCCGATCCGCAGTTCGTGCAGAAGGCCGCCGCCGGCCAGCCCGGGCGCATCAACACCTGCATCGCCTGCAACCAGGCCTGCCTCGACCACGCCTTCGCCAACCGCCGCGCCAGTTGCCTGGTCAACCCGCGCGCCGCCCACGAGACCGAGCTGCGCTACCGCAAGGCGCGCCAGCCCAAGCGCATCGCGGTGATCGGCGCCGGCCCCGCGGGGCTCTCGGCGGCCTGCGTGGCGGCCGAGCGCGGCCACCGCGTCAGCCTGTTCGAGGCCGGCGGCGCGATCGGCGGGCAGTTCAACCTGGCCCGGCGCATCCCCGGCAAGGAAGAGTTCGGCGAAACCCTGCGCTACTTCGCCGTGCGCCTGGCCGAGCTGGGCGTGGACCTGCACTTGAACCGGCGCATCGCCCGAGGCGAACTGCAAGGGCAGTTCGACGAGGTGATAGTCGCCACCGGCATCCGCCCGCGCCGGCTGCAGTTGCCGGGCATCGAGCATCCCAAAGTGCTCGGCTACCTCGACGTGCTGAACGGCGCGCCGGTGGGCCGGAAGGTGGCGCTGATCGGCGCCGGCGGCATCGGCTTCGACGTCGCCAGCTTCCTGCTCGCCGAACGCGAAGGCCCGCAGCCGCTGGGCCAGTGGCTGGGCGAATGGGGCATCGACCTGGACAACAGCACGCCGGGCGGGCTGCGCAGGCCCACGCCGATAACGCCGAAACGCCAGCTCTGGCTGCTGCAGCGCAAACCGGGCACGCCCGGCGCCGGCCTGGGCAAGACCAGCGGCTGGGTCCACCGCGCCCACCTGAGGCACCACCAGGTGCAAATGCTGGGCGGCGTGGAATACCTGCGCATCGACGACGCCGGCCTGCACATCCGCGTGGACGGCCGCGAACAGTGCCTGGCGGTGGACAACGTGGTGATCTGCGCCGGCCAGGAACCGCTGCTGGAACTGCACCCCACCCAGGCCGCGGAGAACCTGCGCCACCACATCATCGGCGGCGCCCGCCTGGCGCGGGAGCTGGATGCCAAGCGGGCGATCAGGGAAGGGGCGGAGTTGGGGGCGCGGTTGTGAGGGGGCGTGTTTCGTTGGGAGGGCTTGGTGCGGTTCCGAAGAGCGCCCTCTCCCTAACCCTCTCCCTGAAGAGAGAGGGGACCGTTCGGCGTGCGCTGGTGTTTCTGTGTTAGCCGGCTTGTACCTAGCTCCCGGCTGACACCAAATCCTTTCTCGGCACGGACAAGCCCCCTCTCCCTTCAGGGAGAGGGCTGGGGAGAGGGAACGGTGGTGACCTCATGCACCGCCATGACCGGGAAACTCCGTTCGCGAGCAAGCTCGCTCCTACGAGAAGCGGCGCAATCCTACAAGCATCTCGGCTCGGGCGGCTGTAATCGGTCCGATTACAGTCTGGCGATAAACTTGCCCGTCAACCGCAACTAGCGCTTCGAAGGCACCGACGCGGAACTGCTGGACTACCTCGACTACCACTGAGCGGAGGGCTCGCCATGGCCATGCACAACCCACCCCACCCGGGCGAAATCCTGCGCGAGGATGTTTTGCCGGCCCTGTGCCTGTCGGTCACTGCGCTGGCCGCGCACCTGGGTTTCAGCCGGCCGCACCTGTCCAAGGTGCTGCATGGCCGCGCGCCCATCAGCGCCGACCTGGCCTGGCGCCTGGAACAGGCCGGCCTGTCCAGCGCCCGGCACTGGCTGGCGATGCAGGCCGCCTACGACCTCTGGCAGGTCAGCCAGCAACCCCATCCACCGATCCCCCGGCTGCAGGCAGTGGCGTAAAGCGGGAAATCCCGTAGGAACAATTATCTGCCGGCTGCACCAGGTGCATTTCGTAGGATGGGTTGAGCCTGCGAAACCCATGCGGTCACGGTGATGGGTATCGCTTCGCTCAACCCATCCTACAGGCTACGAAAAGCAGCGGCGCCTACAAGTGGCGTAGGGCGTATAACCGTTCGCGGTTATACGCCGCCTGACCTTGGCCCCAAACACGCTCCGCGTTCAACCTCGAAGCACCCGCCCCGGACCTCACGGCGAAAACCCCATCGGCCAAGGCAGCTCCTCCGACTCCAGCAACGCCTTGATTGCCCCCAGGTCCTTCTCCACCCACTGCGCATCGCGTTCGAAGGCGGCGTCATCCATCGCCGGCTGGCGCAGCAGGGTCAGCTGCAGTTCGCAGCCGTCGCCGTTGGCGATCAGGCGCAGGGGGATGTGGATGGGCGGGGCGTCTTCGGGCAGCACGTCGTGGTCCAGCACGCCGAACGGGTTGCGTGGCGAGAAGCGCACCCGCAGCGGCCCTTGCGGGGTCTGCGCCAGCCAGTGGTCGGCGTCCAGCGGTTCGATGGCGCTGCACAGGCCCGAGGCCCAGCGCGGGAAGTTGCGCGGTTCGGCGAGGAAGTCGTAGGCCACCTGCCAGGGGCGCTCGATGCGCACGGCCAGGGTGCGGGAAGCGGAGGTGCCCATGGTTTCTCTCCTGGGAAGCGGGAGCGCTGCTCCGGTCTGGTGCATACTAGCCGGCTGTCCTTTTCGCTTCGACTGCCAAGGAGTCCCCCATGCCCACGCCACCCTGGTGGATGTTCGTCCTGCCACTGATCGCCGGTACCTGCCTGCCGCTGCAGGCGGGCATCAACGGCCAGTTGGCCAAGCAGGTGTCCAGCGTGCTGGCCGCCGCGCTGATCTCCTTTTTCGTCGGCACCCTCGGCCTGCTGGTGCTGACCCTCGCCAACCGCGAGTTCCCCGGCGTGCCGGCGCTGCGCTCGCTGCATTGGTGGCACTGGTGCGGCGGTTTCCTCGGCATGTTCTTCATCTTCATCGCCGCCTTCGCCGCGCCGCGGGTCGGCGCCCTGCTGTTCATGGTGCTGGTGCTGGCCGGCCAGCTGGGCATGGCCATGGCCCTCGACCACTTCGGCTGGGCCGGTTTCAGGGAGAACCCGATCAGCGCCCTCAAGCTCGCCGGCATCGCCGCAATCGGCGTGGGCATCTGGCTGATCCGCAAGGGCTGAGCGCCGGCATTGCCCGGCGCGGGCGCCGCCGCTATAGTCGGGCGGCGGCGTCCACCACGCCACCGGTCCGCGGAAAGGGTTCGCCCAGGTGCTGCATCCGCCGACTTCCCATACGACTCCGGCCCGACAGCGGACCCGGCCCGAAAGGAGTTCGTATGTCCCCGACTTCCGGCCACGACGGCCGCATCGACCTCGACCGCCAACGCCAGCACGCCAAGGCCCTGCTGCGCGACCTGCGCGCCGGCCAGGCGCAAGCCCTGCAACGCCTCCACGCCCAGGCCCCGCACGGCCTCGGCCACCCGCCGCGGCTGGCCGACTGCCAGTGGCTGCTGGCGCGGGAGCTGGGCTTCGCCAGTTGGCCGAAGCTCAAGGCCCACGTCGAGGCCATCGCCTTCGCCGCGCGCCACCCGGACTTCGCCAGCGGCGACGAAGCCGCCTGCCTGCACCTGCGCTGCGGCAACGACATCGCCCACAGCCTGGAGCTCGCCGGCTTCCGCGGCGAGTTCCGCATGTTCGCCGACCCGCTGAGCATGGGCCCCGTGCCGGCGCTGCCGGAAGAAAGCTTCCGCCAGCTGCGCGCGGCCTTCGTCAGCCAGGCTTTCGACATTCCCGCGGCCGACGCCCTGCGCCGCACCCGGGACGAATACGCCCTGCTCGACCGACTCCCCGAGCGCCAGCGGGTGGTGCTCTGGTGCGAGGCGGACGCCTACGACCAGTTGTTCCTGATCCGCGTGCTCGCCGGCCTGCCGCGCTTGCCCGAGCGCCTGGAGCTGATCGAGACCGACCGGGTGCCCGGCGTGCAGCGCTTCATCGGCATCGGCCAACTGGCCCCCGACCTGCTGGCCTGGCTCTGGCCGCAGCGCCGGCCGCTGGGCGAAGAGGCCCTGCTGCTGGCCCGCGAAGCCTGGGACGCCTACCGCCAGCCCTCGCCACAGGCCTGGGCCACGCTGGCCAGCAAACCGACACCGGCGCTGCCGCTGCTGGGCAACGCCCTGCGCCGCCAGTTGCAGGAGCTGCCCGACGCGCGCGACGGCCTGTCGCTGACCGAGCGCCTGAGCCTGGGCATAGTCGCCGAGCGCGGCGAGCTGCCCCTGGGCCGGGTGTTCGCCGAGCTGATGACGCACCGCGAGCCGCTGCCTTATCTGGGCGACCTGATGTTCCACGTGCTGATGCGCCCGCTGATCGACAGCCCCACCCCGCTGCTGGTCGAAGCCGAGCAGCACCTGCCCTGGACGCAGCGCCCGGTGCGCCTCACCGCGCTGGGCCGCCAGGTGCTGGCCGGCGAGCGCCACGGCCTGGACCAACTGGCCGCCGAGCGCTGGGTCGGCGGCGTGCGCCTGCGCCCGGGGCAGCCGCACTGGACGCTGGACGACGACCTGCAGCCGCGCTGGCGCGACTGAGCCGCCGTTTCGTCGAAAGGGCGCGCAATCCGCCGCCGAGGCCACTATGATTGCGCGCCCCGCAACGCACCGTGCCGCCGCCATGAGAAAACCGCCGCTGATCGCCAACGCCGAACTCGACCGCCTGGAGACCTGGGCGAAGTACAGCTCGGGCCTGTGCCGCGACTGCCACGCCACCTGCTGCACCATGCCGGTGGAAGTGCGCATCGGCGACCTCATCCGCCTGGGCGTGGTGGACGAATTCGAACGCGAGGAGCCGGCCAAGAACATCGCCAAGCGCCTGAGCAAGGAAGGCCTGGTCGAGCGCTTCAACCAGAAGAGCGGCATCTTCACCCTCACCCGCAGCAGCAACGGCGACTGCCTGTACCTGGACCGTAAGACGCGCCTGTGCACCGTCTACGCCAAGCGCCCGGACACCTGCCGCAACCACCCGCAGGTGGGCCCGCGCCCGGGCTACTGCGCCTACCGCAAGAAGCCGGCATAAGGCCGCGGGCGCTCCGGCCCCGCTATACTGCGGCGCTGCTGCGGAGCCTTGCATGAACCCACTGAGCGACGCCTGGCGCGATCGCCCGACCCACCGACGGGTCTGGGCGCTGGCCGCGCCGATGATCCTGTCCAACGTATCCGTGCCGCTGGTGACCCTGGTCGACAGCGCGGTCATCGGCCACCTGCCCCACGCCCATCAGCTGGGCGCGGTGGCCGTGGGCGGCAGCCTGTACACCCTGCTGGTGGGCGTGCTCGGCTTCCTGCGCATGGGCACCACCGGCTTCGCCGCCCAGGCCGCCGGGCGCGGCGACGGCGGCGCGCTGCGGCGCATCCTCGGCCAGGGCCTGCTGCTGGCGATGGGCCTGGCCTTGCTGCTGGGCCTGCTGGCGCTGCCGCTGACGCCGCTGGCCATGGGCCTGATGAACGCCTCGCCGGAACTCGACGGCCTGGCCCGGCAGTTCTTCCACATCCGCCTGTTCGGCCTGCCCGCGGCCCTGGCCAGCTACGCGCTGATCGGCTGGCTGCTGGGCACGCAGAACGCCCGCGGGCCGCTGGCCATCCTGCTGACCACCAACCTGGTGAACATCGCCCTGGAGCTGCTCTTCGTGCTCGGCCTGGGCTGGGGCGTGGCCGGCGCCGCGCAGGCCTCGGTGATCGCCGAGTGGAGCGGCGCGGCCCTCGGCCTGTGGCTGGCCCGCGGCGCGCTGGGACGCTTCCCCGGCGTGCCGGACTGGCGCCGCCTGCGCCGCTGGGTGAGCTGGGCACCGCTGCTGATGGTCAACCGCGACATCTTCATCCGCAGCCTGGCGCTGCAGGGCGTGTTCTTCCTGGTGACCGTGCAGGGTGCGCGCCTGGGCGACGCCACGGTGGCGGCCAACGCCCTGCTGCTCAACGGCCTGATGATCACCTCCTACGCCCTCGACGGCCTGGCCCACGCGGTGGAGGCCCTGTGCGGCCACGCCATCGGCAGCGGCGACCGGCGCACGCTGCGCCGCTCGCTGCTGGTGGCCTGCGGCTGGTCGCTGCTGGCCAGCCTAGCCTTCGTGCTGTTCTTCGGCAGCGCCGGACACCTGTTCATCGCCCTGCAGAGCGACATCCCCGAGGTGCGTGCGGTGGCCGACCAGTACCTGCCCTACCTCGCCGCGCTGCCGCTGATCGGCATGTGGAGCTACCTGCTGGACGGGCTGTTCATCGGCGCCACCCGCGCCCGCGAGATGCGCAACGCCATGCTCCTGGCCTGCGCCGTGAGCCTGCCGCTGGGCTGGCTGCTGCAACCGCTGGGCAACCACGGGCTGTGGCTGGCGTTCCTCAGCTTCATGCTGTTGCGCGGGCTGATCCTCGCCGCCTACGCCTGGCGCCTGACGCGCCGCGACGCCTGGGTCGGCCTGCCCTCGGCCTGACTGGCAGGCGCCGCCGCCGCGCTCTAAAGTGCCAGGCGGCGCCCACGATCGCGCCGAGCACAACGAAGCCGTGGCGCAGACCACGGCCCACGCCTGACAAGGAACCGACGACATGGCTTCAGCCCTGGTTGCCTACCTGCACTTCATCTCCATCTTCGTGATGTTCGCCCTGCTGGTGCTGGAGCACCGCCTGTTCCAGCTGCCGCTGGACGCCAGGCGCGCCCGCAGCCTGGTGATCATCGACCTGGCCTACGGCGCCAGCGCCGGCGTCGTGCTGCTCAGCGGCATCGCCCGCACCCTGTGGTTCGCCAAGGGCCTGGACTACTACCTGCACAACGCCGCCTTCCACGCCCTGGTCGGCCTGTTCGTGCTGGTGGCGCTGCTGTCCATCTACCCGACGCTGACCTTCCTCAACTGGCGCAACGCGCTCAAGGCCGGGCAGGCCCCGCAGGTCGGCGAGGCCCAGGGCCGGCGGGTGACGCTGGTGATCCGCATCGAGCTGCTGGCGATGCTGATCCTGCCGCTGCTGGCCAGCCTGATGGCCCACGGCATCGGCATGACCGGCAGCTAGAGCAGCCGCGCCAGGGGCTCGCGCAGGGCCTCGGCGGTGGCCGGCGGCAGGCGCAGGTGGAAGCGCCCGCGCAGCACCTCGATCAGCTCGTCCACGTCGAGAATCCGCCGCTGCTCGGCGTTGCCCTTGGCATCGCGCCAGCCGAACTGGCCATCGAGCAGGGTCAGGCGCCTGTCGCCCTCGCTGAGCGCCACCCGCAGGCTCTTGCGGAACACGCTGTCCGGGTGCGTCGAGGTGTACCAGTTGCGCGGCAGGTAATCGACCCAGTGCTGCGGTTGCAGGGTGAAGCGGTACAGCGCCTGCCAGCCGCTGGCGGTGTGCAGCGCCAGTTCCAGTTCGTCGCCGTCGTGGGGCGCGATGCGCCAGCCGCCGGGCAGTTCCTCGCCGATCACCAGCGGCAGCGGCCGTGGCGGGTTGGCGCCGCCGAAGCCGACATCCGCCAGGTAGGGCCCCTCGTCCAGCTCGATGCGCAGCAGCAGGTGGCTCTGCTGGGTGCGCTCGACCTCCGCCGGCATGCCCCAGCGCACCCGTGCCACCAGCAGGCTGATGCGGTAGCCGAGGCTGGCCAGCAGGCGGGCGAACAGGCTGTTCAGCTCGAAGCAGTAGCCGCCGCGGCCACCCTCGACGACCTTGGCGAAGACCGCCTCCGGCTCGATGGCGACGGGCCGCGCCAGCAGCACGTCGAGGTTCTCGAAGGGCAGGTGGTGCAGCGCCGCGTCGACCAGGCGTTCCAGCGTCTGCAGGGTCGCGGCCGGCGGCTGCGGCGGCAGGCCGAGGCGCGCCAGGCAGGCCTGCAGCTGCTGCGGGGTGAAGGGGGTGAGTGGCGTCATGGGGTTTCTCCTCGGGCCAGGCGGAAGCCCGGCTGCCACCCGAGCCGGTGGCGCGCCAGCGCGGTGCTGACCTCGGTGTCCTGCTCCGCCAGGTTGTAGCACCCGGGCGCGCCCCACTCCAGCGCCAGCAACGCGGCGCGGGCGGCGTCGTCGACGTGCAGGGCCAGGCGCGGGTCGGGTTCGTCGCAGCCGGTGCCCGGGCCGTACAGGCGCCCGTAGCGCAGCACCAGGCCTTCCAGGGGCGCGGCGCCGAGCACGGCGTTCTCCAGCGCGGCGACGCCGCCGACGCTGATGGCGCGCGGGCCTTCGGCCGCAAGGTCCAGCGGCTGCCGCTCCTGGTGCGGCAAGGGCCCCGGCGCATAGGCCCAGGCGATGCTCTGCGCCACCAGCCGCTGCGCCCCGGCGGCGCGGGCGGCGGCCACGAGGTTGGCGGTGCCCTCGCGGCGCACCCGGGCATTGCGCGGCGCGGCCTCGGCCATGCGCGCCGGGTCCAGGCCGGGCGGCAGGTCGGTGAGCTGGTGCAGCACCCACTGCGGGCGGAACTCCAGCATGGCGCGCGTCAGCGCCGCGCCATCGAAGACGTCCAGCACCTGCGCCTCGGCGCCGGCCGCGCGCAGGGCCTCGGCCCGCGCCGGCTCACGGCTGCACGCCAGCACCCGGTAGCCGCGCGCCAGCAGCATGGGCAGCAGGCGCTTGCCCACGGCGCCGGTGGCGCCGGCGAAGAAGATTCTCGTGCACATGTTCGACCTCGTCTGGAGAGTGGATGGGGCCACTCTAGGGGCGCCATGGCACAGTCGACAGAGCCAAGAATCGATTGAAAGCCTGGGACATGATCGCGCGACCGATCCGCGCAGCACTCCCGCGAATGCCACATTTCTCGTCTATAACGAAGGTTCCCGACTTCCCTCGCCACAAGGAAACGCCCATGAGCAAAGTCTTCGACGTCGCCGTGCTGGTCGGCAGCCTGCGCAAGGAATCCCTCAACCGCAAGGTGGCCCTGGCCCTGGCCGAGCGGGCCCCGGCGAACCTGAAGCTGGAGATCGTCGAGATCGGCCAGCTGCCGCTGTACAACGAGGACCTGGACGGCGACAACGCCCCGGCCGCCTACGCGCCCTTCCGCGAGCGCATCCGCCGCGCCGACGCGGTGCTGTTCGTCACCCCGGAATACAACCGCTCGGTGCCGGCGGCGCTGAAGAACGCCATCGACGTGGGCTCGCGCCCCTACGGCAAGAGCGCCTGGGGCGGCAAGCCGGGCGGCGTGGTCAGCGTCTCGCCGGGGGCCATCGGCGGCTTCGGCGCCAACCATGCGCTGCGCCAGTCCCTGGTGTTCCTCGACGTGCCCTGCATGCAGCAGCCGGAAACCTACCTGGGCGGCGCCGGCAACTTCTTCGACGCCGCCGGCAAGGCCAACGACCAGGTTGGGCCCTTCCTGCAGACCATCATCGACAGCTACGCCCGCTGGGTGGAGAAGATCGCCGGGGCCTGAGCCCCGCGCCGAGCCGAGCCGTTTTTGTAGGAGCGAGCATCATCCTTCTCGTAGCACGCCATCGTTCCCGGGCAACGGTGTGCCTTCCTACCCACGAAATCGCGCGCAGGGCGAGCTCCTACATGGAATGGCGCGGGTGGGGTGGCGTAGGAGCGGATCTCATCCGCGATCCGCGCCGGGATATCCGGCTATCGCGGACAAGGTCTCCTACGGGGAGAAACACCGTGCTTCCCGGCAACCTGTAGGAGCGGGCCCTGCCCGCGATTTCGCGCGCAGGGCGCGCTCCTACATTGGAATGGCGCGGGTGGGGCAGCGTAGGAGCGGATCTCATCCGCGATCCGCGCCGATACCTCCGGCTATCGCGGACAAGGTCCGCTCCTACAGGGAGGAATACCGCGCTTCCCGGCAACCTGTAGGAGCGGGCCCTGCCCGCGATTTCGCGCGCAGGGCGCGCTCCTACATGGGGACGGACTCCCCCGCCCCTTCAATCTTCCTCGTAACGCGCCAGCCGCTGGCGCAGGCGGGCATTCTCGCTGCGCAGCTGCTCCACCTCGTCGAGCAGGCGCAGGGCCAGGGCGATGCCCGGCCAGTCCACCTCGAACTCGCGCTGCAGGCGCACCGCGCGGCGCACCAGGGTCAGCGACTCGACGCTGAACAGCCAGGTGTCGCCCCGCCGTTCCAGGGGCTCGACGATGCCGACCTCGACTATCTCCAGCAGCGTCTCGCGCGGCAGCCGCGCGCCCTCGCAGAGCTCTTCCAGCTCCAGGCTCAGCAGTATCTCGCTCATGGCCGTTTACCCCACTGGCTGCGTGGATCGAAGGCCGCGCGGGCGGCCAGTTCTTCCCAGTGCTTGCGCGTCTCGCCCTCGGGCGCGCCCTTGGGCATCACCACCTTGAGCACCGCGTAGAGGTCGCCGGCGGGGTCCTCGCCCTTGCCGGCCAGGCCCTTGCCGCGGATGCGCAGGCGCTGGCCGCTCTGGCTGCCCGGCGGCACGCTGAGGGCGATGCGGCCGTTCAGGGTGGGCACCTCGATCTTCGCTCCCAGCGCCGCTTCCCAGGGCGCCAGCGGCACGCTGAGGACAAGGTTGCGGCCGTCGACGTCGAACAGCGGGTGCGGCGCCAGGCGGATGATCAGGTAGAGGTCGCCGGCCGGCGCGCCGCCGATGCCGGGCGCGCCCTGGCCCTTCAGGCGGATGCGCTCGCCGTCCACTACGCCGGGCGGGATGCGCACCTTCAGCGTCTTCTCCACGTCGGGCCGGCGCCGGCCCTGCTCGTCGTAGCTGGGCAGGCCGAAGCGGATAGGCTGCGGCTCGCCGGACTGGCTCTCCTCCAGGAACAGCGGCACTTCCAGCTCGATGTCGCGGCCGCGCCTTTCCCGCCGGCGGTGCGCCTGCGGGCCGGCATGGGCGCCGAAGATCGACTCGAAGAAGTCGGAGAAATCCTGCTCCTGGAAATGCTCGGCGCCCTCGAAGCCGCCGGACGGCTGCCAGCCCGGCGGCGCCTCGAAGCGGCCGCTCTGCTGGTACTGGCGCAACTGGTCGTATTCGGCGCGCTTCTCGGGGCTCTTGAGCACCTCGTAGGCCTCGGAGACTTCCTTGAAGTGCGCCTCGGCGTCCGCCTCCTTGCTGACGTCGGGGTGGTATTTGCGCGCCAGCTTGCGGTAGGCGGTCTTGATCGCCTTTTCGTCGGCGTCCGGCGCCACGCCCAGCGCCGCGTAGTAATCCTTGAAGTCCATCGCCTTGCTGCTCCCGGGTCTGGAACTGCAAGCCTAGTCGCTGGCGCGGCACTCGTCCGCTCGCGACGGCTGATCCGTGTCATGGCATAGTCATTTATCCACAAAGCCCGCAGCGAACCAGGCCATGACCGAGCCCCTCGCCTTGCGCCTGGACCCCGGCCTGGCGCAGCCGATCTACCGCCAGCTCTACGAGCGCATCCGCGAGGCCATCGCCCGCGGCACCCTGCGCCCGGGCGAGCGGGTGCCGCCGGTGCGCGGGCTGGCCAGCGAGCTGGGCGTGGCACGCGGCACCGTGGAGCTGGCCTACCAGTTGCTGACCAGCGAAGGCTACCTGCTGGCCCGCGGCCCCGCGGGCACAGTGGTTTCGCCGCAGCTGGCCGGGCGCAACGCCGAACGCCCGGCGCGCCTGGCGCCGCAGCCCGAGCAGGTGTTGCCCGGGCTGATCGCCCACGGCCCGCAGGTGCTGCCGCTGCAACTCGGCCTGCCGGCGCTGGACGCCTTCCCCAAGGCGCTGTGGTCGCGCCTGGCCGCGCGCCGCCTGCGCCACACCGCCGACGTCGAGCTGGCCTACCCCGATCCCTGCGGCTACGCCCCGCTGCGCGAAGCGCTGGCCGGTTACCTCAACGTATCCCGCGGGATCGCCTGCGAGCCGGCCCAGGTGCTGATCTGCGCCGGCTACCAGGGCGCGCTGGACCTGGTCAGCCGCACCCTGCTGCAACCGGGCGATGCCTTCTGGCACGAGGACCCCGGCTACCCGCGCGGGCGCCAACTGATGGCCGCAGCCGGCGCCCGGCCGGTCGCGGTGCCGGTGGACGCCGACGGCCTGTGCGTGGAGCAGGGCCTGCGCCGCGCGCCCGACGCCCGCTTCGCCCTGGTCACGCCCTCGCAGCAGAGCCCCACCGGCGTGGCCCTGAGCCTGCCGCGGCGCCTGGCCCTGCTGGACTGGGCGGCCCAGGCCGGGGCCTGGATAGTGGAAGACGACTACGACAGCGAATACCGCTACGCCGGCTTCCCCCTGCCGGCGCTGAAGAGCCTGGACCGCCAGGGCCGCGTGCTCTACGCCGGGACCTTCAGCAAGGTGCTGTGCCCGGCCCTGCGCCTGGGCTACCTGGTGGTGCCGCCGCCATTGCTGGAGCGCTTCGTGCGCAGCCAGCAGACCTTCGCCAACGGCTGCGCCGAGCTGCAGCAGGCGACGCTGTGCGACTTCATCGCGGAAGGCCACTTCGCCCGCCACCTCAAGCGCACCCGCACGCTCTACGCGCAGCGCCGGCAACTGCTGCGCACGGCCCTGGAGCGGCACCTGGGCGAACGCATGAAATTCGCCGAGCTACCCGGCGGCCTGCACCTGATCGGCCGGATCGACGGCGACGACAAGGCCATCGCCACCCGCGCAAGGGAAGCCGGCCTGGGCTTGCAGGCGCTGAACAATTGGTGTGTGGAGGCGCGCCAGGAACCGGCGCTGGTGATGAGCTTCACCAACGTGAAGAACGAGAAACAAGCAGCCGAATTGGCCAGGCGCGTGGCGCAGGTGATGGAGACGTAGGATGGGTTGAGCGAAGCGATACCCATCACCATGACCCGATGGGTTTCGCAGGCTCAACCCATCCTACGAAGAGCACCACGTCGGCGGGGTAACGGCGTATAACCGCGAACGGTTATACGCCCTACGAAGAGCGGGCCGTGCCGGTCAGGACGACAGGTAGGCCGAGCGCGTCAGGCCCAGGCGCAGCGCGTCGAGGAACTGGGTGCGCTCGCGGGCGGTGAGCTTGGCGCCGGCCACCTTGTCGCGGTAGTGGGTCATCAGTTCCTCGGGCGACAGGTGCACGTAGCGCAGCATGTCCTCGATGGTGTCGTGGGTCTCGATGCCGGCGTGGTGGAAGCTGCCGTCGGCGTTCTGGTAGACGTTCACCGAGTCGGTGTCGCCGAACAGGTTGTGCATGTCGCCGAGGATTTCCTGGTAGGCGCCGACCAGAAACACGCCGATCAGGTAGTCCTCGCCTTCCTTCACGTCGTGCACCGGCAGGCTGGTCTCGATGCTCTGCTCGTCGACGTACTGGGTGATCTTGCCGTCGGAGTCGCAGGTCAGGTCCTGCAGCACCGCGCGGCGGTCCGGTTCCTCGCCCAGGCGGTGGATCGGCAGGATCGGCAGTACCTGGCCGATGGCCCAGGTGTCGGGCAGGCTCTGGAACACCGAGAAGTTGCAGATGTACTTGTCGGCGAGCTTGTCGTTGAGCTCGTCGAGCACCTGGCGGTGCGAGCGCTGGCGGGCCTTGAGCTGGTTGTGCAGGCGCCGGCAGATGGCGAAGTAGCACTGCTCGGCCAGGGCCTTCTGGGCCAGGCTGATCTTGCCCTCGGCATACTGGCTGGCGGCGTCGCTCATGTAGTGGGTGGCGCGCCAGTAGGTCTCGGTGACCATCTCGGCGTCGGTCGGGCCGAGCAGGTCGGCCAGGTACTGGACGATCTCCGGCTGCTCGGCGAGGTCGGTGATCTTCGGCAGTTCGTCGTTGTGCCGCTCGACGTCGGTGACCTGGGTGATCAGCACCGCGTGGTGCGCGGTCAGCGCGCGGCCGCTCTCGGAGAAGATGTGCGGGTGCGGCAGGCCCTGGGCGTCGCAGAACTCCTTGAGCATGCCCACCACCACGCCGGCGTAGTCGTCGATGTCGTAGTTGATGGAGCTGGCGTTGCGCGAGTGGGTGCCGTCGTAGTCCACGCCCAGGCCGCCGCCGACGTCCACGTGGTCCACCGGCAGGCCGAGGGCGCGCAGTTCGCCGTAGTAGCGGATGGCTTCCTTGAAGCCGTGCTGGTAGTCGGCCAGGTTGGCGATCTGCGAGCCCATGTGGAAGTGCAGCAGGCGCACGCCCTGGTCCAGCCCGGCCTGGCGGAAGCGCTCGACCACCGACAGCAGCTGCGCGGCGGACAGGCCGAACTTGGCCTTCTCGCCGCCGGTGTCGGCCCACTTCGAGGAGGCCAGCGAGGACAGCCGCACGCGCAGGCCGACCTGCGGCAGCACGCCGACGTGCTCGGCCTCCTCGATCACCAGTTGCACCTCGGATTCCTTCTCGATGACGATGAAGACGTTGTGCCCGAGCTTCTGCCCCATCAGCGCCAGCTTGATGAACTCGCGGTCCTTGTAGCCGTTGCAGACGATGGTCCCGCCCTTGGGCGCCAGCGCCAGCACCGCCATCAGCTCCGGCTTGGAGCCGGCTTCCAGGCCGATGGAGACGTTCTGGGTGGCGATGATGCTTTCCACCACCGCTTCCTGCTGGTTGACCTTGATCGGGTAGAGCGCGGTGTAGCGGCTGCCGTATTCCAGGCGCGCGATGTTGGCGTCGAAGGCGCCGGTCAGCTTGCGCACGCGGTCCTGCAGGATGTCCGGGAAGCGCACCAGCAGCGGCAGCGACAGGCCCGCCTCGCGCAGTTGGCCGACCAGCGCATGCAGATCGATCGGCTGGGCGTCGGCCCCCTGCGGGCGCACCTCGACGTTGCCGGCGTCGTTGATCGCGAAATAGCCGGCGCCCCAATGGCGGATACCGTAGATGCTGCGGCTGTCCGCCACCGTCCAGTTGCTGCCGTCGTCTTTGCGGGTCCGTCTTGCGGCCATGCGCGGGTGTCTCCTGAAAAGAAAGTCGAGCGCCCGGCGCGGGTAGCGCGCGGACGCAACAAGCCTAAACGTCGGGTATGACGTTGCCGTGTTGACCGCCATCTCTGGCGGTAGTTTAGGAAAGCGTGGCGAACTCGCGAGCGCGGCGCATCTCCCATCTAGGGAACGGGCTGGCCGGCATGCCGGCGCCGTGCGCCGCTGCCTAACCCGCTCCCTGCAGGGGAGAGACGAATCAGCCGCCGGATTTCTTGGCCTTGAAGCCGCGCTTGGCCAACTCTTCGAGGAGCAGCTCGACGTGGTCGCCCTGGATCTCGATGACGCCGTCCTTCAACGCGCCGCCGGTTCCGCAGCGCTTCTTCAGCGCCGTGGCCAGCTCCTTGAGGGCGTCTTCGGCCAGGGGCACGCCGCTGACCGTGGTCACGGTCTTGCCGCCGCGGCCCTTGGTCTCGCGGCGCACGCGGGCGATGCCGTCGCCGGCCGGGATCACGGACTGCTTGCAGATGCAGGCGCCAACGGGCTGGTTGCAATCCGGGCAATGCCGGCCCGCATCGGTGGAGTAGACGAGCCCGCCGAGGGCGGACAGGGAGGATGCTTTCTTGACCACCGGGCGTTTTCCCCAGGATTGGCCTCTAGGGGCCAGGTCAACGAATGATCGGCTGGCGCCGACCGCGACGCCCCACTCAGGCAGGGGCTGCGCATTCCCGCCGGAGGACCCGAGCGGAAAGGTCGCGCAATTTACCAGCATTGGAGGCAAATGCTAAGGGTGGAAATGCGTCATTGACCGGCGGATTGGCGACATGCCTGAAAAGCACCCTCACCCCGGCCCTCTCCCGCAAGCGGGAGAGGGAGTCCGCGCCGGACGCACCGAGCACTGCTGCTGTTATGGAGTGGATGCATGGGCAGTGGCATGCAAGAGGCACAGACCGCACGCCCACTCAGGACAGTCCCCTCTCCCGCTTGCGGGAGAGGGTTAGGGAGAGGGGCTCTTGCTCTTTTAAAGCTGCCCCAGATACAACCGCAAAGCCTGCAACGAGTCCGGACAGTACAAAGCCCCGGAACCAGCCTCCTCCAGCGCCACCCCCGGCTCGACGAACCGCGCCTCCAGCACCTCCTCCGGCTGCAGCCTCAGCGCCCCATCCCAGGTCGCCGAGAACACCGCGCACCACAACCGATTACCCGGCTCGTCGAAAAAGAAGGTGCCATGCTCGCGCAACTCCACGCCGGCCACGCCCAGCTCTTCTTCCAACTCCCGGCTGGCCGACAGCGCATAGCTCTCGCTGGCCTGCACCATGCCACCGGCGGCGGCGTCCCAGTAGCCCGGGTACACCGCCTTGCTCAGGCTGCGGCGGTGCACGCAGAGCTGCCCGGCGCCGTTGAACAGCAGGATGAAGGTGCCGCGGCCGATCAGCCCGCGCTCGCGCAGCTGGGCGCGCGGCAGCTCGCCCAGCAACTGGTCGCGCTCGTCGACCCAGGCGATCAGTTCCCGGTCCGAGGCCAGCCGGTGGGCGGCCTCGGCGGCGCTGACGAGGTCCATCAGCCCTGCGCCAGCAGTTGCCGCAGATCGATGATCGCGGCGTTGGCCCGGGAAATGTAGTTGGCCATCACCAGCGAATGGTTGGCCAGCACGCCGAAGCCGCTGCCGTTGAGCACCATCGGGCTCCACAGCGCTTCCTGGGTGGCTTCCAGCTCACGGATGATCTGCCGCACGCTGACGGTGGCGTTCTTCTTCGCCAGCACATCGGCGAAGTCGACCTCGATGGCACGCAGGATGTGCGACAGCGCCCAGGCCTGGCCGCGGGCCTCGTAGAACACGTTGTCGATCTGCAGCCAGGGGGTTTCCTGCACCTCTTCGTCGACCTGCGGCGCCTCCCCCGGCGCCAGCGCCGAGGCGGTCTTGATGTTGGTGTTCAGCTTGACCCGCCCGACGCTGGCGGACAGGCGCTGGGACAGCGAACCCAGGCGGGTGGAAACGTCGCCCAGCCAGTTGTTCAGGCTGTCGGCGCGGGCGTAGAACTGCGCGTTGGGCTGCTCGGCGGAGAGGCGCGCCAGGTAGCGGTCCAGGGACTTGATGCCCTCGGCGTACTCCGATTCGGAAGACGGCAGCGCCCAGCTCTTGTTGTCGAAGTTGAAGCGCGGCTCGGCGCGGGCCAGGTCGGCGTCCTCGGTGGACTGCGACTGCGAACGGGCGAAGTCCTTGCGCAGCGCACGGGACAGGTCGCGGGTCTGCACCAGCACGCCGTATTCCCAGCTGGGCATGTTGTCCAGCCACAGGCCCGGCGGGAAGATGTCGTTGGACAGGTAGCCGCCCGGCTTGTTCAGCAGGGTGCCGACCACTTCCTTGAGGGTTTCCACGGTGGTGTAGCCCACCACCATCTGCCGCCCGGCGCGCTCGGCGGCCTGCTGCGCATGCTGCTGCACGGGGAACAGGTCCGGCTCGCGGCTCCAGTACCAGCCGACCAGGGCGGCGACCACCAGGTAGGCGCCCAGCAGCCCGCCGACCACGCGCACCAGCCAGGGCCCGCCGAAGTAGGCGCGCACATCGTCAACCCTGTCGTCGACGCGCTCGCGCACCGAGCCGCCGCGATTCTTCCAGTTCCACATGGCAAAGTCCTTGGTTCGACCTAACGGAAAAAGGTTGGACCGCAGGCCCCGCCACAGGTGCCGGGCGATGCCGCGATCCAGGCGCACTAGCATGCCGCAGTCGGCGCCCGAAGGGCAGCCTACCCTCTGCATGGCACGCCTGGCGATCCTTGACCGACATCACTGGAATTGCCAGCGGCAAATGGTAGCATGGTGCCATCACCGCTCTGGCGACCCCGCCACCGCGTCAGCCCTCACAAGAAGTGCGCCATGACCGAGCACGACGATCCCACCCGCGATCGCTTGAAACACCATTTTGCCCAGCGGGTGATCCACCAGGCCCGGCACGTGCTGGAGATCTGGCAGCAGCTCAGCCGCTCGGAATGGACCGCCAGCGGCATGGCCGACCTGCGCGAGGCCGTCCTGCGCCTGCAGCGCTACGCCGAGCGCTTCGAGCAGGCCGAGCACGCCCAGCTGGCCGCCGCCATCGGCGCCGGGCTGGACGCCGTGGCGGGCAACCGCGGGCGCCTGTCCAGCGAGCGGATCAACGAGTTCGCCCAATTGATGCTGCGCCTGTCGCGCACCGGCCTGCGCCATGGCGACCAGCTCGAACACACCCAGCTGCCGCCGCTGCGCAAGCCGGTCTACCTGGCCCTGCAGGACGCCGAGCGCGCCGAGCGCCTGGCCCAGCAGCTGGAGTTCTTCGGCGTCCACGCGCAGCTGTGCGAGCACGCCGCGGCCTTCCGCGCGGCCATGGCCGAACGCCATCCGGCGGCGCTGCTGATGGACGTCGACTTCGCCGGCGCGGGCCTCGGCCTGGCCCTGGCCGAGGAAGTGCAGGCGGGCCTGGCGCACAAGCTGCCGGTGCTGTTCTTCAGCCACGAGGACACCGACACCCCCACCCGCCTGGCCGCGGCCCGCGCCGGCGGCCAGGAGTTCTTCAGCGGCACCCTGGACGCCTCCGGGGTGCTGGAAAAGATCGAGATGCTCACCCGCGTCGCCCACTACGACCCCTTCCGCGTGCTCATCGTCGACGACTCGCGGGCCCAGGCGGCGCACACCGAGATGGTCCTCAACGGCGCCGGCATCGTCACCCGCGCGCTCACCGCGCCGCTGTCGGTGATGGCCGAGCTGGCCGAGTTCCAGCCGGACCTGATCATCCTCGACATGTACATGCCCGAATGCCTGGGCACCGAGCTGGCCAAGGTGATCCGCCAGCACGAGCGCCACGTCAGCGTGCCGATCATCTACCTGTCGGCCGAGGACGACCTGGACAAGCAGCTCGACGCCATGAGCGAGGGCGGCGACGACTTCCTCACCAAGCCGATCAAGCCGCGCCACCTGATCGCCACGGTGCGCAACCGCGCGGCGCGGGCGCGCAGCCTCAAGGCGCGCATGGTGCGCGACAGCCTCACCGGGCTGTACAACCACACCCACACCCTGCAATTGCTGGAAGACGCCAGCTACCGCGCGCGCCGCGAAGGCCAGCCGCTGGCCTTCGCCATGCTCGACATCGACCACTTCAAGAAGGTCAACGACAGTTACGGCCACCCCATGGGCGACCGGGTGATCAAGAGCCTGGCGCTGTTCCTCAAGCAGCGCCTGCGCAAGACCGACCACATCGGCCGCTACGGCGGCGAGGAATTCGCCGTGGTGCTGCCGGACACCGACAGCGTGGCGGCGCACAAGGTACTGGAGGAAATCCGCCAGCGCTTCGCCGAAATCCGTTACCCGGCCAAGCCCGCCGACCTGGCCTGCACCTTCAGCTGCGGCATCGCCCAGCTGGGCGCGGACGAAGACGCCACCGTCCTGGCCCGCCGCGCCGACGAGGCGCTGTACCGCGCCAAGCATGGCGGGCGCAATCGCGTCGAGGTGTTCGCCTGACCCCGCGGATCGGCGGATAACGCCGGGATGGGCTCGGCGTAGGGCGGATAACCGTTCGCGGTTATCCGCCGCTTGACCTTGGCCATGCCCCGCTCGGTGATGGGCACGAAACGCCGTTGAAGAGCGCGCCAGCCCCGTAGAATGGGTTGAGCGAAGCGATACCCATCGCCGCAACTCCGCCCTCACCGGCCCGCACGCACGGCTTTTCGGCGCAGCCGGCAAGCACTTGCGCGCCCGATTGACGCAGGACGGAACCCCCACCACGACCGCCTGTCGCAGTGCGACCGCTCACGTCTTGTCACCTTCGCGCCGCCGCGAGGGTGGCCAGGGGCCGGGCGCATTCGGCTATCATGCCGCCACCCAGAAAGTCCGCGAGAGTTCCATGCGCCGTCTGCTGACCCTGCTCCTGTTCCTGGTCGCCCTGCCCGCCACCGCCGGCCTGTTCGACAAGCCGGCCCCCGCCGCCCCCGGTTTCAGTACCGCGGCGCCGGCCGAGGGCAAGTTCCTCCCGGTGGCCGAGGCCTTCCGCCTGAGCGTCGAGGACAGCGACAGCCAGCAGGTGCTGCTGCGCTTCGTCAACGCCGAGGGCTACTACCTCTACCGGCACCGCATGAAGTTCCAGGTCGAGCCGGCCGAGGTCAGCCTCGGCGACGTGCAACTGCCGCCGGGCAAGGCGCACCACGACGACTACTTCGGCGACTCCCAGGTCTACTACGCCATCACCGACGTCAAGGTGCCGCTGAACAACCCGCAGAAGCTGCCCTACCGCCTCACCGTCACCTACCAGGGCTGCGCCGACAAGGGCCTGTGCTACGCCCCGGAAACCGTCCAGGTGCAGGTTTCCGCCGCGGGCGTCGCCAGCCTCGGCGCCAAGCCCGCCGCCGCCGGCAAGGCGGCCGTGGCCTCCGGCGAGCCGGCGGTGGTCGACGACCTGCTGGCGCTGCTCAAGGGCGAAGGCAGCGGCAAGATCAAGAAGCTCGACCGCGGCCTGCTGATCGCCTTCCTCGCCGGCCTGACGCTGACCTTCACCCCCTGCGTGCTGCCGATGCTGCCGATCCTCTCCGGCGTGGTCCTGCGCGGGCGCCCGGGCGGCATGCGCGGCTTCACTCTGTCGCTGGCCTACGTGCTGCCGATGGCGGTGTGCTACGCCGTGCTCGGCGCGCTGATGGGCCTGTTCGGCGCCAAGCTCAACCTGCAGGCGATGTTGCAGTCGCCCTGGGTGCTGGTGCCCTTCGCGGCCTTCTTCGTGGCCTTCGCCATCGCCATGTTCGGCATCTTCGAGCTGCGCCTGCCGGGCTTTCTGCGCGAGCGCCTGGACCGCATGGCGGCCGACACCCGCGGCGGCTCCATCGCCGGCGCGGCCACCCTGGGCGTGCTTTCCAGCCTGCTGGTCTCGCCCTGCGTCTCGGCGCCCCTGGCCGGCCTGCTGCTGTACATCGGCAGCACCGGCGACGCCCTCGGCGGCGGCCTGCTGCTGTTCGCCCTGGGCCTGGGCATGGGCACCCCGCTGGTGATCTTCGGCGCCGGCGGCGGCGCCGTGCTGCCGAAATCCGGGGCCTGGATGACCGGCGTGCGCAACTTCTTCGGCGTGCTGCTGCTGGCGGTGGCCATCTGGCTGCTCGAGCGGGTGCTCTCCGGCCCGGTGAGCCTGGCCCTGTGGGGCGCCCTGGCCGGCGGCGTGGCCATCGCCCTGGGCACCCTGGAACTGGTGAACAAGACGCCGCTGCAACGCGGCGCCCAGCTGCTCGGCCTGATGTTCCTGGTCTACGCCCTGGCGGCCTGGGCCGGCGCCCTGCGCGGCGAGTCCGACCCGCTGCACCCGCTGGGCCGCTCCGAACCCTCCAGCCATGCCGGCCCGCCCAGCTCGACGCCCGGCCAGTGGCAGAACCTGACCACCCCGGCGCAGCTCGACGCCGCCCTGGCCCAGGCCAGCGCCGCCGGCCGGCCGGTGCTGCTGGACTGGTACGCCGACTGGTGCATCAGCTGCAAGATCATCGAACGCCAGGTGCTGCCGGACGCGGCAGTGCAAGCGCAACTGGCCGGCTACCAGTTGCTGCGCTTCGACATGACCGACAGCACCGCCGAGCAGCGCGCCCTGCTCGACCGCTACAACCTCTTCGGCCCGCCGGCGCTGCTGCTGTTCGACGCGGGCGGCCAGGAACACAGCGACCTGCGCATCGTCGGCGAGACCAACGCGGCCACCCTGGCCGCCCATCTGCAACAGGCCGGCGCGCGCTAGAGCGCGCCTCATATTTCTGCAGCAATCATCAGGCAACATGCCGACATCTACCGCAAAACCGGCATGACTGGACAGTCACGACCGGTTTCCGGCATAGTCCCGGCCAATTTCCAATCCGCGCGACGAGAGAACAACAAGCCGATGGCCACCCTACTGGTCCTGCACGGGCCCAACCTGAACCTGCTCGGCACCCGCGAACCCGGCGTCTACGGCTCGGTCACCCTCGAGCAGATCAACCAGGACCTGGAGCGCCGCGCCCGCGAGGCCGGCCATCACCTGATGTACCTGCAGAGCAACGCCGAGTACGAACTGATCGAGCGCATCCACGCCGCGCGCGGCGAAGGCGTGGACTTCATCCTCATCAATCCGGCGGCTTTCACGCATACGAGTGTCGCGCTACGTGACGCGTTGCTCGCGGTGAGCATCCCATTCATCGAAGTGCACCTGTCCAACGTGCACAAACGTGAACCTTTCCGGCATCACTCCTACTTCTCCGACGTGGCAGTAGGGGTGATCTGCGGCCTGGGGGCCACAGGCTACCGCCTGGCCCTGGAGTCCGCCCTCGAACAACTTGAACGCCCGTGACCATCACCTGGGAGTGCGAACGCTAATGGACATCCGTAAAGTCAAGAAACTGATCGAACTGCTCGAAGAATCCGGCATCGACGAGCTGGAAATCCGCGAAGGCGAAGAATCGGTGCGCATCAGCCGCCACAGCAAGACCGCCGCCCAGCCGATCTACGCTGCCGCCCCGGCCTACGCGCCCGCCCCCGCTGCCGCGCCGGCCCCGGCCGCTGCCGCCGCACCGGCCGCCGAAGCCGCGCCGGCTGCCGCCAAGCTCAACGGCAACGTGGTCCGCTCGCCGATGGTCGGTACCTTCTACCGCTCGCCGTCGCCGACCGCCGCGCCCTTCGTCGAAGTCGGCCAGAGCGTGAAGAAAGGCGACATCCTGTGCATCGTCGAAGCCATGAAGATGATGAACCACATCGAGGCTGAAACCAGCGGCGTCATCGAGCAGGTCCTGGTCGAAAGCGGCCAGCCGGTCGAGTACGACCAGCCGCTGTTCACCATCGTCTAAGCCGCGGGGAACCTGCGATGTTGGATAAAGTACTGATCGCCAACCGCGGCGAGATCGCCCTGCGCATCCTGCGCGCCTGCAAGGAGCTGGGCATCAAGACGGTCGCGGTGCACTCCACCGCCGACCGCGAGCTGATGCACCTGTCGCTGGCCGACGAGGCCGTGTGCATCGGCCCGGCCCCGGCCGGCCAGTCCTACCTGCACATCCCGGCGATCATCGCCGCCGCCGAAGTCACCGGCGCCAACGGTATCCACCCGGGCTACGGCTTCCTCGCCGAGAACGCCGACTTCGCCGAGCAGGTCGAACGCTCCGGCTTCACCTTCATCGGCCCCAGCGCCGACGTGATCCGCCTGATGGGCGACAAGGTCTCGGCCAAGGACGCCATGAAGAAAGCCGGCGTGCCCACCGTACCGGGCTCCGACGGCCCGCTGCCGGAAGACGAGGAAACCGCCCTGGCCATCGCCCGCGAAGTGGGCTACCCGGTCATCATCAAGGCCGCCGGCGGCGGCGGTGGCCGCGGCATGCGCGTGGTGCACAGCGAGGAAGAGCTGATCAAGTCGGCCAAGCTGACCCGCACTGAGGCCGGCGCCGCCTTCGGCAACTCCATGGTCTACCTGGAGAAGTTCCTGACCAACCCGCGCCACGTGGAAGTCCAGGTGCTCTCCGACGGCCAGGGCAACGCCATCCACCTGGGCGACCGCGACTGCTCGCTGCAGCGCCGCCACCAGAAGGTGCTGGAAGAAGCCCCTGCGCCGGGCATCGACGAGAAGGCCCGCGCAGAAGTCCTCGAACGCTGCGTTCGCGCCTGCGTCGAGATCGGCTACCGCGGCGCCGGCACCTTCGAGTTCCTCTACGAGAACGGCCGCTTCTACTTCATCGAGATGAACACCCGCGTGCAGGTGGAGCATCCGGTGTCGGAGATGGTCACCGGCATCGACATCGTCAAGGAAATGCTGCGCATCGCCTCCGGCCAGAAGCTGTCGGTGCGCCAGGAGGACGTGGTGATCCGCGGCCACGCCCTGGAATGCCGGATCAACGCCGAGGACCCGAAGAACTTCATGCCCAGCCCGGGCACCGTGAAGCACTTCCACGCCCCCGGCGGCAACGGCGTGCGCGTCGACTCGCACCTGTACAGCGGCTACACCGTACCGCCGAACTACGACTCGCTGGTCGGCAAGCTGATCACCTACGGCAAGGACCGCGACGAGGCCCTGGCGCGCATGCGCAATGCCCTGGACGAGCTGATCGTCGACGGCATCAAGACCAACATCGACCTGCACAAGGACCTGGTCCGCGACAAGGAATTCTGCAAGGGCGGTGTGAACATCCATTACCTGGAAAAGAAACTCGGCATGAGTCACTGAGCCCACGCCGATAAAAGCGCTGGAGGCTGGAAGGCTGGACGAAAAAGCGGATAATCCCGCCCTTCGTCCGGCCTTCCAGCCTTCAGCCGTTTTCTCACGAGGTTTTTTATGCCCTGGGTTCAAGTCCGCCTCGCCATCACCCCGGAACAGGCGCCCACCTACGAAGACGCCCTGCTGGAAGTCGGCGCCGTCTCGGTGACCTTCATGGACGCCGAGGACCAGCCGATCTTCGAGCCGGACCTGGGCACCACCCCGCTGTGGACCCACACCCACCTGCTGGCGCTGTTCGAGGACGGCACCGACGAGGCCGCGCTGCTGGCGCACCTGCAGCTGCTGACCGGCGGCGAACTGCCCCAGCACCAGGTCGAAATCGTCGAAGACCAGGACTGGGAACGCAGCTGGATGGACAACTTCAAGCCGATGCGCTTCGGCCGCCGCCTGTGGATCGTCCCCAGCTGGCACGAGGCGCCGGAGCCGGAGGCGGTGAACCTGCTGCTCGACCCGGGCCTGGCGTTCGGCACCGGCACCCACCCGACCACCGCGCTGTGCCTGGAATGGCTGGACGGCCAGGAACTGGCCGGCGACACCGTGCTGGACTTCGGCTGTGGCTCGGGCATCCTCGCCATCGCCGCGCTGCTGCTGGGCGCGAAGCGGGCGCTGGGCACCGACATCGACCCGCAGGCCCTGGAGGCCTCGCGCGACAACGCCACGCGCAACGGCATCGACCCGGCGCTGTTCCCGGTCTACCTGCCCGCCGATCTGCCCACCGGGCAGGCCGACGTGGTGGTGGCGAACATTCTCGCCGGTCCCCTGGTCTCACTGGCAGGCCAGCTGACTTCCCTGGTCAAGCCCGGCGGCCGCCTGGCCCTGTCGGGCATCCTCGCCGAGCAGGCCGAGGAAGTGCGCGCCGCCTACGCCGACGCCTTCGAGCTGGAGCCGACCGCCGAGCGCGAAGGCTGGGTACGCATCAGCGGCCGCCGCCGCTGAACCCTGGTGGCGGCCAACTGCCCGCACGCCGAGGCTTGAGTTAGACTAATCGACCGTTTATCGCCGGACCGCCGCATGAGCGCCAGTTTCATCACACAGTGCCCGCATTGCCTCACCAGTTTCCGCGTCAACCAGGCGCAGCTGGGTGCGGCCAATGGCGCTGTGCGCTGCGGCGCCTGCCTCAAGGTGTTCAACGCCCCGCAACATATGCTGGGCGGCACCGCGCGCTCCGGCGGCGAGCCCATCCAGCCGCCGGCTGCGGCCCCGAAACCCGCAGCGCCCGCCGCGCCGAGCGAGCCCCCGCGCCCCGTCCCGGCGCCCGGCGTCGCCACCCTCGGCTGGCCGCTGGCGCCGCACAGCGCGCGGCCGTCCGCCGACAGCACGGTAGCCCCGGCCGCCACACCAATGCCGGCCCCGAGCCAGCCCCCGGCGCCCGCCCCGGCACCGGCCAGGCCGGCGCAAGAAGCCGCCGTAGCGGCCAAGTCCGCCGACGATACCCTGTGGATCCACGACGATCTCGACCTGGACAGCCTCAACCTCGACGAAGAGCTGGCCAAGCTCGACGAATTCGAGCTGTCCCAGGAATTCCGCGAACTGCAGGCCGCGCCCAAGCCGGCCGAGGCCCTGCTGGGCAACCGCCCGTCGGCGCGCGACCCGCATGACGAACGCTGGGCCGAGGCCCTGCTGCGCGACGAGGAACGCCAGGCGAGCGAAGGCGGCCGCCAGGAACCGAGCCTGGGCCGCATCGAAGAAGAGCCCGAGCAGCCCCCCGTCGCACCGCCGCAACCGCAGAGCGCGCCGGTCGAAGAGCCGGCCGTGGCCGCCGCGGCCGCAGAAGAGGAAGACGACGACCTGCCGAGCTTCAGCGCCCGCCGCGACGACGAGCCGCTGGAAACCGAAGCCGAGCCGGACGAGGAACCCGAGGCCGAGCCCCCGCTGGCGGAACGCGAGACGCCCCGCCTGGGCGCGCCGCTGGACGACGAGGACGAAGAGGCAGACGACAAGGCCCCGCGCCGCCCCGACCCGGGCCTGGGCGAGGCCGCCCTGCACGACCTCAGCGACGAGCCGCTGCAACTGGACTGGCAGAAGCCCAAGAGCCGCTGGGGCTGGCGCCTGCTCTGGCTGCTGCTGATCCTCCTGGCCCTGGCCGGCCTGGGCGGCCAGTACGTGGCCTACCACTTCGACGAGCTGGCCCGCGAGGACGCCTACCGCCCCTGGTTCGCCGAACTCTGCCCGCAACTGGGCTGCAGCCTGCCGTCGAAGGTCGACGTCGAGCAGATCCGCAGCAGCAACCTGGTGGTGCGCAGCCACCCGGACTTCAGCGGCGCCCTGGTGGTGGACGCGATCATCTACAACCGCGCCAGCTTCTCCCAGCCCTTCCCGCTGCTGGAGCTGCGCTTCGCCGACCTCAACGGCCAACTGATCGCCAGCCGCAGCTTCAAGCCCAGCGAATACCTGGGCGGCGAGCTGGCCGGGCAGAGCGAGATGCCGCCGCAGACGCCGATCCACGTGTCGCTGGACATCCTCGACCCGGGCCCCAAGGCGGTCAACTACAGCCTCAGCTTCCATTCTCCGGAGTGACCGGCACATAGCGCAGAACCCCGCGCAGCGCCAGTTCCGCTCGTCTTCCAACCCCAGGCAATAAGCCGGCGGCTGTTCAGAATTTATCCAAAATCGCCTTTATCCGGTCATCGAGAGCGGGTATCATGCCCTCCCTTTTTTGCAAGCACCGGTGGCCTCTCGCCAACCCTCCCCGAGTCCTCGACCCGCGGGAGCGTGCAGCGATTGCGCCCCATAACAGGGAAGCGATGTCGGTGGTTCGCATCGGCTCTTACACACTGCCCAACAGACTGATCCTGGCTCCCATGGCCGGCGTCACCGATCGCCCGTTCCGCCAGCTGTGCCGCCGCCTCGGCGCCGGCATGGTGGTCTCGGAGATGGTCACCAGCGACGTGCGCCTGTGGAACAGCCGCAAGTCGCGCCTGCGCCTGGTGCACGACGGCGAGGACCAGCCACGTTCGGTGCAGATAGCCGGCGGCGACCCGCAGATGCTCGCCGAGGCCGCCCGCGCCAACGTCGAGCTGGGCGCGCAGATCATCGACATCAACATGGGCTGCCCGGCCAAGAAGGTCTGCAACAAGGCCGCCGGCTCCGCGCTGCTGCGCGACGAGAAGCTGGTGGCCGAAATCCTCGAAGCCGTGGTGGCCGCCGTCGAAGTGCCGGTGACGCTGAAAATCCGCACCGGCTGGGACCGCGACAACCGCAACGGCGTGAACGTCGCGCGCATCGCCGAGCAGTCGGGCATCCAGGCCCTGGCCGTGCACGGCCGCACCCGCGCCGACCTGTACACCGGCGACGCCGAATACGAAACCATCGCCGCGATCAAGCAGGCGGTGTCCATCCCGGTGTTCGCCAATGGCGACATCACCTCGCCGCAGAAGGCCCACCAGGTGCTCCAGCACACCGGCGCCGACGCCTTGCTGATCGGCCGCGCCGCCCAGGGCCGGCCGTGGATATTCCGTGAGATCGAGCACTACCTGAGCACCGGCGAGACCTTGCCGGCGCCGTCCCTGGCCGAGGTGAAAAGCATTTTGCTGGAGCACCTGGCCGCCTTGCATGCCTTCTATGGGGAAGAGCTGGGTGTCCGCATCGCCCGCAAGCACGTGGGCTGGTACCTGGCGACGTTACCGGGGGCGGCGGAGTTCCGCGCCCAGTTCAATCGTTTGCAGAACACGGATGCACAGAGCGCCAGCGTCAGGCAGTTCTTCGCCGAGCGCCACGACAACGGAAAAGGGGTGGCCGCATGACAACGATGACCGAGACTTTAGTGAGTGGAATGACACCCGTGAGCGACAACGCGAACCTCAAACAGCACCTGAACACGCCGACGCAGGAAGGCCATACCCTGCGCGACAGCGTCGAGAAGGCACTGCGCAACTACTTCGCCCACCTCGATGGGCAGCCGGTCACGGACGTGTACAACATGGTGCTCTGCGAAGTGGAGGCACCGCTGCTGGAAACCGTGATGGACCACGTGAAGGGTAACCAGACCAAGGCGTCGGAGCTGCTCGGCCTGAACCGCGGCACCCTGCGCAAGAAACTCAAGCAGTACGACCTCCTCTAAAAGCCGCTGGAGGCTAAAGGCTGAAGGCCGGACGAAAAAGCGCCCCTCGTCCAGCCTCCAGCCTCCAGCGCTCTTATCCTCATCAGATGGAACCGTTATGACCGACCACTCCCTCCGCCTGCCCATCCGCCGCGCGCTGATCAGCGTCTCCGACAAGACCGGCGTCGTCGATTTCGCCCGCGAGCTGGTCGCCCTCGGCGTGGAGATCCTCTCCACCGGCGGCACCTACAAGCTGCTCAAGGACAACGCCATCGCCGCCGTGGAAGTGGCCGACTACACCGGCTTCCCGGAAATGATGGATGGCCGCGTCAAGACCCTGCATCCGAAGGTGCATGGCGGCATCCTCGGCCGTCGCGACATCGACGGCGCGGTGATGGCCGAGCACGGCATCAAGCCGATCGACCTGGTGGCGGTCAACCTGTACCCCTTCGAGGCCACCGTGGCCAAGGCCGACTGCGACCTGCCGACCGCCATCGAGAACATCGACATCGGCGGCCCGACCATGGTCCGCAGCGCGGCGAAGAACCACAAGGACGTCGCCATCGTGGTCAACGCCGCTGACTACGCCAGCGTGGTCGCGGCCCTGAAGGCCGGCGGCCTGACCTACGCCCAGCGCTTCGACCTGGCCCTGAAGGCCTTCGAGCACACCGCCGCCTACGACGGCATGATCGCCAACTACCTGGGCACCATCGACCAGGCCCGCGACACCCTCTCCACCGAAGGCCGCGGCGCCTTCCCGCGCACCTTCAACAGCCAGTTCATCAAGGCCCAGGAAATGCGCTACGGCGAGAACCCGCACCAGAGCGCGGCCTTCTACGTCGAGGCGAAGAAGGGCGAGGCCAGCGTCTCCACCGCCGTGCAGCTGCAGGGCAAGGAACTGTCGTTCAACAACGTGGCCGACACCGACGCCGCGCTGGAGTGCGTGAAGAGCTTCGTCAAGCCGGCCTGTGTCATCGTCAAGCACGCCAACCCGTGCGGCGTGGCCGTGGTCCCGGAGAACGAGGGCGGCATCCGCAAGGCCTACGACCTGGCCTACGCCACCGATACCGAGTCGGCCTTCGGCGGCATCATCGCCTTCAACCGCGAGCTGGACGGCGACACCGCCCAGGCCATCGTCGAGCGCCAGTTCGTCGAAGTCATCATCGCCCCGAAAGTCTCCGCGGCCGCCCGCGCCGTGGTCGCCGCCAAGGCCAACGTGCGCCTGCTGGAATGCGGCGAGTGGCCGGCCGAGCGCGCCCCGGGCTGGGACTTCAAGCGCGTCAACGGCGGCCTGCTGGTACAGAGCCGCGACATCGGCATGATCACCGAGGCGGACCTGAAGATCGTCACCCAGCGCGCGCCCAGCGAGCAGGAAATCCACGACCTGATCTTCGCCTGGAAAGTGGCCAAGTTCGTCAAGTCCAACGCCATCGTCTACGCCAGGCACCGCCAGACCGTGGGCGTCGGCGCCGGCCAGATGAGCCGCGTGAACTCCGCGCGCATCGCCGCCATCAAGGCCGAGCACGCCGGCCTGGAAGTGAAAGGCGCGGTCATGGCCTCGGACGCCTTCTTCCCGTTCCGCGACGGCATCGACAACGCAGCCAAGGCCGGCATCACCGCGGTGATCCAGCCGGGCGGCTCGATGCGTGACAACGAAGTCATCGCGGCGGCCGACGAAGCCGGCATCGCGATGGTGTTCACCGGTATGCGCCATTTCAGGCACTAAAAGCTGGAAGCCTGTAGCTGGAAGCCTGAAGCCCGACCGCTTCCAGCTTCCAGCTTCTAGCTTCCAGCTCTCAGACGAGAGCTATCGAATATGAATGTACTGATCATCGGCAGCGGCGGTCGCGAACACGCCCTGGCCTGGAAGGTCGCCCAGGACCCGCGCGTGGCGAAGGTCTTCGTCGCCCCGGGCAACGCCGGCACCGCCACCGAGCCCAAGTGCGAGAACGTCGCCATCGACGTGCTGGCCCTGGAGCAGCTGGCCGACTTCGCCGCGAAGAACGTGCAACTGACCATCGTCGGCCCAGAAGCACCGCTGGTCGCCGGCGTGGTCGACCTGTTCCGTTCGCGCGGCCTGGACATCTTCGGCCCGACCAAGGGCGCGGCCCAGCTGGAAGGCTCCAAGGCCTTCACCAAGGACTTCCTGGCCCGCCACAAGATCCCCACCGCCGACTACCGGAACTTCACCGAAGTCGAGCCGGCCCTGGCCTACCTGAAGGAAAAAGGCGCGCCCATCGTGATCAAGGCCGACGGCCTGGCCGCGGGCAAGGGCGTGATCGTCGCCATGACCCTGGAAGAAGCCGAGGAAGCCGTGCGCGACATGCTCGCCGGCAACGCCTTCGGCGACGCCGGTTCGCGCGTGGTGATCGAGGAGTTCCTCGACGGCGAGGAAGCCAGCTTCATCGTCATGGTCGATGGCCAGAACGTGCTGCCCATGGCCACCAGCCAGGACCACAAGCGCGTCGGCGACGCCGACACTGGCCCCAACACCGGCGGCATGGGCGCCTACTCGCCGGCCCCGGTGGTCACCCCCGAGGTGCACCAGCGGGTGATGGACGAAGTCATCTACCCGACCGTGCGCGGCATGGCCGAGGAAGGCAACGTCTACACCGGCTTCCTCTACGCCGGCCTGATGATCGACAAGAGCGGCGCGCCCAAGGTCATCGAGTTCAACTGCCGCTTCGGCGACCCGGAAACCCAGCCGATCATGGTCCGCCTGGAGTCCTCCCTGGTCCTGCTGGTCGAGGCCGCCCTGGCCAAGGCGCTGGACAAGGTCGAGGCCACCTGGGACCCGCGCCCGACAGTGGGCGTGGTGCTGGCCGCCGGCGGCTACCCGGGCGACTACGCCAAGGGCGACGTCATCGAAGGCCTGGCCGAAGCCGCCAAGCTCGACGGCAAGGTGTTCCATGCCGGCACCGCGCTGAAGGACGGCCAGGTGGTCACCTCCGGCGGCCGCGTGCTCTGCGCCACCGCCATCGGCCCGAGCGTGTCCTCGGCGCAGCAGCAGGCCTACCGCCTGGCGGAGCAGATCCGCTGGAACGGCTGCTTCTACCGCAAGGACATCGGCTACCGCGCCATCGCCCGCGAACGCGGCGAAGGCTGAAAGGCCGGCGGGCGCAGGGGCTGAGCCGCCTTTGCGCCCGTTTTTCCGACCTGCGGTCGGCAGGCGGCCACGTGCGGGCCCGGGTGGATTTCGGGGCCGTCGGCACTTGGCTATAATCCGGCCACTCTCCACCGAAGGGAATTCGCCGTGCGCCGGCTCTGGAACGCCACAGGACTTCTGGTCTGCCTGCTGCTGACGGCCCTGCTCGTAGGCCCGGGCCTCGTCCAGGCGCAGGATGCCGACGGCTGGTCGCAGTTGCACGACGGCGAAGGCCGCCTGCAGTTGCAGGACGTCCTCTCCGCACGCCTGCGCCCGCTGTTCAGCCCCCTCGACATCGAAGACCTGCACGCCCCCGCCGGCCCCGGCGCCATCTGGCTGCACTACCGCCTGCCGGCCAGCGACGCGCCGCGCCAGCTGCGCCTGTTCTCGCCGAGCCTGGACAGCCTGCAGCTCTACCTGCTGCACGGCTCGCAGCTGCTGGAAGAGCGCCAGGCCGGCAACCTCTACCCCGGCCAGCGCCCGCTGCTCAACAGCGACATCCTGCTGCCGCTGCGCAGCAGCCCCGAAGTCCTCGACCTCTACCTGCGCCTGAGCTCCAGCCAGAGCCTGCGCCCCACCATCAGCCTGGAAAGCGCCGAGTACCCCGCCGGCCAGCAGCGCCCGCTGCAGTTCGGCATCCTCCTCGGCTGCCTGGGCATGCTGCTGCTCTACAACCTGGTGCGCTTCGCCTACAACCGCGTGCTCAGCGGCCTGTGGCTGGCCGGGGTGCACGCCGGGCTGCTGCTGGCCTGCCTGACGCTGTTCGGCCTGCTCAGCCCCTGGTACGGCACGCACCAGACCTGGCAGCCGCTGACCGCCCAGCTGGCCCTGCTGCTGGTGCTGTTCTGCGCCCTGGGCTACACCGCCAGCTTCTTCCACGGCCAGCCGCCACGCCGCCCCCTGGGCCGCCTGCTGGCCCTGGGCAGCCTCGGCCTGCTGGGCCTCGGCGCGCTGCTGCACCTGGCCCTGGACATCCCCACCGGCGAGCTGCTCTATGGCCTGGTGGCGATCACCAGCCTGGGCATGTTCCTCATCGCCGCCTACTACATGCGCCACGGCTACCGCCCGGCCCGGCTGTTCGTCATCGCCATGGGCGTGTTCGTCAGCGCCTGGCTGCTGAGCCTGCCGGCCCTGCTCGGCTACGTGCCCACGCGCAGCGACTGGCTCGGCAGCGCGCTGCTGGGGCTGACCGCGGCGGCTGGCTTCCTGCTCAGCCTGGCCCTGGCCGAGCGCCAGCGCCAACTGCAGCAGGAGAGCTTCGACGCCAGCCGCAAGCGCGCCGCCAGCAGCGCCGAGCTCAAGGCCAAGGGCGAGTTCCTGGCGAAGATCAGCCACGAAATCCGCACCCCCATGAACGGCGTGCTGGGCATGACCGAACTGCTGCTCGGCACCCCGCTGTCGGCCAAGCAGCGCGACTACGTGCAGACTATCCACAGCGCCGGCAACGAACTGCTGGCGCTGATCAACGAAATCCTCGACATCTCCAAACTGGAGTCCGGGCAGATCGAGCTGGACGAGGTGCAGTTCGACCTGGGCGCGCTGATCGAGGACTGCCTGGCGATCTTCCGGGTGCGCGCCGAACAGCAGAAGATCGAGCTGATCAGCTTCACCCAGCCGCAGGTGCCACGGGTGATCAGCGGCGACCCGACGCGCCTGCGCCAGGTGCTGCTGAGCCTGCTGGACAATGCCTTCAAGCAGACCGAGGAAGGCGAGATCCTCCTGGTGGTGGCCCTCGACGGCCCGCCGGGCAAGACGCGCCTGCGCATCGCCGTGCAGGACAGCGGCCGCCCGCTGGACCCCAACGACCGCCAGGCCCTGCTCACCGCCGAGCTGCACAGCCGCGACTTCCTCTCCGCCACCCGCCTGAGCAGCCGCCTGGGCCTGGTGATCGCGCGCCAGCTGATCCAGCTGATGTCCGGCCAGCTGGGCATCGAAAGCGGCCTGGACAGCGGCGGCGACAGCGGCAACACCCTGTGGCTGAGCCTGCCGCTGGACCAGGACATGCTCGAACACCCCACCGCCGACCTCGACAGCCCGCTGCAGGGCGCGCGCCTGCTGGTGGTGGACGACAACCAGACCTGCCGCAAGGTGGTGGTGCAGCAGTGCAGCGTCTGGGGCATGAACGTCAGCGCCGTGGCTTCCGGCAAGGAAGCCCTGGCCCTGCTGCGCACCAAGGCGCACCTGCGCGAATACTTCGACGTGGTCCTGCTCGACCAGGACATGCCCGGCATGACCGGCATGCAGCTGGCGACCAAGATCCAGGAAGACCCCAACCTCAACCACGACATCCTGCTGATCATGCTCACCGGCATCAGCAACGCGCCGAGCAAGATCATCGCCCGCAACGCCGGGATCAAGCGCATCCTGGCCAAGCCGGTGGCCGGCTACACGCTCAAGGCCACCCTCGCCGACGAACTGGCCCAGCGCGGCCCCAGCGGCGTGACCAACTACCTGCCGGCGGCCGCCGAACCCGCGCCGCTGAGCCCGCCCAGCGACTTCCGCGTGCTGGTGGCCGAGGACAACAGCATCTCCACCAAGGTCATCCGCGGCATGCTCGGCAAGCTCGACCTGCAGCCGGACACCGCCAGCAACGGCGAGGAAGCCCTGGCCGCGATGAAGGCCACCCAGTACGACCTGGTGCTGATGGACTGCGAGATGCCGGTGCTCGACGGCTTCTCCGCCACCGAGCGCCTGCGCGCCTGGGAAGCCAGCGAACACCGCCCGCACACGCCGGTGGTGGCGCTCACCGCGCACATCCTCAGCGAACACAAGGAACGCGCCCGCCTGGTCGGCATGGACGGGCACATGGCCAAGCCGGTGGAACTGTCGCAACTGCGCGAACTGGTGGCCTACTGGGTAGCCGAACGCGAACGCCGCCTGCGCCAGCAGAGCGACGCGGCGTTGCCGTCCTGACGCCCATCACGGCGCCGAGGTGCTTTTCGTAGGATGGGTTGAGCTTGCGAAACCCATGCGGTTGCGGTGATGGGTATCGCTCCGCTCAACCGCATCCTACGGGCGTTGTGTCTGCCGGAGGGTGTAGGAGCGAGCTTGCTCGCGAAGGGCGTTTCCCGGTGGCTGCGGTGTTTCGGGTTGACCCCGCCCCTCTCCCTAACCCTCTCCCTGAAGGGAGAGGGGACCGTTGGGCAGGGCTGGGTGTTCTGGCGTCAGCCGGCAACGCCAAAGGTTTCCGGCTGAAACCATCACTTCTCTCGGCGCGGACAAGCCCCCTCTCCCTTCAGGGAGAGGGCTGGGGAGAGGGGAAAGGAGCCGAGCCAATACACCGACATCACCGGTGAACACCCTTCGCGAGCAAGCTCGCTCCTACAATAAAACCCCCACCAAAACCCGCCCCCAGGCAATGACCGCCGCCCACCCCGCCCGCTATGCTTCAGCCCCAGCAGAGCCATCTCACCCGGACGAGATCCCCCCATGCATGTGCTGTTCAGCGTGTACCTGAAGATGCTGGTGCTCTACAGCCCCTTCTTCGTGCTTTCCTGCTTCATCAGCCTCAGCCGCGGCTTCGCCCCGCGCGACCGCAAGCACATGGCCTGGCGCGTGGCCCTGGCGGCGCTGGTCGCCAGCGTGCTGCTGTACCTGTTCGGGCGCTACATCTTCACCCTCTTCGGCATCACCGCCGACGCCTTCCGCATTGGCGCCGGCAGCGTGCTGTTCATCTCCGCCCTGGGCATGGCCCAGGGGCGCTCGGCGGTGCAGAGCGACAACGTGCAGCAGGACGTCACCATCGTCCCGCTGACCATCCCCATCACCGTCGGCCCCGGCACCATAGGCGCGCTGCTGGTGATGGGCGTCGGCCAGCACTGGGAGGACAAGCTGCTGGCGCTGCTGGCGATCGTCCTCGCCTGCCTCACCCTCGGCGTCACCCTCTTCCTGTCCGACCGCATCGAGCGGATGCTCGGCGAGCAGGGCCTGCAGATCGTCAGCCGGCTGATGGGCCTGTTCGTCTGCGCCCTGGCCGCGCAGATCATCATGACCGGCGTGCGCGGCTACTTCCTGCCCGCGCCCTGAGACCGGCGTCACACAGCGGCGCGCCCCAATTGGGGGCGAATCGTCCGCACGCCCCCTCGGCGCACCAGAATGGCGCCGCGAAAACCCCGAGCGAAACGGCAAAAAACGCCGCGCAAGCCCTCTGGCACAGGGCTTTGCGCTGCTTGGCACGGATGCTGCGATAGACCTCCCGACCCGCAGGGGTCCCCTACCCATTTCGGGAGGCTGCACAGGCGACGGCCCAGAATCCGCCCGGCACCCTCCCAGGTACTGGAAGCCAAGGAGGCTGCCGCGATGAAACGTCGTCCCCTGTTGAAAAGCACCCTGGCGGTGAGCGCGCTGCTGCTCACCGGCCTGTTCCCCTTCGGCTCCCAGGCCGCCGAGACCATCAAGGTCGGCATCCTGCATTCGCTGTCCGGCACCATGGCCATCTCCGAGACCTCGCTCAAGGACATGGCGCTGATGACCATCGACGAAATCAACGCCAAGGGCGGGGTGAACGGCAAGAAGCTGGAGCCGGTGGTGGTCGACCCGGCGTCGAACTGGCCGCTGTTCGCCGAGAAGGCCCGCCAGTTGCTGACCCAGGACAAGGTCGCGGTGGTCTTCGGCTGCTGGACCAGCGTCTCGCGCAAATCCGTGCTGCCGGTGTTCGAGGAACTCAACGGCCTGCTGTTCTACCCGGTGCAGTACGAGGGCGAGGAAATGTCGCCCAACGTCTTCTACACCGGCGCCGCGCCGAACCAGCAGGCCATCCCCGCGGTGGAATACCTGATGAGCGAGGACGGCGGCGCCGCCAAGCGCTTCTTCCTGCTCGGCACCGACTACGTCTACCCGCGCACCACCAACAAGATCCTGCGCGCCTTCCTGCACAGCAAGGGCGTGGCCGACAAGGACATCCAGGAGGTCTACACGCCGTTCGGCCACAGCGACTACCAGACCATCGTCGCCGACATCAAGAAGTTCTCCGCCGGCGGCAAGACCGCGGTGATCTCCACCGTCAACGGCGACTCCAACGTGCCCTTCTACAAGGAACTGGCCAACCAGGGCCTGGAAGCCACCGAAGTGCCGGTGGTGGCCTTCTCGGTGGGCGAGGAAGAACTGCGCGGCATCGACACCAGGCCGCTGGTGGGCAACCTGGCGGCGTGGAACTACTTCGAGTCGGTGAAGAACCCGCAGAACGAGAAGTTCGTCGCCGACTGGAAGGCCTACGCCAAGGCGAAGAACCTGCCGAACTACGCCACCGCCGTGACCAACGACCCGATGGAAGCCACCTACGTCGGCATTCACATGTGGGCCCAGGCCGTGGAGAAGGCCGGCAGCACCGACGTCGGCAAGGTCCGCGAAGCCATGGGCGGGCAGACCTTCAAGGCGCCCTCGGGCTTCACCCTGACCATGGACAAGACCAACCACCACCTGCACAAGCCGGTGATGATCGGCGAAATCCAGGACGACGGGCAGTTCAACGTGGTCTGGAAGACCCCCGAGCCGATCCGCGCCCAGCCCTGGAGCCCGTTCATCCCGGGCAACGACAAGAAGCAGGACTGAATTGAAAAAGCTGGAAGCTGGAAGCTGGAAGCTGAAAGCCAAAAGCGACGCGGTCTCGCTTCTAGCTTCTAGCTTCCAGCTTCTAGCTTCCAGCTTCCAGCTTCCAGCCTCCAACCAACGAAAAAACCCATGCCCCCACCCGCCCTTATCCGTCTTATCCGAGCCTGCGCCCTGGCGCTGGCCACCCTCCTCGCCCTGCCCGCGCAGGCCGGCCCGGCGCAGGACTTCGCCGCCGCCGACAACGCCGGCCGCGCCGCGCTGCTCGAACACTGGGCCGCCGCCCCCGAGGCCGAGCGCCTGCCGCTGCTCGAAGCCATCCAGGCCGGGCGCTTCGCCGTCGACGCGCAGAACCATGCCTTCCTCCTCGGCGACGACAAGCAGTACCGCGCCGCCGAAGGCGACGCCCCGCCCGCCGGCGAGCCCGACAAGCTGCGCCTGAACAACCGCCTGCGCGGCCTGCTCAACACCGCCCTGGCCAGCCACCAGTTGGTGGCGCAGGACCCGACGCTGCGCCTGGAAGCCGCGCGCCAGTTGCAGAAGACCGCCAAGCCCGCGCAGCGCGACCTGCTCGCCCAGCGCACCGGCGCGGAAACCGACGACAAGGTGAAAGCCGCCCTGCAACTGGCCCTGGCCAACCTGCAGCTGGCCGACGCCGACCCGCAGGTACGCCTGGCCGCCGTGCGCCTGCTCGGCGACTCCGGCGACCCGCTGGCCCTCACCCGCCTGCAGAACCTGCTCGACCCGGCCGTGGAGGCCGACCAACAGGTACGCACCGCCGCCGCCACCAGCCTGGCCCAGGTCAAGCGCCGGCTCATGGTCGGCGACCTGCTCGGCCAGGCCTTCAGCGGCCTGTCGCTGGGCTCCATCCTGCTGCTGGCGGCCCTGGGCCTGGCCATCACCTATGGCCTGCTCGGCGTCATCAACATGGCCCACGGCGAAATGCTGATGCTCGGCGCCTACTCCACCTACGTGGTGCAGTCGCTGCTGCAACGCTTCGCCCCCGGCCTGCTGGAGTTCTACCCGCTGCTGGCGCTGCCGGTGGCCTTCGGCGTCACCGCGGCCATTGGCATGGCCCTGGAACGCACGGTGATCCGCCACCTCTACGGGCGCCCGCTGGAAACCCTGCTGGCTACCTGGGGCATCAGCCTGGTGCTGATCCAGCTGGTGCGCGTGCTGTTCGGCGCGCAGAACGTCGAGGTGGCCAACCCGGCCTGGCTGTCCGGCGGCGTCCAGCTGCTGCCGAACCTGGTGCTGCCGTGGAACCGCATCGTCATCATCGGCTTCGCCCTGTTCGTGCTGGCGCTCACCTGGCTGCTGCTCAACCGCACGCGGCTGGGCCTGAACGTCCGCGCGGTGACGCAGAACCGCAACATGGCGGCCTGCTGCGGCGTGCCCACCGGGCGCGTGGACATGCTCGCCTTCGGCCTCGGCTCGGGCATCGCCGGGCTCGGCGGGGTGGCCCTGTCGCAGGTCGGCAACGTCGGCCCGGACCTGGGCCAGAGCTACATCATCGACTCCTTCCTGGTGGTGGTGCTCGGCGGCGTCGGCCAGCTGGCCGGCAGCGTCTGCGCGGCCTTCGGCCTGGGCGTGGCGAACAAGATCCTCGAACCGCAGATAGGCGCGGTGCTGGGCAAGATCCTGATCCTGGCGCTGATCATCCTGTTCATCCAGAAACGCCCCCAGGGGCTGTTCGCCCTGAAAGGGAGGGTCATCGATTGATGAAAACGCCAATGCCCGAACCAGCTGCTCTTCGTAGGAGCGAGCTTGCTCGCGAACGACTTCGCAGCGGGGATTGTTCGCGAGCAAGCTCGCTCCTACAGGAATCGAGGGAGATCTGCCCGTGAACCAACCACTCACCGTGACGGCCGCGCAGAAGGCCGGCCCGCGAGTCACCGCCGGCATCGTCGGCGCGGCCCTCGTCGCGCTGCTGATCCTGCCGCTGCTGCACCTGCTGCCCGAGACCAGCGCCCTGCACCTGTCGGCCTACGGCCTGACGCTGACCGGCAAGATCCTCTGCTACGCCATAGTCGCGCTGGCCCTGGACCTGGTCTGGGGCTACGCCGGCCTGCTGTCCCTCGGCCACGGCCTGTTCTTCGCCCTGGGCGGCTACGCCATGGGCATGTACCTGATGCGCGAGGCGGCCGGCGACGGCCTGCCGGCGTTCATGACCTTCCTGTCGTGGAACGAGTTGCCCTGGTACTGGGCCGGCACCCAGCACTTCCTCTGGGCCCTGTGCCTGGTGGTGCTGGCGCCGGGGCTGCTGGCCTTCTTGTTCGGTTTCTTCGCCTTCCGCTCGCGGATCAAGGGCGTGTACTTCTCGATCATGACCCAGGCCCTGACCTTCGCCGGCATGCTGCTGTTCTTCCGCAACGAGACCGGCTTCGGCGGCAACAACGGCTTCACCAACTTCCGCAGCATCCTGGGCTTTTCGATCACCGCGCCGGGCACCCGCGCCGCGCTGTTCCTGGCCATCGTCCTGCTGCTGGCGGCCAGCCTGGCGCTGGGCTTCGCCCTGGCACGCAGCAAGTTCGGCCGGGTGCTCACCGCCCTGCGCGACGCCGAGAACCGCCTGATGTTCTGCGGCTACGACCCGCGCGGCTACAAGCTGTTCGTCTGGACCCTGAGCGCGGTGCTCTGCGGCCTGGCCGGCGCCCTGTTCGTGCCGCTGGTGGGCATCGTCAACCCCAGCGAGATGTCGCCGACCAACTCCATCGAGGCCGCCGTGTGGGTGGCCCTGGGCGGGCGCGGCACGCTGCTCGGCCCGCTGCTCGGCGCCGGCGTGGTGAACGGCGCCAAGAGCTGGTTCACCGTGGCCTTCCCGGAGTACTGGCTGTTCTTCCTCGGCGCCCTGTTCATCGTCGTCACCCTGTACCTGCCGCGGGGCATCCTCGGGCTGATCGAGCGGGAGAAAGCGCAATGAGAGCCGTCCCCCACCTGATGCTGGAACCGGCCTTCGATCCCAGCGGCACGGGCCGCGACGCCGTCGGCCTGGGCGCCAGCGCAAGCCAGGGCCTGGACGTGCGCCACGGCACCCTCCTCACCCTGGAGGACATCAACGTCAGCTTCGACGGCTTCCGCGCCCTGCGCGACCTGACGCTGTACATCGGCGTCGGCGAGCTGCGCTGCATCATCGGCCCCAACGGCGCGGGCAAGACCACGCTGATGGACGTGATCACCGGCAAGACCCGCCCCGACAGCGGCAAGGCGTACTTCGGCGAGACCTACGACCTGCAGCGCATGAGCGAGGTGGAAATCGCCCAGGCCGGCATCGGCCGCAAGTTCCAGAAGCCCACGGTGTTCGAGGCGCTCTCGGTGTTCGAGAACCTGGAGCTGGCGCAGAAGGCCGACAAGTCGGTGTGGGCCAGCCTGCGGGCGAAGCTTTCCGGCGAGCAGAAGGACCGCATCGAGGAAGTGCTGGCCACCATCCGCCTGCGCGACTCGCGCAACCGCCCAGCCGGCCTGCTCTCCCACGGCCAGAAGCAGTTCCTGGAGATCGGCATGCTGCTGGTGCAGGAGCCGCAACTGCTGCTGCTCGACGAACCGGTGGCGGGCATGACCGACGCCGAGACCGAATTCACCGCCGAACTCTTCAAGTCCCTCGCCGGCCAGCATTCGCTGATGGTGGTGGAGCACGACATGGGCTTCGTCGGCAGCATCGCCGACCACGTCAGCGTGCTGCACCAGGGCCACGTGCTGGCCGAGGGCTCGCTGGAAGAAGTGCAGGCGAACGAGCAGGTGATCGAGGTTTATCTGGGACGCTGAGCTTGAAGCCGAAAGCCAGAAGCTGGAAGCCGGAGCCGCTCTGCTTCCAGCTTCCGGCCTCGGGCTTCCAGCGCTGAAAAGGAAAACGACATGCTACAAGTCAGCCAACTACATCAGTTCTACGGCGGCAGCCACATCCTCCGCGGCCTGTCGTTCGACGCGAAGATCGGCGAAGTCACCTGCCTGCTCGGGCGCAACGGCGTGGGCAAGACCACCCTGCTGCGCTGCCTGATGGGCCTGGTGCCGGCGCGCGAGGGCAGCGTCAGCTGGGAGGGCAAGGCCATCACCGGCTTCAGGCCGCACCAGCGGGTGCGCGCCGGCATCGCCTACGTGCCCCAGGGCCGCGAGATCTTTCCGCGGCTGAGCGTGGAGGAGAACCTGCTGATGGGCCTGTCCCGCTTCGGCGCCAGGGAGGCGAAGCAGGTGCCGGAATTCATCTACGAACTCTTCCCGGTGCTGCGCGAGATGAAGCAACGCCGCGGCGGCGACCTCTCCGGCGGCCAGCAGCAACAGCTGGCCATCGGCCGCGCCCTGGCCAGCCGCCCGCGCCTGCTGATCCTCGACGAGCCCACCGAAGGCATCCAGCCCTCGGTGATCAAGGAGATCGGCGCGGTGATCCGCAAGCTCGCCGAGCGCGGCGACATGGCCATCCTGCTGGTGGAACAGTTCTACGACTTCGCCGCCGAACTGGCCGACCAGTACCTGGTGATGGCCCGCGGCGAGATCGTCCAGCAGGGCCGCGGCGCGGACATGGAAAGCGAAGAGGTGCGCGGGTTGGTGGCCATCTGACGTAGGGCGTATAACGCCTCCGGCGTTATACGCCGTTTGACCTTGGCCCCAGGCCGCTCGGTGTCGACCTGGGCACCACCCAGGCCGACTTCGGAGCGGCCAGGGAGATTGGTGTAGCGGCGGATAACCGCGAACGGTTATTCGCCCTACGCTCCATGATGGTGCATGGCGCGTTCCAACGCACCGCAATCGCGCCCATAGCTGACCACTCGGACAACCCCATCCCCCGCTGCCGCCCAGGCTTGCCAGGCCCACGCACTATCCTGGCGCAGAAGGCACGCCAATTGCTCTACCCAGGGCAACCGCCGCAGAACCGAGCCCCATGAACGCACCCGCCGCCCTCTTCCACCCCGCCTGGCACGCCGAACTGGAGCTGGCCTATGCCCGCGTCGGCGACGGCACGCGGCCGGTCACGCGGCGCCACCTGGGGCCGCTGCGGGTGCAGAAGCACCTGTACGCCGAGGGCCCGCAGGTCTGCCAGCACATCGTGGTGCACCCGCCCGGCGGCATCGCCGGCGGCGACACCCTAGCCCTCGACATCCACGCCGGCCCCGATGCCTGGGCCCAGTTCACCAGCCCCGGCGCGGCCAAGTGGTATCGCGCCGCCACGCCGGCCAGCCAGCGCCTGCGCATCCGCGTCGAGGCCGGCGCCACCCTGGAATGGCTGCCCCAGGAAACCATCGTCTTCTCCGGCGCCCGGGCCGAGCTGCACACCGACATCGACCTGCAGGGCGACGCCCGCCTGTTCTACTGGGACGTGGTCGCCCTCGGCCGCCCCGCCGCCGGCGAGCGCTTCGACCAGGGCCGCTTCGCCGCCACCCTGGACATCCGCCGCGACGGCCGCCGCCTGTGGCACGAACGCCAGCGCATCGACGGCGGCGAGCGCCTGCTGGACTCGCCCATCGGCCTGGCCGGGCAGCCGGTCATGGCCACGCTAATCGCCAGCGGGCAGATCGACGCCGAGCTGCTGGAAGCCTGCCGCGCGCTACCCTGCCAGGGCCGCGGCAACGTCACCCAGCTACCCGGCCTGCTGGTCGCCCGCTGCCTGGCCGCCGAGGCGCTGCATGCCCGCGCCTGGCTCATCGAACTCTGGCGCGCGCTGCGGCCCGCGCTGCTCGGCCGCGAGGCCGTCCCCCCCAGAATCTGGAGCACCTGAGATGGATCTGACGCCCCGCGAGAAAGACAAGCTGCTGATCTTCACCGCCGGCCTGGTGGCCGAACGGCGCCTGGCCCGCGGCCTGAAGCTGAACCACCCGGAAGCCATCGCGCTGATCTCCGCCGCCCTGCTCGAAGGCGCCCGCGACGGCCGCACGGTGGCCGAGCTGATGCACTATGGCACCACCCTGCTCAGCCGCGAGCAGGTGATGGAAGGCGTGCCGGAGATGATCCCGGAGATCCAGGTGGAAGCCACCTTCCCCGACGGCACCAAGCTGGTCACCGTGCACCAGCCCATCGCCTGACCAGCGGCCGCTTTCGAACGAACCTGCCTGAAGGAACACCGCAATGCTGATCCGCGACGCCATCCCAGCCGACCTCGGCGCCCTGCGCGACATCTACAACGACGCCGTGCTCAACACCACCGCGATCTGGAACGAGGTCGCCATCGACCTCGACAACCGCCGCGCCTGGCTGGAACTGCGCGCCCAGCAGGGCTTCCCGGTGCTGGTCGCCGAAGACGCCGGCGAAGTGGTGGGCTACGCCAGCTACGGCCCCTGGCGCGCCTTCGACGGCTTCCGCGAAACCGTCGAGCACTCGGTGTACGTGCGCGCCGACCAACGCGGCAAGGGCGTCGGCCCGCAACTGATGCAGGCGCTGATCGAGCGCGCCCGCGCCCAGGGCCTGCACGTGATGGTGGCGGCCATCGAGAGCGGCAACGCCGCCTCCATCCGCCTGCACGAACGCCTGGGCTTCGCCACCACCGGGCAGATGCCGCAGGTGGGCCAGAAGTTCGGCCGCTGGCTCGACCTGACCTTCATGCAACTGGTCCTCGATGTGCGGGATACGCCCTGACAAAAGACGAGAAAAGCCGCTGGAGGCTGAAGGCTGGACGAGGGAGCCGCTTTTTCGTTCAGCCTCCAGCCTTCAGCCTCCAGCGAATCGAGGGAAGCTGCGCATGAAAAACAGTCGTCAACCCCACACCGACAGGTTCGGCCTCAGGAGCCCCCCATGATCCCTGGCGAATACGACGTCCAGCCCGGCGAGATCGAACTCAACGCCGGCCGCCGCACCCAGGCCCTGACCGTGGCCAACGGCGGCGACCGGCCGATCCAGGTCGGCTCGCACTACCACTTCTACGAAACCAACGACGCTCTGCAGTTCGACCGCGAAGCGGCCCGCGGCATGCGCCTGAACATCCCCGCCGGCACCGCGGTGCGCTTCGAGCCGGGGCAGAGCCGCGAGGTGGAGTTGGTGGAGCTGGCTGGCGAGCGTCGCGTCTACGGCTTCGCCGGGCGGGTGATGGGCAATCTGTAAAGCCGATAAGAGCCGATAAGAGCGCTGGAGGCTGGACGAGGGAGTCGCTTTTTCGTTCAGCCTTCAGCCTTAAGCCTCCAGCGGCTTTTAAACCGAGAGGAAGGGAACCATGAAAATCAGCCGCCAAGCGTATGCCGACATGTTCGGCCCCACCGTCGGCGACCGCGTGCGCCTGGCCGACACCGAGCTGTGGATCGAGGTGGAGCAGGACTTCACCGTCTACGGCGAGGAAGTGAAGTTCGGCGGCGGCAAGGTCATCCGCGACGGCATGGGCCAGGGCCAGCTGCCGGCGGCCGAGGTGGTCGACACCGTCATCACCAACGCGCTGATCCTCGACCACTGGGGCATCGTCAAGGCCGACGTGGGCCTGAAGGACGGGCGCATCTCCGCCATCGGCAAGGCCGGCAACCCGGACATCCAGCCCGGCGTGAGCATCGCCCTGGGCGCCAGCACCGAAGTCATCGCCGGCGAGGGCATGATCCTCACCGCCGGCGGCATCGACACGCACATCCACTTCATCTGCCCGCAGCAGATCGAAGAGGCGCTGATGAGCGGCGTCACCACCATGATCGGCGGCGGCACCGGGCCGGCCACCGGCACCAACGCCACCACCTGCACCTCCGGGCCCTGGCACCTGGCGCGCATGCTCCAGGCTGCCGACGCCTTCCCCATGAACATCGGCTTCACCGGCAAGGGCAACGCCAGCCTGCCGCTGCCGCTGGAGGAACAGGTGCGCGCCGGCGCCATCGGCCTGAAGCTGCACGAGGACTGGGGCACCACCCCGGCAGCCATCGACAACTGCCTGAGCGTGGCCGACCGCCTCGACGTGCAGGTGGCCATCCACACCGACACCCTCAACGAATCCGGCTTCGTCGAAACCACCCTCGCCGCCTTCAAGGACCGCACCATCCACACCTACCACACCGAGGGCGCCGGCGGCGGCCACGCGCCGGACATCATCCGCGCCTGCGGCTTCGCCAACGTGCTGCCCAGCTCCACCAACCCGACGCGGCCGTTCACCCGCAACACCATCGACGAACACCTGGACATGCTCATGGTCTGCCACCACCTGGACCCGAGCATCGCCGAGGACGTGGCCTTCGCCGAGTCGCGCATCCGCCGCGAGACCATCGCCGCCGAAGACATCCTCCACGACCTCGGCGCCTTCAGCATGATCAGCTCCGACAGCCAGGCCATGGGCCGCGTCGGCGAAGTGATCACGCGCACCTGGCAGACCGCCGACAAGATGAAGAAGCAACGCGGCGCCCTGCCCGGCGACGGCGCGCGCAACGACAACTTCCGCGCCAAGCGCTACATCGCCAAATACACCATCAACCCGGCGATCACCCATGGCGTCAGCCACGAAGTGGGTAGCATCGAAGTGGGCAAGCTGGCCGACCTGGTGCTCTGGCGCCCGGCCTTCTTCGGCGTGAAGCCGAGCCTGATCCTCAAGGGCGGCGCCATCGCCGCCAGCCTGATGGGCGACGCCAACGCCTCCATCCCCACCCCGCAGCCGGTGCACTACCGGCCGATGTTCGCCAGCTTCGGCGGCAGCCGCCACGCCACCAGCCTGACCTTCCTCAGCCAGGCCGCCTGGGAATCCGGCCTGCACGCCCGCCTGGGCCTGCACAAGGCCATCGGCGTGGTGCAGGGCTGCCGCACGGTGCAGAAGACCGACCTGATCCACAACGCCTACCTGCCGCACATCGAGGTGGACCCGCAGAACTACCAGGTACGCGCCGACGGCCAACTGCTGTGGTGCGAGCCGGCCGAAGTGTTGCCCATGGCGCAGCGTTACTTCCTGTTCTGAGAACACCCTCGTAGGATGGTGTTGAGCGAAGCGATACCCATCAGCGCAACCGCATGGGTTTCGCAAGCTCAACCCATCCTACGAAGGCGCTTCGGCGCAGCCTGCAAGACAGTCGCGCCTATGCCATAGGCGAGCACGGCGTCTCGGTACACCACGCCACTCCCCTGTAGGAGCGCGCCCTGCGCGCGATTCGCGGGCAGGGCCCGCTTACGCTCCAGGAAGCACGGCTTTTCGTAGGATGGCGTTGAGCGAAGCGATACCCATCACCGCCACCGCATGGGTTTCGCAAGCTCAACCCATCCTACGAAGAGCACCTCGGCGCAGCCTGCAAGACAGTCGCACCTACGCCACAAGCGAGCACGGCTTCTCGGTACACCACGCCATTCCCCTGCGCGCGATTCGCGGGCAGGGCCCGCTTACGCTCCAGGAAGCACGGCTTTTCGTAGGATGGTGTTGAGCGAAGCGATACCCATCACCGCCACCGCATGGGTTTCGCAAGCTCAACCCATCCTACGAAGGCGCCTCGGCGCAGCCTGCAAGACAGTCGCGCCTACGCCACAGGCGAGCACGGCGTCTCGGTACACCACGCCATTCCCCTGTAGGAGCGCGCCCTGCGCGCGATTCGCGGGCAGGGCCCGCTCCTACAGGCGGCTGAAATCCCCCAGGGAAATTCAGAAGACCTCCCCCACCGGCACCGCTTCGCATTTCCCCCCGGAGTCCACCCCCTACGCTGGCAGGGCCTCTGAGCCCGTCCCTCCAGAACAACAAGGACTCCCGATGAAACGACTGACCGCCACCCTGGCCCTGGCGCTGGGCCTGTGCGCCTGCGCCCAGGCCGCCGATCCCATCACCCTGGGCCTCAACTACCCCCGCACCGGCAGCTACCAGAACGAAGGCCGCGACCAGATGCGCGGCGCCCTGCTGGCCATCGACGAAATCAACGCCAACGGCGGCGTGCTCGGCCGCTCGCTGCGGCTGTCCAGCCACGACAGCGCCTCGCGCTCGAAGAAGGCCGTGGCCAACGTCGACAAGCTGGCCGACGAGGGCGCCGCCATGCTCTTCGGCGGAGCCTCCAGCGCCGTGGCCATCGCCGCCGGCAAGCGCGCCGCCGAGCGCGGGCTGCTGTACTTCGGCGCCGTCACCTACTCCAACGACACCACCGGCAAGGACGGCCACCGCTACATGTTCCGCGAGGGCATCAGCGCCTGGATGAGCGCCCGGGTGCTGGGCCAGTACCTGGCGCAGAAGCACCCGGGCAGCCGCTACTTCTACGTCACCTCCGACTACACCTGGGGCCACACCACCGAAGCCTCGCTGCGCCAGGCCACCGGCACGCAGGACGGCGCCCAGCACCCCGGGCGGCGCATTCCCTTCCCCGCCGTCGGCCTCGCGCACTACCGCGACAGCCTCACCCAGGCGGCCGCCAGCGACGTCCAGGTGCTGGTCCTGGTGCTGTTCGGCCGCGACCTGGAGCGGGCCATGCGGGTGGCCCACGACCTCGGCCTGACCAGGCGCATGCAGATAGTCGCGCCCAACCTCACCCTGAACGTGATCGAGCAGGCCGGGCCGAGCGTGATGGAGGGCGTGGTCGGCACCGAGCCCTGGACCTGGCGCGTGCCGGAACTGGAGAACAGCGCCCGCGGCAAGGCCTTCGTCAACGACTACGTGAAGCGCTACCAGAAGTACCCGTCCAGCTCCGCCGCCTCGGCCTACGGCATCGTCTACCAGTGGGCGGACGCCGTGCGGCGCACCAACAGCCTGGACAGCGAGGCGCTGATCAGGGCCCTGGAAGGCCACCGCTACGCCCTGCTCAAGGGCGAGCAGTACTGGCGCGCGTTCGACCACCAGAACGTGCAGCGCATCTATGCGGTGAAAGTGAAGCCACGCAGCGAAGTGCTGAAGGACCCGCTGAAGCAGGACTACTTCGAGATCATCCACCAGCTCGACGGCGACCAGGCCGCGCCCAGCCTCGACGAGTGGAAGGCGGAAAGGCGCGCCGCCGGCAAGCCCCCGCTGCTGCAGTGAAGCGCCTCAGCGCAGCTGGCTGTCCTTGCTGCCGCGCCGGTTGTAGCCGGCGAAGGCCGCCTGCTCGTCGTGGGCGGCCTGGCAGTTCACGCACAGACGCACGCCGGGCACGGCCTTGCGCCGCGCCTCGGGAATGGGCGCATCGCACTCCTCGCAATGCGTCAGGCTCTCGCCGCGGGGCAACTGGCTGCGCGCCCGGGCGACTGCGTCCTCGATGGTGCTGTCGATCTGTTCCTGCACCGCGCCGTCGTTCGCCCAACCACTGGCCATGGCAACCTCCGATCAAACTTTGTACAGATTGCAGATATTGGCGCCCCGGCGGCCGATTGCAAGGGCGAAAACGCGGCGGGGTGCGCTGAAAAGCCCCTTCCCCGGGCGCCGCGCAACGAGAACAATAGCGCGCTTTCCCGCCATGGATGTTCCCCGATGCGAATCCTCCCGTCTCCTCTGCGCCACTGCCTGCCGCTGGCGCTCTGCGCCCTGCTCGGCAGCCAGGCCCAGGCCGCCGAGGCCCCCGGCGTAGAAGCCGACCTGGTCGACGCCAACCGCTACCTGCTGCTGTACAGCGCCACCGCCGACGAGCGCTTCCTCGACCGCCTGGACGCCACCGGCAAGCACCTGCAAGCAGCCCTCGGGCAGCGCCAGGACGCCACCGCGCTGCGCGCGCTCTGGGCCAGCTACGAGCAGGGCCGCCAGCAGATGCTGGCCGAGCACGCCGCCCGCAAGCTCGACCAGAACGGCGAGATGGCCCGCAGCCTGAAGCTGGCCGAGCCCCTGGACGCCTACCTGCAGGCCCACCCCCTGGCCACCCCGGGCCTGGCTGACGACCTGCGCAGCCGCGCCCTGCTCACCGCCCGCCTGGCCAACCTGCAGAAGGTCGACGGCCCGCGCGCCGAAGCCGAGGCGGCGAACGTCAAGGCCCTGGACGAGCGCATCCAGCAGCGCATCGATGCCCTGGCGAAGAGCGACCCGGCCCTGCACGACGAACTGGACAAGCGCTGGCGCTACCTGCAGGTCAGCCAGCGCAACGGCCAGCAACTGCTCTACCCCTTCAACGCGCAGATCGAGGCCATGCTCGGCAAGCTGGCCGGCGCCTGACGGGGACGCGGAGGCGGTCTACCGCAGCTTCGGAATCGTCCGATATCCGGCGCCGGGAGGGCCGCCAAGAATGGCGGCTCCATCGCCAGGAGCCGCCCCATGCACCGCCTCGTCCTTTCCCTGCTGCTGAGCCTGCTGGCCAGCCTGCCGACCGCGGCCCTGGCCGATGACTTCGACGCCACCCTGCAGGCCGCGCAGCGCTACCTGCTGCTCTACAGCGCCACGGGGGACGAACGCTTCCTCAAGCGCCTGGAACGGCTCGACGAGGCATTCCAGGGCCAGGTCGCCGAGCAGCACAACGGCGAGACGCTGCAGGACATCTGGTCGCTCTACGGCGAAACGGTGGCGCAGGTGGAAAGCGGCTACGAACAGAGCGGCCCGGCGCTACGCCAGGCGCTGGCCCAGGCCCTGGAAGTCTCGGCGCTGCTGCAGGAATTCCGCCTCCAGCCCGGCGCCGCGCCGGGGGATGCGACCCTGGCGGCCAACCTGCAGCGCCTGGCCCTGCTGCAGGCCAAGCGGGCCAACCACCGCCTGCTGGGGGAAGACACCGACACCCTGCGCGAGGCCATCGCCAACCTGCAGCAGACCATCGAGACGCAGTTCGCCGCCCTGCCGGCCAGCGTCGAAGGCGAAGCGATGCGCGCCCGCTGGCGCTACCTGCGGCTGACCGAGCGCCCGGCCGGCACCCTGCTCTACCCGTTCAACGCCCAGGTCGAGTACCTGCTGGAGAAGCTCGGCGAGAACGGGGAAGCCTGAAAGGCCCTACTCCTTCACTTCCATGTATTCCCTGGCGAAGATCTGGTACTCCTCCGGCAGGGTGTACTTCTTCGCCAGCTCCGAGGCGGTCAGGTCGGAGGCATCCACGCCGCGCTGCTCGCGCAGGCAGTCGTAGGTGGCCTTGATGGCAGCGAAGTAGGCGGCATGGCCGTCCACCACGATGCGCACGCCGAGCTTGGCCAGGCGCTTGTCGTCGTGCAGCTTCGGGTTGCCGTAGGACACCAGCATCAGCGGCACGCTCAGGTGCCGGGCGATGGCCTCCAGGTGCTCGAAGTCGCGGATGCCGACCATGCAGATGCCGTCGGCGCCGGCGGCCTGGTAGGCCAAAGTGCGGCGGATCACGTCGTCCACCTCGATCACCTCGGCGTTGGTCCGCGCGATGATCGCCATCTCCTGGTCCACCCGCGCCTCCAGCGCCGCGCGGATCTTGCCCACGCCCTCCTCCACCGGGATCAGGTCGGTGGACTTGCGGCCGAACTGCGCCGGCAACAGGGTGTCCTCGATGGTCAGCGCGGCCACGCCGGCGCGCTCCAGCTCGACGATGGTGCGCATCACGTTCAGCGCGTTGCCGTAGCCGTGGTCGGCGTCGGCGATCACCGGCAGGCGCGCCACGCGGCCGATGCGGGTGGCCTGCTCGACGAACTCGCTGAGGGTGATGAGGGCGAAGTCGGGCGCCGCGAGCACTTGTAGCGAAGCTACAGAACCACCCAGGATGCCGACCTCGAAGCCGAGGTCACCGGCGATGCGCGCCGACATCGGGTCGAACACCGATGCCGTGTGGTAGCAGGAGGAAGAGTTCAGCAACGCCCGGAAACTCTGGCGTAGCTCGTGGTGGGAGGCTCTGTGCATGGCGGGATCCAACTGCGACCTGGAAGTGGGAAAGGGTTCTGCGGAATCGGCAAACTCATGTAGCAAAACTACAGGATGGCAAATGTAGCAAAACTACAAGGCCTTCCCAAGCACTCTATAACCTCCACCGTCCAGCGGCACATGAGCCGATAGTCGAGCAGGCCCAGGCGCACTCGCGTAAACTGCGCGGCCGTTTTTTTCGCCGGACCTTTCCGCCATGCTGCACTCCACTGACGCCCGCGCCCTGGGCATCGACTTCGGCACCTCCAACTCCACCGTCGGCTGGTGGCGCCCCGGGATGGAACCGCTGATCGCACTGGAAGACGGCAAGATCACCCTGCCCTCGGTGGTCTTCTTCAACACCGAGGAACGCCGCCCGGTCTACGGCCGCCAGGCCCTGGGCGAATACCTGGAAGGCTACGAGGGGCGCCTGATGCGCTCGCTGAAAAGCCTGCTCGGCTCGCCCCTGCTCAAGAGCGAGACCACGGTGCTGGGCAGCGCCCTGCCGTTCAAGGACCTGCTCGGGCTGTTCATCGGCGAGCTGAAGAAGCGCGCCGAGGTAGTCGCCGGCCGCGAGTTCGAGGCCGTGGTGCTGGGCCGCCCGGTGTTCTTCGTCGACGACGATCCCGAAGCCGACCGCGAGGCCCAGGACACCCTGGTGGCGGTGGCGCGGAAACTCGGCTTCAAGGACATCTCCTTCCAGTACGAGCCCCTGGCCGCGGCCTTCGACTACGAGCGCGGCATCCAGCGCGAGGAACTGGTGCTGATCGTCGACATCGGCGGCGGCACCTCGGACTTCTCCCTGGTGCGCCTGGCCCCGGAGCGCCGCGAGCAGGCCGAGCGCCAGGCCGACATCCTGGCCACCGGCGGCGTGCACATCGGCGGCACCGACTTCGACAAGCAGCTCAGCCTGCAGGGCGTGATGCCGCTGTTCGGTTACGGCAGCCGGATGAAGTCCGACGCGCTGATGCCCACCAGCTACCACCTGAACCTGGCCACCTGGCACACCATCAACGCGGTGTACGCGCAGAAGTCGCAGCTGGCGCTGAAGAACATGCGCTACGACATCGTCGACGGCACCGGCATCGACCGCCTGTTCCGCCTGATCGAACAGCGCGCCGGGCACTGGCTGGCGATGCAGGTGGAAGCCAGCAAGATAGAACTGAGCGACAGCCAGCGCCGCGACATCGACCTGGCGCGCATCGAACCGGGCCTGGTGGCCGAACTGACCCGCGAACTGTTCGAGGGCGCGATAGAGCCGCAACTGGAGCGCGTGCGCGCCGGCATCGGCAAGCTGCTGGGCGATGCCGACATCGACCCGGACAAGGTCGACACCGTGTTCTTCACCGGCGGCTCCAGCGGCGTCCCGGCCCTGCGCCAGAGCGTGGCCGCCATGCTGCCCAACGCCCGCCACGTCGATGGCGACCGCTTCGGCGGTATTGGCAGCGGTTTGGCTATCGAGGCGAAAAAGCGCTACGGCTGAGGGGCTGGCTTTTCGTAGAAGCGAGCTTGCTCGCGAACCGTGCCTACCGGGGACTTTGGGGGGTGGGCTGTAGAGCGCCCTCTCCCTAACCCTCTCCCTGAAGGGAGAGGGGACCGTTCGGAGTGCGCTGATGTTTCGGCATTAGCCGGCTAGCACGGAGATTACCGACTGAAACCAATCTTCCTCTCGGCACGGACTAGCCCCCTCTCCCTTCAGGGAGAGGGCTGGGGAGAGGGAACGCGCTCAGGTCCAGCTCAAGAGCAATCGGGAAACTCCGTTCGCGAGCAAGCTCGCTCCTACAGAAACAATCACCCCGACACCGCCTGTACCCGAGCCAACGCAGCGTGCCGGCCCTGCGCCGGAGCGTGGCGGCCATGCAACCCAACACTCGCCACGTCGATGGCGACCGCTGAGGCG